>NZ_JBMGQS010000026.1:0-38772 GCF_049060005.1 Flavobacterium sp. PLA-1-15 | reverse complement strand
CTCAAAAATTTTGGTCTATCAGAATTCACTAGATGATATTATAGGATATGTGCATTCTTTTGAACTCTTCAAGAAACCCAAGACAATCAAATCGATAATGATTCCGGTAGAGTTTGTTCCCGAAACAATTTTCATCAAAGACGTAATGAATCTTCTAACCAAGAAAAGAAAAAGTGTAGCCATTGTTTTAGACGAATACGGAGGCACTTCTGGAATGGTCACTATCGAAGATATTGTTGAAGAATTGTTCGGAGAAATTGAAGATGAGCACGATTCAGATGAAGAATTAATTGATCAGGAATTGGGAAATAGAAGCTACTTGTTTTCCACCCGATTGCATGTTGAAGACCTCAATGAAAAGTATAAAATCAATATTCCCGAAAGCGATTCTTATACTACACTGGGCGGATTTATTGTAGATTTTACCAAAGAAATACCCCAGAAAGGTGAAAATATACAGATTGAAAACTTTCATTTTGTTGTCGAGGAAGCGACCAATAAAAAAATCGAATTGGTCAAAATGACCATCAAAGATTAGTTTCAAAAAAAAAATCATTTTTTATTGCAAATTATAACCTTACAACTATAATTATTAAATAGATAATTGTATTTTCGCAAACTAAATTTTAAAATTAACAAACATAGAAAATGGCAGTTTTACAAAAAATTAGACAACGCTCGCTTCTTTTAATACTTGTTATAGGCTTTTGTTTATTGGCATTTGTAGTAGGCGATCTTGTACAAGGTGGTGGATTTAATAGAACCCCAAGTGATGTTGGAAGTGTGAACGGAAACGAAATTTCTTTCGACGATTTTAGAGTTAAAGTTGATAATGTTGAAAAAAGCGGACAAGGATTAACTTCTGCTCAAGCCGTAAACAGAGTTTGGGAGCAAGAAGTAACCGTTTCTTTATTGAATACTGAATTCGAAAAATTAGGATTAAGAGTTGGTGAAGACCACATCATCGAAGTGCTAAAACAAAGCCAGGATATTGGTCAAAACCCAAGTTTCTTGAACGAAGCTGGAGTTTTTGATATTGCAAAATTCAAAGAATACTTCAGAACAAATCCTGAGCAAGCTCAAATGATCAATGCAAGAAAAAGAGACGCAGAATTGAATGCTAAATTTCAAATCTACAGCTCGCTTGTAAAATCAGGAGTTTATACAACCAATGCAGAAGCTAAATTGAAATATGAAATGGAAGCAAACAAAGTCAACTTTGACTTTGTTTCTGTTGCCTACTCCACAATCAAAGACAGTGAAGTTAAAATTTCTGATGCTGAAATTGTTGATTTCATGAAGAAAAACGAAAAGAAATACAAAGCGGAGGAAACCCGTGATATCGAATTCGTAGTGATCGAGGATAAAGCTTCTACAGAAGACCAAGATGAAGTAAAGAAAGAACTTACTCAAACACTTTCTGGAAAAGTAGTTTACAATAAAGAAACACAAAAGAACGATACGTTGCCAGGTTTCAGATCTGCTTCAAACATAGCCGATTTTGTAAACTCTAATTCTGATATCCCTTACGATTCTTCATTTGTAGCAAAAAGTAGCTTGCCAGCAGAATTTGCTGAGCAATTATACAACCTTCCACAAGGTGAAGTTTTCGGACCATACCTATACAACGGATACTATGCTGTTAGTAAATCTTTAGGAAGACAAGCAGGTATCAATGCTAAAGCAAGTCACATTCTTTTGGCCTACAAAGGCGCGATGAGAGCTAATCCTTCTGTAACAAGAACTAAGGAAGAAGCACAAGCAAAAGCAAACGAATTGTTGGCACAAGTACAAGCTAATCCATCTTCATTCATGATGTTGGCAATGACAAATTCTGATGATTCTTCAAAACAACAAGGTGGAGATTTAGGATTTTTCTCTAAAGGACAAATGACGCCTAAATTCAACGATTTCGTATTTGGTAACCCAATCGGAAAAATTGGTTTGGTAGAAACGGAATTTGGTTTCCACATCATCAATGTTACAGATAAGCAAGACGGAATCCGTTTGGCTACTATCGCAAGAAAAATCGACGCTTCAGAATCTACTACTGATAAAGTATATACGAAAGCAGTGAAATTCGAAATGGAAGCAGCTGATAAAGATTTTGCGGCTGTTGCCAAAGAAAACGGTGTTACAGTAACGCCTTCTGTAAAAGTACAAGCAATGGACGAAAGCTTTGGTCCTATCCAAAACCAAAGACAAATCGTGAAATGGGCTTTCGAAAAGAAAACAAACGTAGGCGATGTAAAACGTTACGAAGTGCCAAATGTTGGTCACGTTATTGTAAAGCTTAAGAAAGTAAACGAAGAAGGTTTAATGGCGATCGACCAAGCAAGACTTTCTATCGAACCAAAATTGAAAAACAAGAAAAAAGCAGAATTGATCAAAGCGAAAATGAAAGGTAGTTCTTTAGCAGATATCGCTAAAGCTTCAGGAAGCACTGTTCAAAATGCGGCAGACCTTACGGTTGAAAATGCAGTTCTACCAGGAGCTGGATTCGAACAAAAAGTGGTAGGAACAGCTTTCTCATTGGCGGCAAACAAAGTTTCTGCTCCAATCGAAGGTAATTCTGGAGTTTACGTAATACAAACAAAAAGCGTAACGAAAGCACCAGCAATCACAGACTATAAACCGTATGTAGCTAAATTAAGCGGACAAAGCGCTTCAGCTCCAGGAAGAGTAATCGGTGCTTTGAAAGCTGATGCAGAAATCGAAGACAACAGACAGTTATTTTATTAAGAAGTTAATATATTAGTTCAATAAAAAATCCCGGTTCGTCCGGGATTTTTTTATGACATTAAGCAAGCATTCAAATATTTTTAGCAAAAGATACATTGTCCTTAACGCAAGATGTATTTTTCCTAACGCAACTTACATTGTTCCTTGTACAACTTAGATTGTTGCTTGCGCAACTTACATTGTCGTCAACGCAACTTACATTGTCCCTTGCGCAACTTAGATTGTTGCTTGCGCAACTTACATTGTTGTCAACGCAACTTATATTGTCCCTTGCGCAACTTACATTGTTGCTAACGGACCTACAGAAAAATCGAAATGGACTACAAAAAAAATCCCGAAAGCACAATGAAATCGGGAGTTAAGTACAATTCTGATTTTTTATTTAGTCCACCAAGCACATTTCTCTAAACGGAATGATTGTCTTGAATCCTTTTTCTTCAAAATAACGCGTTGGATCGCTTTCAGAGACAACCAACACAAAATCTCCTCCCCAAGCCCCAAGACTTTTAACGGTTCCTTCAAAATCATGGAAAAAGCGTTCCTTTACCGTTTCCATTTCCAGAACTTCGCTAATGATGGCTTCGTGTTTTTCTAGTTGTCTTGCAAAAGTCATTAAGTCTTTCGCATGGATCGCCTTTTCAGTTATCGCGTCGATAGCCATAACAACTTTCGAAACATTGTTTTGTTTAGCATAATAGGAGGCAATCGCCGCTTTACTGCTTTGTTTTTTATTCAGATAAACAAAGTATAGATTGTGCCCAAATGATGGATTAAAGTCGATCTTTTCCACCCGAGGTTGTCCAGCTTCTCTCCAAAACAATAAAGGTGTATCGTTTTGCGCACATGCAATATCATAACCACTGCCACCAAAGCTATTATCCAATAGCTGGAAAGCATCGATTTGGGCCCACTGCGCAATATTGTTTATTAAAGTAGAAGAGGTGCCTAATCCCCAAAACCTAGGGAAAGTGAGTTCAGTTGTTATGATATAGCCTTCAGAAGCTTCTATAAAATCTGGATTAAGAAGATAGGCCTCGTGAAGAATCTTAATAAGTGTCGTTTTTACAGTTTCAATTTCAGAAGTAGCTTTTTCAGTTTTGATTTCATCAAATGCAATCACGTCTTCAAACCAAACCGATTTGTCGCTGTCATAACTTTTCCAGACAATTCGTTTTCCTTCTCCCTTTTCGACAATAAGACTTTGTCCAAATCGAGTAGGCAGAGCAAAAGCCTTTGCACCATCTAGAACCACATATTCGCCGGTAATAAAAAGTTTTCCGTTACTGTAATAAGTTTGTTTCAATGGATTAGGATTTTACTTTTCTCAGGTTTTCAATATAATCTACAACAGCCGAATGCGAAACAGCATTGTTTTCAAAATGATTCACAATCATCACACGTTCTTCATCACTTGCTTCAAATTGATTGATGATGTTTCCAAGGTGCATTTTCATGTGTCCTTCTTGTATTCCAGTAGTGGTAAGCGAACGTAACGCGGCAAAATTTTGTGCCAATCCCACCACTGCAACAATTTGCATCAGTTCTTTTGCTGAAGGATTTTCGAGCATCTGCAAGGCAAATTTCACCAATGGATGCAAAGAAGTCAATCCGCCTACTGTTCCTAAAGCCAATGGGATTTCCATCCAAAAAGTGAAAATTCCATCTTCTATTTTGGCATGCGAAAGACTCGAGTATTTTCCAGATTTAGAGGCATAAGCGTGTATTCCAGCCTCAACGGCACGAAAATCATTTCCTGTCGCCAATACAACAGCATCAATACCGTTCATGATTCCTTTATTGTGAGTAACTGCCCTGTAAGGTTCCACTTCGGCAATTTGCACAGCTCTCACAAATTTTTCGGCAAACTCTTGAGCATTGACTTTCTTTCCATCAGAAAGTTCTTCAACTTTACAAGAAACTTCTGCCCGAACAATACAATTCGGAACATAGTTTGAAAGTATGCTCATCACAACCTGAGGATTTTTTTCTTCTTCTGTAAACGCATCATTTTCTTGAGCCAATCTTTTCAAAGTCTTGGCAAATTGCTCCAAACAAGAGTTGATGAAATTCGCTCCCATCGAATCTTTCGTTTCAAAAGTAGCATGAAGCTGATAATAATCAGGAAGCAAATCGGTTTTGTCGTTCAGGACGATATCCAGAATTCCACCACCACGTTTTTGCATGTTCTTGGTGATGCTTTCTGTTTCTTCAAAAAATAATTTCTTATTTTCATTGAAGAATTTTTCTAATTTGGAAGAGGTTCCTTTAAAGATAAAATGAACCTGCCCAATCTTTTCTGTATTCAAGACAGTGGCTTTGAAACCACCACGTTCCGACCAAAATTTCGCCGCTTTTGCAGCTGCAGCCACAACAGAGCTTTCTTCAATTGCCATTGGAACGGTATAAAACTTATCGTTTATAAGAAAGTTAGGCGCTATTCCTAAGGGTAGATAAAAATTGGTAATGGTGTTTTCTATAAAATCATCATGGAGTTTTTGAAGCTTTTCGTCATTATTCCAGTAATTTTTAAGAAGTGAAATTGCCTCTGTCGGTTCAGAAAAATAACGATTTGCAATCCACTCTATTTTTCCTTCCTTGGATAGTTTTGAAAACCCCGAAACAGCTTTGTCCATTATAATACATCAATTGAAATTCTTGGCAAAGATAAGATTTTGATTGTTCTTTATGGAACATTTTGACGAAAGGGTTTCTTCCCTTTATAAATGCTAAAAAAAAAGCTGTAATTCTAAAATTACAGCTTTTTAAATTATTTTCTGATATCAATCAGGTTAGATTCGGCTTTTTGTCTTTTCAGTTGCAACTCTTTAATTTTAGTTTGTTGCTTACTCAATTTGATTTCCATTTTTTTCAAGTCTTCCGCCGAAGCTTTTCCTCTAGATTGGGCCTTTTCAAATTTCTTCGTGTTTTTTTCAAAAGATTTTTGTTCGCTTTCTAGCCTCTTTTTACTTTTGTTAAAATCTTTTTCTGCACTTGCAATTTTACTTTGGCGCTTTTCGAATTTCTTCTGCTCTTTCGCAAATTTCTTCTGCTCTTTTTGTAGTTTCTTGGCGTCTTTTTCAGCCTGCTTTTTCAGCACTTCATTTTCTTTTTGATTTTTCAGTGCAATAGCCTTCATTTCTTCCGATTGCAGTACTTGCTCTTGCGTAACCTTTGGAGCTTGTAACAATGTTCTTGATGAATCAACAGCTGTTGTTGGAACTTCCTGAGCGAAGATGCCCATAGATCCTAATAATAATGCAAATAGTAAATTCTTTTTCATAGTTTTTAATTTTGAATGTATTTAACAAGAATCGTGCCTAAAAGAGTTTATCCTAACAAAAGCAATTTTGTATGATAGGCTTCAAAGTAAGAATATTGTTGCGTAATTACCACTCATTTACCTTATTGGCATCCATTTTCACAAAAATGAATATCAAAATAGTAAACGCAAAAAGTCCAGAACCACCATAAGAAAACATGGGTAACGGAACCCCAACAGTTGGAAAAAGACCCAAAACCATTGCGATGTTGATAAAGAAGTGAATGAATAGGATTGAGGCAACACAATAACCATAAACCCTGCTGAATTTTGTTTTCTGCCTTTCGGCCAAATAGATTATCCTTAAAACCAATCCGAGGAACAAGGCAATAACAACAGTTGATCCGGCAAAGCCCCATTCTTCTCCTACGGTTGTAAAAATATAATCCGTATGTTGTTCAGGAACAAACCCTCCTTTGGTTTGAGTACCTTCCAAGAATCCCTTACCTGTCAATCCGCCAGATCCTATGGCAATTTTCGATTGATTGATGTTGTATCCAATACCTTTCATATCGACTTGTTTTCCTAACAATACATTAAAACGGTCGCGATGATGCTGTTGGAAGACATTATCAAACACATAACTTACCGAAAAAGTAAATATCGAAATAAGGACGAAAATGATGGCACTGAAAACTATATTTCTGTTTACAAGTCGTGTTCTGAGATAGATCAGTGCAATCACAATTGCAGCAATCAGCATGATGTAAACGGGTTCCAAAAGCAAACTCATCACGAATAAAATAATAGCGATGAAGCCTGTCCAAAGGTACCAAGCAGGTAAGCCTTCTCTGTACAGAACAAAGGTGAGCGACATGAAAATCAAGGCACTTCCAGGGTCGTTTGGAATAATTAATAAAATCGGTAAAAAGATTATTCCAAGCCCAATGGCCTGCTTCCTGACATCATTCAGATTTATTTGTACATCGCCTAAGTATTTTGCCAATGCCAAACCAGTTGCGGCTTTTGCAAATTCAGCAGGTTGCAAACTGAAAGACCCGAACGAATACCAGTTGGTCTGACCTTTAATTTCTTTACCAAAGACAAACAAACCGGCTACTCCAAGAAGTGCTGCCGCATAAATGATACTGGAGAATTTTTCATAGAATTTAGCATCAACAGAAAGGACAACGAAAATCAAAGGAATCGTAACGATGATAAACAGCAATTGCTTGCCATATTCATAGTTCATGTCAAAAAAGGAAGTTGCTTCAACAGGTGAGGAGGAAGAATAGATATTCAGCCAGCCCAGTATAACCAAAACACTGTATATGGTAACGATAACCCAGTCGATATTGCTTCTAACGCTTTGATTTTTCATACAATTATCTTCCGTTTATACCAAAAGGTTGACCGCTAATGTATTTAGCATATTCTTTTTGGAGGTCGTTGTCGTAGATTTTTTTCTCCAAATCTTTTCGTGTGATTACACCTTTTAGATATTTTTCTATCATCAAACTGGCAATTGGTCCGGCATTTCGGGCACCATAATACCCGTGTTCAACTAAAACCGCAATAGCAATTTTTGGATTGTCCTTTGGAGCAAAAGCTACGAAGATTGAGTGGTCGGTCAATTGCGTACGAACACCGTTTATTTTCGCAAAGTTTTCAGCCGTTCCCGTTTTTCCACAAATTTCAATACCTTCAATTTTAAGAGCACTTGCCGTACCACCATTGTAAACTCCATGCAATCCTTCTATAACTGGCTTGAAATATTTTTTATCAATTGTAGTAACGTGTTTGGTCTTGTATTTTTTATCGATTTGATGATCCTTGATTTTTTTAATGATGTGAGGTGTATAATAATATCCTTCATTTGAAACTGCCGCCATCATATTAGCCAATTGGATTGGTGTCATCAAAATCTCACCCTGTCCGATTGCATTTGAAACGATAGCCGTACTTCTCCAGCCACCATTTGGATAGATCCTTTTATAGGTTTTTGATGTAGGAATCAAGCCTCTTTTTCCAACAGGCAAATCATAGCCCATAAATTCTCCCAAACCAAAACTTCGCGCATGTCTGCTCCAAACGTCAACTCCATCTGCCGGACGTACATATTTATTGATGGTTTTCATGTACACATTACCAAAATAGGCGTTACATGATTGGGTAATACCGTTGTACAATTGGTGTGGGCCAGAACCATGACATCTCATGAACCGTCCTCTTGCATAACTAAAACCGTGGTTGCACATAAAGGTTGTTTGCTCATCAATAACTTGTTCCTGCAATCCAATAAGCCCTGTAATGATTTTTGAAGGAGATCCTGGAGGATAAACAGCCAATAATCCCCTGTCAAATAAAGGCTTGGAAATTGAATCGTTAAATAACTTTGTATAATTTTTAGAACGCTCTCTCCCTACCAAAATAGCTGGATCATAAGAAGGTGCTGTAACTAATGCTAGGATTTCTCCTGTACTTGGTTCAATGGCAACAATACCACCTCTTTTATTCTTCATCAATTCTTCGCCATATTCTTGTAAGGCAATGTCAATAGTCAAGGTCATGTCTTCTCCTTGAATGGCGATAGTATCAAATTTTCCATCCTTGTAAGAACCAATATCCTTATTGAATTTATCGCGCTGGCGGTATTTTACACCTTTTACGCCCCTTAAAATTTCTTCGTATTCTTGTTCAACACCTTGTTTTCCTAATAAGTCACCTGGTTTGTAATAAGGATTTTTCTCGATTATTTTTTCACTTGCTTGCGTGATGAATCCAAAAATATTGGATCCTGCAGTGGTTTGATAATCCCTCAGCGAACGCTTTACAATATCAAATCCTTGAAATTTTCTTTGCTTTTCTTGAAAGGCGGCGTATTCTTTTTTATTCAATTGAGGTAGGAAAACAGAAGGAAGCCTTGGGCTATAAGTTATAGCCTTTTCCAAAATTCTATCAAAATCGCCCTTTGTGATGTTTAATAATTTACAAAGTTCTAAAGTATCGATGCCTTTTACATCTCTTGGTGTTACCATAATGTCATAGGAAGGCTGATTGGCTACAATCAATTTTCCATGACGGTCATAAATATATCCTCTTTCGGGATATTCATAGATAATCTTAATGGCATTATTGTCTGACTTTAGCTTTAGCGTTTCGTCAATAACTTGCAAATAGAAAAGCCTTATCAGAATCAGGATGGCTGATATGATAATGATTGTTGGAAGTAAAACCTTTCTCATCTTTTGCTAGGCTTGAAAATGTAGATTATTGTAATGCAGATTATTATCGTAAAGATAGTGCTAAATAAAGTTCTTAGAAGGATATCCCAGAAGAAACTGATTCGGAATGCTTCTAATAAAAATAAAATAAAATGATGCGTGACTACCGAAATCAAAATGAATGAAAAACGTTCAGGTGTCAAGCGGTCGTTGATTTTTACGGTTTGGTATTCATAACTTACACCAAAAGAAAACTTAAAGAAAGTTGGCCTTAAAGCCGCCAATGCAATTGCAGCAGTCGTGTGAACGCCACCCGAATTGCTGAACATATCCATTATAATTCCTAAAAAGAAACTCGCCAAAAGCAAACCGTATTTATTTCCGTTTACAGGAAACAAAAGAATGAATAAGATGTACGGATACGGATTCAGGTAACCAAAAAAATCAATTTGATTAAAGATGGCAACCTGTGCAAAAAGCAACAGTACGAAACGGGCGATATTGATCAATAAGGCACTATTCATCTTCTTTCTTGGTTTCGGTTTCTAATTTGATGATCTCTTCGCGTTCTTTATTTTTAATGATGTAAACGTGACCCAGATTGGTCATGTCATTGAATAATTTCACATCAATCGTATAATAATTGGTCTTGTTGTCGGTATAAATTTTATGAACCGTACCAATTCCTATATTCTCTGGGAAAATTACCGATTGAGCTCCGGTTACGATCGTGTCGCCTTTCCTAACCGATGCGGCAAGCCTAGGTACATCAATCAACTGGGCAAATCCTGTACTTTTTCCGTTCCAAATCAAGGAGCCAAAATGGTTTGATTTCTTAAACTTCGCATTGATTTGCGATTTTACGTTCAAGACGCTCAAAACCGTTGCATATTTTGGTGATGTCTTTTCGATGATACCAACAATCCCCAAATCATTTACCACACCCATATCCGTTTTCAAGCCTTGGTTTGCTCCGGCATCGATCGTAAGATAATTTTCAGGAGAATTGTACGAGTTTTTGATGACTTTCGCCACCACAACTTCTGTCTTTTTTACTCCTTTGATGGAATCAAAATCAGAGGGTTGTATGGAATCAATCCTGTTGAAAAGCAATTGCTTCAATCGTGCATTTTCTTTAGCCAAATCATCATTATGCGTCCTGAGATTGAAATACTCGTTTATGGAATTCAATTGTGCATAAACACCACCCGTCAAGAAATTGGCAGACGAAATCACCTTGCTTTTATGAAAGGAATGGGACTGAATCGTAAGGGATAACGAAATACCCAAAAGCAGTAAAAACAGCAATCGATAGCTGTTTTTAAATATAAAATTAAATATTTGCTGCATTTCTTTTTACGGTATTCAGTGTTTGGTTGATTGCTCTAAAATTAGAGAATCATAATATTGTTTTTATAATTCCAGATTCCAAAAAGTGATATTCCGGAATCTGGAATTCATTTTTTGAATGCTATTTAATCAAGATGCTTCTAAACTTCACAATGTTTTTCAAAGCCATTCCGGTTCCGCGAACAACGGCTCTCAACGGATCTTCGGCTATGTAAACAGGCAAGTCTGTTTTTTGAGAAATCCTTTTGTCCAAACCTCTCAACATCGATCCTCCACCTGCAAGGTAGATTCCCGTGTTGTAGATATCGGCGGCCAATTCTGGTGGAGTCTGTGATAATGTTTCCATTACCGCATCTTCAATCCTTTGAATCGATTTGTCCAAAGCTTTTGCAATCTCTCTGTAGGAAACTTCTACTTGTTTTGGTTTTCCAGTAAGCAAATCACGCCCTTGAACTGACATATCATCTGGTGGTGTTTCAAGATCTTCGATCGCGGCACCAATTTCAATTTTGATTTTCTCAGCCGTACTTTCTCCTACGAATAAGTTGTGCTGTGTTCTCATATAATAAACGATATCGTTTGTAAAAACGTCACCGGCAATTTTAACCGATTTGTCGCAAACAATTCCGCCCAAGGCGATAACGGCAATTTCCGTTGTTCCACCACCAATGTCCACAATCATGTTTCCTTTTGGTTGCATGATATCAACACCAATACCAATTGCTGCTGCCATTGGTTCGTGAATCAAATAAACTTCCTTACCGTTTACTCTTTCACAAGATTCCTTAACCGCACGCATCTCTACTTCTGTAATTCCAGACGGAATACAGACCACCATTCTCAAGGCAGGAGTAAACAGCTTTTTCTTCAAAGCCGGAATACTCTTGATGAACATGCTGATCATTTTTTCAGAAGCATCAAAGTCGGCAATTACACCGTCTTTCAATGGCCTTATGGTTTTTATGTTTTCATGGGTTTTACCTTGCATCAAGTTCGCTTCCTTACCAACGGCAATGATTTTGCCCGATATCCTGTCGCGAGCTACTATAGATGGACTATCAATTACAACCTTGTCGTTGTGAATGATTAGTGTGTTTGCGGTACCAAGGTCAATCGCTATATCCTCGGTCATGAAATCAAAAAATCCCATACTTTTGTTAAGGGTTTAAATTATTATAAAATCAACGTGCAAAGTTAAACAAATTAATGTTTGAAATGACGTGTTCCTGTAAATACCATTGCAACTTTATTTTCGTTGCAAAAATCAATACTCAATTGATCTTTAATTGAACCGCCTGGCTGAATTACCGCTGTGATTCCTGCATTGTGGGCCAATTCCACACAATCTGGAAACGGAAAAAATGCATCGCTCGCCATCACCGCTCCTTTAAGGCTAAAACCAAAAGTTTCTGCTTTTTCAACAGCTTGTTTCAGGGCATCCACTCTAGATGTTTGTCCAGTACCAGAAGCAATCAAAGTTTTGTTTTTTGCGAAGACAATCGTGTTCGATTTAGTATTCTTGCACACTTTCGATGCAAAAATCAAGTCTTCTATCTCTTGTTCAGAAGGTGTAGTGTTTGTAACGGTCTTTAAATGCTCTTTATTGTCCGTAATATTATTTTTACCTTGAACCAAAATACCATTCAAGCAAGTTCTCACTTGGCGGTTTGGCAATTCCACATCATTCTGAACCAAGATGATCCTGTTTTTCTTTTCTTCTAAAATTGCAATCGCTTTCTCGTCATAGCTTGGAGCAATCACCACTTCACAGAAAAGCTTGTTGATTTCTTCAGCAGTCGCCTCATCAATATTTCCATTCGCAATCAAAACACCACCAAAGGCAGAAGTAGGATCGCCAGCCAAAGCCGTCAAATAAGCATCTTTCATCGTATTTCTTGTCGCCAAACCACAAGCGTTGTTGTGTTTCAAGATCGCAAAAGTTGGGTCTTCGTTCTTGAATTCCAAAATCAAATTCACGGCAGCGTCAACGTCAAGCAAGTTGTTATACGACAATTCCTTTCCGTGCAATTTCGTAAACATCGCATCAAAATCGCCAAAGAAGAAACCTTTCTGGTGCGGATTCTCTCCATAACGCAACACCTGTCCGTCGCCGATACTTTGCTTGAAAATTGTATCGTCCGTATTGAAATAATTAAAAATCGCAGTATCATAGTGAGAAGAAACATGGAACGCCTTTGTAGCAAACAATTTTCTATTCTCCAAAGTAGTAGCGCCATTTTGCTCCGTAATCAAATCCAGCAAAGAGCTGTATTGATCCACCGAAGCCACAATAACCGTATCCTTGAAATTCTTCGCGGCAGCACGAATCAACGAAATCCCACCGATATCAATCTTCTCGATGATATCCGCCTCGCTCGCTCCAGAAGCCACCGTTTTTTCAAAAGGATATAAATCCACAATTACTAAATCAATCTGCGGAATGTTGTATTCCTCCATCTGTTGCACATCGCCTTCATGGTCCTGACGGTTCAAGATACCACCAAAAATTTTCGGGTGCAACGTCTTCACTCTCCCCCCTAAAATGGAAGGATACGAAGTTACATCCTCCACAGGAACCACAGGAATACCAAGATTCTTGATAAAATCCTCCGTCCCTCCGGTCGAATAAAAAGTAACATTCTGTTCGTGTAGTTTTCTAACAATTGGCTCCAATCCCTCCTTCGAAAAGACCGAAATCAATGCAGATTTAATAGTTTTAGTTGTGCTCATTGTGTTGTTGTTTTTAAAGGTGCAAAAGTAGTGCAACTCCATTTAACATTCAAACGAATAACACAATAGTTTTGAGTAATTTTTTGATTTTTTTTGAAGCGAAGCGGTAGGGCTTTTAGGAAACCATATTCCTGCTGGAGCCACTCGCTTTGCCCTGCCTTGGCAGGCAGTTCAAGAGCTCAAACAATGGCACCATCAGGGCTAGGAAGGAAATGAATTGAACTTTGGAACCTTATTCAAAAAACCTTATTCGACTTTTATCCCATTGTATAGAATCAGAATCATAAAACACATTACTTTCCTTAAATTTCAAGACAACATCTTCTTCTTGAGTTGTTCGTCTGATTAGATAGATGGGAACTTGATTGTCTCTTAAGAAATGCATGATATTGAAAAATCCCTCACTTTTTAGAGTGTCTAATTGGCAAGCAACAATTAAATGCTCCCATTTTTCTCTAGGGTTTTTTACAGTGTTTTCTTTTAAGAAATCTCCAACAGCGGTAGAGGGGATTTTAACCAAATCTTTCGGTTGCAAATTAATAAATTCAGGCAAAGGATTTTCTTCTACAATACAGCCCAAAACACCATAATAAGTTCTCTGATAGAAATACAACTCGCCTTCCTTGTCGATAATAACATTAGAGGAGCCATAAAATCCAGTAGGTGGAGGCGGAATGTTTCCTTCCTCAAGTCTTTTTTTAAATTCTCGTTCCTCCTTCGAAATAATATAAGGAACATTCGCCACTTCTTCCTTCTTCTCACAATTCAAAAGAAAAAAAGAAATGAATACAATAAGGAGATAGGATTTTTTCATAATACTTTCAATAAAGCCATTTTTAGTTTTTCTAAATCAATCAGAGTTTACCAATATACAATCTCATTAACCGTTTTTTCAAACAGTTTCCCATTCAAGAAAGTTTCCCTAACAAGTATATTGCCCTTGCTGTCGTATTCGTTTTTAGATACAGTCAACGATACAATATTTTTTTCTTTATCATAACTTGTGCTTTTAGTAAGATTCCCTTTTGCATCATATTCTCGTATATACAAATCAGAACTGCTTTCGGTTTCTCCTGTATGAACAGTTTCACTTCTAATTAAAAACCCTTTTTCGTCATAATGCAATTTTAAATGCCTGTGATCATTAGGCTTGTTTTCTTTAAAATTCCTAATTGTAACAATCCTGTTTATATAATCAATTGAATACTTGTCAACAGAATTAAGGTGAGGAGCATTCGGATGCAAATAAGTTTCCTCCACAATATTGTTTTCCGAATCATAAACAGACATTTTCAAAAAGCCCAGCTTGTCATTCTGAAATTGACGGTATTCAATAACATTCTTCTTTCGGTCATATACATATTCCGATCGGTCAGTCCGGTCTTTGGTTGTAGAGTGCGTGCTTTTCAATGAAGCATTTCCATACCTATAAACCGTTTCGTAGTTAAAATTTAGGGTGTGCTCTGTCTGTTTTAGTGCACGATTCTTTCTGTCAAAGTCAATAGACCTAGTAGTAACCCATAAAATAGAGTCGCGTTGTTCCACGTCATATTGATAGGTTTTAATAATCATCTTTTTGATTTTCCCCACCAATTCCTGAGTATAATCCGATTCAATCCCACTAAACTTGGTTTTGGAAGAACAGGAAAACAAAAACAAAACAAATAATAAATAGATAGCCTTCATATGTTGCATATAATTTAAGGAGAAGTTTAGCCTTGTTGTCTCTACAAGTAAAACAAATATAAAGATAAATCTCAAAAAGCAACTTCCATAGCAACAACCCTTTCAAAAGAGTGAGAAAGAAGCCATAAAGTTAAGGAGAAACCAAAAAGAGGTCGAGAGAAACCAAAAAAGTGCGAGAGAAATACAATGGAGGTCGAGAGAAACCAAAAAAGTGAGGGAGAAACCCAAAAGAGTGAGGGAGAAGCCAAAAAAGTGAGGGAGAAATCCAAAAGAGTGAGGGAGAAACCCAAAAGAGTAAGGGAGAAGCTAAAAAAGTGAGGGAGAAACACAAAAGAGTAAGGGAGATGCCAACCCAAGTAAGGGAAAAATTCAAATAATAGGAATTCCAAAACCTACAACCTACAACTTACAACCTACAACCCACCCCCTTCCCAAAAAATCACAAAAAATACCAAATTCTCATCAACCTATTTTTTATATTTGCCAAAACTAAACATATCGCAACAGAATGAAAGATTTACTGCATAAATTCGAAAATAAAGAACCAGAAATAGTATTCAATTGGAAAGACGCCGAAACCGAAGCAGAAGGCTGGACAGTCATCAACTCCCTTAGAGGTGGTGCGGCAGGTGGAGGAACCCGAATGAGAAAAGGCTTGGACATGAACGAAGTGCTTTCGCTTGCCAAAACAATGGAAGTTAAGTTTTCTGTTTCAGGGCCAGCCATCGGAGGTGCAAAATCAGGAATCAACTTCGATCCGAACGATCCTCGTAAGAAAGGCGTGTTGCAACGTTGGTACAAAGCCGTTTCCCCATTATTGAAAAGCTATTACGGTACGGGTGGCGATTTGAATGTAGATGAAATCCACGAAGTAATCCCAATGACAGAAGAATGCGGAGTTTGGCATCCACAAGAAGGTGTTTTCAACGGACATTTCAAACCAACTGAAGCCGACAAAATCAACCGCATCGGACAGTTGCGTCAAGGTGTAGTGAAAGTAATCGAAAATCCATCGTTCTCTCCAGACGTTGCCAAGAAATACACCGTTGCCGATATGATCACAGGATATGGCGTGGCCCAAGCCGTTCGTCATTATTACGACATATACGGAGGTTCTGTAAAAGGCAAAAAAGCAATCGTTCAAGGTTTCGGAAACGTAGGTTCTGCCGCCGCTTTCTACCTTGCCGATATGGGTGCGAAAGTAGTCGGAATCATCGACCGTGATGGTGGACTAATCAAACAAGAAGGTTTTTCTTTCGAAGAAATCAGAACCCTTTTCTTAAACAAAGACGGAAACAAATTGGTAGCCGAAAACATGATTCCTTTCGAAGAAATCAACGCTAAAATCTGGACCATCGGTGCCGAAATCTTCACACCTTGCGCTGCTTCAAGACTGGTAACACAAGACCAGGTAGACAGCATGGTTGCTTCAGGACTGGAAGTGATTTCTTGCGGTGCAAACGTTCCATTCGCCGACAAGGCCATCTTCTTCGGGCCAATCATGGAAAACGTAGACAGCAAGGTAAGTCTTATCCCAGACTTTATCTCAAACTGTGGAATGGCACGCGTTTTTGCCTATTTCATGGAGAAAAAAGTACAAATGACTGATGAATCCATCTTCAACGATACTTCGGAGATCATCAAGAACGCCATCGTAAAGGCACACGCCATCAGCAATTCAAAAACCAACATCAGTGCAACCGCTTTCGAAATTGCACTAAAACAATTAGTATAATTAGGAGCTCCACTTCGAGCATTCTTTAAATTATAATCCCGCTGGTAACAAGTAGTTTTCGGGCTGAACCCCAGCCCAAAAAGCTACTTGAAACCATCGGGGCTATTTTTTTATCATAAGGCATTTTTTAATCTTTCTCTCTCCTGGCTTGTGTAAAAAATCCTGCATTTTAGAACACAATCCTAAATAATGGAACATAATTTGCATCAAACCCACCAAAACAATTTATTTTCATTATTTTCGTTATCAAAATACCCGTAGGGCATTAATTCCAAACCAATATGAATACCGCAATCACAGAAGAACAAAAGAAATCATTGGCCATAACGGCGGCAATTTTTGTATTGCTGTTCCTCATGCTGATTTTTATAAAGTTTGCTTCCGAAGTGCGTATCCAGGAATTGGCCGGCGGTGGAGGTGGTGGGGTAACCGTAAATTTTGGGGACAGTGATGTAGGTTCTGGTGCCGATTACAGAAGCGAAGTCCTCAATGTAAGCGAAGCTTCAAAGCAAACCCCGACGCAATCAGCTCCAGACGAAGAAATACTTTCCCAGGATTCAGATGATGCAGTTTCGGTTGCCGAAACCAAGAAGCCTGTCAAGACCGAAGACAAGAAACCGACTGTAAAAGAAACTCCTGTTGTAAAAAAGCCTTCCAAATCTGTTGATGATGCCTTGTCCAATATGTTCAATTCTTCCAATAAAGGAGGAGATGGCGATGATGATGCGGCTGGAAACAAAGGGAAAGCAAATGGCGACAAGAACTCAAGCAGTTACTATGGCGACGGAGGAAGCGGTGGCGGTACCGGAGGTGGCAACGGAACAGGAAATGGCCCTGGCAATGGTTCAGGTAACGGACCAGGTTCTGGTGGCGGAAGCGGTGGTGGATATTCATTAGGAAACAGAAAAGCATTGGCCAAGCCTGACCCAAAATACGTTTGCAACGAAACTGGAAAAGTAGTGGTTGAGGTAACCGTTGACAGGACCGGAAAAACAATCGGTGTGGTTGCAGGTGTAAAAGGGACAACCAATACTAAAAAATGTCTATTAGATCAAGCCAAGATTGCCGCAATGAATACAAGATGGCAAGCCGACGATGATGCCCCTGAAAAGCAAGTAGGGAAAATCATCTATACCTTCAGCCTAAACTAATTTTTTAGTTTCCTATAATTTCTCAAAAACAAATGACCTATCAAGAAACCTTGAACTGGATGTTCAGTCAGTTGCCCATGTACCAGCAACAAGGTGCTTCGGCTTATAAAAAGGATCTGACCAATACCATTTTGCTGGCCAAACACCTTAATAATCCCGAACGAACAATAAAAACAATTCACGTTGCAGGAACCAACGGAAAAGGTTCAACATCGCACATGTTGGCATCTATCTTGCAAAAAGCAGGTTACAAAGTCGGACTCTATACCTCTCCCCATTTAAAAGACTTTCGCGAACGAATCAAAATCAACGGAGCGCCCATTTCAGAAGCATTTGTCTGTGAGTTTATAGCCGAAAATAAATCTTTTTTTGAAGAAAACCAATTGAGTTTCTTCGAAATGACGGTGGGCCTAGCCTTCGATTATTTCAATAAACAAGATATTGATATTGCCATTATAGAAGTCGGAATGGGAGGAAGGTTGGATTCTACCAATATCATTACGCCATTGGTTTCGGTAATCACCAACATTGGCCTTGATCATACCCAGTTTTTAGGAAATACATTGGAAGCAATCGCTTTTGAAAAAGCGGGGATCATTAAATCAAATGTTCCTGTCGTAATCGGAGAATACACAAACGAAACCAAAGGAGTTTTTTCGGCGAAAGCCAAAGAAACAAATTCTGAAATTTATTTTGCTTCCGATTTAATACAGGAAACCTATCTGTCCGCTTTGATTGGCGATTATCAAAAACATAATAAGAAGACCGTTTTGCAAACCATAAAAGTTTTGCAGACACAAAAAGAGTTTACCGTTTCCGAAGAAAACATTAAAAAAGGATTTCTAGAAGTAATTGAAACGACAGGAATTCAAGGGAGATGGCAACAAATCCATTCGGATCCGAAAGTAATTTGCGATACGGCACATAACAAACATGGATTGGAAATTGTATTAAATCAGGTTCAAAAGGAAGAATTTGACGAATTGCACTTCGTTTTAGGAGTCGTAAACGACAAGGATTTGGAAGAAGTACTGCCTTTGTTTCCTAAAAATGCCCATTACTACTTTTCAAGACCAAATATTCCACGCGGATTAGAAGCAGATGTTTTACAGGCAAAAGCACAAGAGTTTGGTTTGGTTGGAAAAGTATATCATTCAATTCCAGAGGCTTATCAGCAAGCTTTGCTGTCGGCCTCAAAAACCGATTTTATCTATGTTGGCGGAAGTACCTTTGTGGTGGCAGAAATTTTGTAATTTTTTAAAGTTTTGTTTGCAAATCAATAAAAGAGGCTTATATTTGCACACGCAATAACGGAAACGAAGTTGCTAAAATAGGGCGATTAGCTCAGCTGGTTCAGAGCACCTCGTTTACACCGAGGGGGTCGGGGGTTCGAACCCCTCATCGCCCACCATAATTTAGAAACTCTTCAGGAAACTGAGGAGTTTTTTGTTTTGAATTAATGGAGTATTTTGATTAAATATTTTTTAGCCAAATATGGACGGTAACTTTTGAATTTCGGAGAAGGTTCAATATATCTTAATATTTTTTTACCATAGTATATTTTTATCATAAGTTGTAGTTAAAAAAAAAATGAAAATATATTGGTTTAAATGGAATCATCGTAAATTGTTTACATTAAACTAAATTTAAAAATTCATGAAAAAAATTACTTTCTTATTGGCCATTTTCACTACAGCTTTAAATGCGCAAAATTTCCCAAGTCCTTATTGTGCCATTACAGATGCAGATGAGGTAACCGTTGAAGAAATCACAACAGTGAGTTTCGAAAATAATGATGTGATCAATAATACTAATGCTGATGATCCGCTGGTTGATTTTACTTCAACTCTCGTTACTGTAACTCCAGGCCAGACCTACTCCCTTAAAGTTTATGGAAACACTTATGGAGAATTTGATACTAGTATCTTAGCATTTATAGATTGGAACAATAATGGCGTTTTAGATGATGATGGAGAAATCTATGAGATGGGAACGCTGTCGAATTCAGATGGGAATGACGATATCTTTGTTGAGTTAGATCTTTCCGTACCAGCAAATACCAGTAACGGTACAAAACGCATTCGTATTACAAAAATATATGGAGATGAGGAATCACCTGCAATTATAAACCCTTGTGCCATTTCAATGGATGCATTTGGATTGGGTGATTTTCCAGGATTTGGTCAAGCTTTAGACTTTAGTCTAAACGTTAGTAACCTAAGTAGTCCTGCTTTTGATGCGAAATCGTTATCCATTCATCCTGTACCAGCAAAAAATACTCTGACGGTTTCCTATAAATCTGAAATTGGTAGTATGCAAATTTACAATCAATTGGGTCAAGAAATGTATGCAGGTCAAGATTTAGGTTCCGAAGTAAACGTAGATGTTACTAATTTTGCTTCTGGCGTATATATCGTAAAACTATTTAGTGATCAAGAAGCGAAGACTTTTAAAATCATCAAAGAGTAAGTTGCTAAACCAAAATTGAAATTCAACAAAAAACTCTTCAGGAAACTGAGGAGTTTTTTGTTTTGGGATATAATGGAATTTTTGTTTATAATTGTGCACAATCAAAAATAGCAAAGGCTTTACAGCGAAGGTTGCCGATTTGCAGCTTAGATGGCGAAGCGGTTTAAGGCATCTGTATTTTTCATCGGGAAGGTGGGGTTCGAACCCTTCATCGTCCACAAAACTTCAACAGAAATGTTGGAGTTTTTTTTTGTTTTGTGCTGAAATTATGAAATTTTCTATCACAGGGAAAATTATACAATACCTGTCCACCTTTGTCCATTTCTTCACGCTAGTTATTGCCCCATCTTTGCAGTATCAAATTTTATAAACATTTAAAAATCAAAAAAATGAAATCAATTATTGCAACAACCGTTTTAGTTATGAGTTTAGTATTTAGTCAAACTAGTATTGCTCAAGGGAAAAGAGTGCCAGCTTCATTGGGAAGAGCTGAGTATATTGAAGTTGAAAAAGGTGTGAAATTACACGTAACCGATATTGGAGAAGGAAAACCTATTGTTCTAATTCATGGCTGGCCATTGAGTGATGCGATGTATGAGTATCAATATCAATATCTTGCAAGCAAAGGGTTCCGTGTCATCGGTATCACGTTGAGAGGTTTTGGTCAATCAGATAGACCTTATGGTAGATATGATTTTGATGTATTCTCCGATGATATCAAAGTGGTGCTTGAAAAATTAAAGATTGAAGATGCCACATTGGGAGGCTTTTCGATGGGCGGTGCAGTTGTAATCCACTATATTACCAAATACAATGCGGCCCATGTAAGCAAGTTGGCTCTGTTTGGAGCTGCTGCACCTTCATGGATACAACGAGACGGCTTTCCGTACGGACTTACCAAAGATGCTGTAGAGGGTGTTATCCAAGCAACTCTGACAGGTCGACAGGATTTAATCGCAAGTTTTGGAGCATTGTTCCCAGCGAAAGAAGGTAACATCTCTAAAAATGTAGAAAAGTGGTTGGAAAACATCAACCTTCAAGCTTGGCCTTATGCAGTTACCCAATCAATTACGGCACTCAGCAATGTTGATTTACGTCCTGAATTGGCAAAAATCAAAATTCCAGTAGCCATTTTTCATGGAACTCAAGATAAATTATGTGATTTTACATTTGCAGAAGAGCTTCACAAAGGAATCAAGGATTCTTACATTGTAAAATTTGAAAATAGTGGACACGCATTGTTTGTAGAAGAAGCTTCGAAATTCAACAGCGAACTTGAAAAATTTGCAAGAAAATAAATGTATCAGTGAAAAATAGCAGAACAAATAATTGTTCTGCTATTTTTTTAGAATAGAAATTCTTGCTCGTTTAGTTGTAATTAAATGTGTAATTTTAGCTTTAATTTTTTATAAATGATATTGGAACAAGTATTTAGAAGCGATTTAAAAACCCTCGGACTCATACCTCTTAACGAGAAAAGTTTGCCTGCTATAAATAGCGAAACGTATAGCCAATACATAAAAGTACTATTGCTTACGCCAGGTTTTGAACTGCAAGTAGATCTTACACATCACAAAGTAAAACAGCCTTCTTTGTTTTTTGTAAGTCCAAATCAACATCTAGAAATAAAAATGTCAGGACCTGAAGAAGGCTATTTTGTTTTTTACAACCGTGATTTCTACTGTATCCAAATTCATGATGAAGAAGTGGCCTGTGATGGATTGCTGTTTAATAATATCCACAACATGCCGATGGTAATACTTCAATCAGACGAAATCCCTTTCTTCACTTCCATTTTTGGTCAAATGGCACATGAATTTGGTTTAGAGGATACCTCTCGGGAAGAAATGATTCGAACATACTTGAAGCAGGTATTCATTAAGTCGGCACGCCTTTGGAAAAAACAAAATCTGAATACCACGCTGGTCCAGCAGAACAATGATCTGGAGTTTTTTAGGAAATTTACAATGCTGATAGAAGAGCATTACAAACAAAAACACAACGTTTCCGATTATGCAGAACTTCTGTATATGGCTCCAAAAACAATTACTCATCGGTTCAAGCGCCTCAACCTGCCACAGCCAAATGATGTAATCAAAAATAGAATTATATTAGAAGCCAAACGGTTACTTGCTCATACAAAGTTAACTTCAAAAGAAATTGCTTATATGTTAGGATATGAAGATCCGGCTTATTTCAGTAGGCTTTTTGTTCAAAAGACTGGCGAAACGCCAACAAGTTTCAGGACAAAATTTCTTTCTGAAAATTGATTTGGAAGCAAAACCTTTCATCATTTTTATTTTTTATTAGTTGCAATCACAAACTTGAGATTGTTCTTTACCCCAATCTGGAGCAGGTCAACAAGATCCTGTACTTGCAGGTTATAAGGAATTCTTACAATAACAGTCTGGTCTTTTGTGTCGCCCATCTTCGTCAGTAGTGCCGTTTCAAGTTCTTCGAAATTCACCTGTTGTTTGTCCACAAAATATTGTTTGTCTTCAGAAACCGACAAGCTGATGTGTTGCTTGTTTGTCTTTTCATTTTGTTCCGATTTTGGAAGCGTCATCTTGATGACATTTGGATTCGCCAATGTTGAAATGATAAGGAAAAACAACAAAAGGAAAAACATAATGTCACTCAGGGACGAAGTGGCCACTTCCGCATGGAATCTTCTATTTCGTTTTATCGCCATGAGGTCTTTGGATTATGTTTACGAATTCTAATATTTGTTTTTGAATATTCAACGAGAAACCATCAATCATTCCGTTGAAAAGGTGGTAGGCGGCATAGGCAATGATACCTACAACGAGACCCGCACCACTACTGATCATTTTTTCATACAAACCACCAGAAATATTTCCGATACTGATGTTTTCCGTAACCGAGATACTGTAGAAAATCTTGATTACCCCAGAAATTGTTCCAACGAAACCAAGTGTTGGTGCAATACCGGCAATAAGACCCAAGTGACCCATGCGTTTTTCCATTTCGCCAATTTCAATATTTGCAGCCCTTTCCATATTGGCTTCAATTTCAGAAATTGGACGACCGATAGTTAGAATTCCTTCTTTCAAAACATTCCCTTCAGCTGAAGATGATCTTTCAGACAGTGAAACTGCCGCGTCCATATTTCCAGCATTAAGCTGCATTCTAACATCTTTTATCAACAAGACATCATGCTTTACTGCTTTTTTGATGGACAGATAACGTTCAAAAATCAAATAAATGGTATAAAAAAGCAGGATGATAATCGGAATAAGAAATGCTCCACCCTTCATTAAGAAACTGAACAAGGTCATTTCTTGGTTGGTGGCAACTCCTTCAATGATAGTGTCTGTAGTGGCTTTTGCAATAGTATCTGCTTGCAATAAAATCGTTGAAAATGTCATAAATAATGCGCGGTGTTAATTTTAAATCTGTTCTTTTTAAATAGGAATTTTTTCAAATGTACACAAAAATAACCTTTTTTTATGCAGCTTAAAATTATAACGAAAGTTTTTAAAATATAGTGCCCTCTACCACGGGATGTAGAAAAAGTAGACAAAATAAAAAACTCCATTATTTCTAATGGAGTTTTGCAAACAGATTAAATTAAATAAACCACTATATAAACATATCCTAAACTGTTTTCAAGATTATAAGACAAAGTAGGTGTTTTTTACCGGAGCGATAACATGCTCATTGGTAAGCGCCTGAAGTTTTTCCTCCTCAAATTCATCTCTGTATTCGTTCACCATCTGCATCAGGTTTTTCTCGATATTGTTTGAAATCGTTGTCACCGGCGTATCGGTTGGTCGGCTTTCAAAAGGGTCTTGCAAATGGATTGCCATTTTTTCAATCAGGAAGAACGCAACACCAATTGTAGTCACCAGTGGAATTTGCAACCATCCAACCAAATCGTTCAATCCGAAAGGAAGCAAGATCAAGAAAAGACACAGCGTAAAACGGATGTACATGCTATACGTTGTAGGGAAAACCGTATTCTTTATACGCTCACATTTTCCCATTCCATCACACAATCGTGTAAGGGTATTGTCAATTTCAACCTGCTGATAAACGTTCAAAAGACCGTTCTGGCTGGCAGTTCTTAAATCTTTTGAGTGCAATAAAAGTAGTGCATTCGGAACGTGTTTGTGTTTCTTGACAAAGCGCAATTCATCAGCGGTTAGCAAATCTTTTATCGGCTTGATCGGGTCTTTTCCTCTAAGCGATTGCCCTAGGCTGTAACACCAGGCCGCCTGTCTTTTTGCGAATTTTTCCTTGAATTCATTTGCCTCTACAGAAAAGTCGGGATCTTTATAAAAGGTAATCACCTGTCTAACAACGGTTCGGGAATCATTTACGATTGCTCCCCAGATAATACGTGCTTCCCACCATCGGTCATAGGCCTGATTGGACTTGAAAGCCAGCAACAAGGAGATAATCGTACCAATAATGGTAGGAATTGCAATGGGAATGTTCAAGGCATTCGCTTCAAAATAGGAGTGGGCTACTTCAAATGCAATCACATAGAGTAAAACCAGTACCAGTTCGTATTTTATTTTTCCCAAGACATATTTCATTGGGATTTTCTTATTCAATAGCATATAGTGTAATTTTAAGGTGAATACTATTGGACGAAAACTAAGTTTTAGACCAACTCTTCATAAACCGAAAGCACAGGGAGTCCAAGCACTTCATTGATGGTGGTATCCTTTTTCTTCTTGAACGATACCTTTTCGGGTTTTCTTGTTTCAATCAACAGGCTGATTTGATTCTTGGAAATCGCATCTGCCAACATCGCTGTCATGTCTTCTGCAACCTGACTTTCTTGAATTTTTGCCTGACTCACAATTGTGCAGTCAAATTCATTCTGAATCAATTGCTGTAAATCTTCTGCCTGATATTTTGATTTTGTTTTTTCCAAATACAGAGCTTTCGACAAATCTTTTTCATCGCAATTTTCTGTCAGATGCAATATTGGCGATTTGCAATTGCATAAAAGTTGCAGGCATTGAATCTGTATTTTTTTAGTACACGCTTTATAAGATGGAGTGAGAATCGTAAGGCCGATCTTGTGGAATTCAATCAGGTTTTTAATCAATGGTGAAGAAACGCCGTATTGAGTATGGATTTTTAAAGTGCAGTTGGTGCCCGCCTCATTAATGATTGTTCTAATGTCGTTGAGAACTTTCTTTTGAGAAGAGGTCATTTCGCTTTTTACGCTTCGTAAGAAAAAAGCAGCCGAATCCGTATCGGGAACATCAGCCACAAGCATAAGCATGATGGTAGTTGGCTCATCTTTTGATTGTTTTAATGCCGTTTTTACAGCATTGATAGTATCGGCTTCTAGAATGGTAGGGATCAGTAAATTTTTCATATGTATAGCTTTTTATTTATACATACAAATTAACTGTTGCTACTTTAGAGCAACCTTAATCTAAGATTAGAACTTTCTAAGATTTCACATTAGAATTTTTAATGTTGACTTTATGGAAGATAATCGTGACAACGGTTCCCTTTCCGGTTTCAGACTGAACCTGGATTTCACCATTGTGCATTCGGATGATTTTCATGGCCAAAGGAAGTCCTAAGCCATAACCGGTATATTTGGAAGCAATTTTTCCGCGGAAGAAAGGCTCATATAAGTGCGGAATATCCTCAGGCGGAATCCCAATCCCAATATCCGTAATCGTAACTTTGATTTTATTTTTCTCTGCCAAAAGAGAAACAAAAACTTCATCATTGTCAGAATATTTTACACCGTTCGAAATAATGTTGTTCAAGGCAAGCTCCAGCAATGGTTTGTTGCAAGGAATATTCAATAAGTGCACATCATCAGGAAGATTCCCAAGTTTAATGTTCACACGGTTGTTCGGATAGATCTTATCCACATCGGCCTTGACGTCCAATAGCAAATCATCAATTCGGGCAATATCGAGTACCTGCTTGTTCCCGTCATACCCCGTTTGGGTAAGCTTGAGCAATCCTTCTGTAAGGTTGCCCAATTTGGAAGCCTGCTTGTGGATGTTTTCCAACGATTCGACATAATCTTCAACCGCGCGCTCTTTCAAAAGCATGATTTCGCTCTCGGCAATGATGGTTGTGATAGGGGTTTTCAATTCGTGCGACGCATTATTGATAAAGTTCGCCTGGATCTCAAATGAGGTTTCCAGTCGGTCCAGCATGTCATTGAAAGTCCTTGTCAAATCGGCAATTTCATCCGAATTATCCACATCCGGAAGACGGTTGTGCAAATTAGAAGCACTGATGCGTTTCACCTCTTTTGTAATCCTCGAAACAGGGTTGATGAATTGTTTCGCCAAGAACCGTCCAAAAAAGTAAGCCAAAAAGATAAAAGCAATCCCGCCAAAAACCAATATCTGCGTAATATAGATGGCGCTCGTATTACCGCGGCGGTCTTTGGCACTCACAATCACCATATATTTTTGTCCAGATTCTACAAAGACTTGGCCATAATGATAAACGTGGTTTTCTTCGGTCCAGCCAGAGCCATTTTTCATTACTTCCTGATAAAATTCAGGTTGAAGGTGAAGTTCAGTGTTGTATTCAAAACTATTCTCACCGTTTATTTTCAGTACATAATTCTTTTCCTCAATCAATTCTTCCAGACCTTCATTCTTGAAATCCTGAAAGTATTTTGCCTTCACAGCATCTTCTTGATAGTGAATAGATGCGGCAATCTTGGCCCGATCGTGAAGCCTTTTTAGGAAATAATATTGATTGTTTTGTTTAAACAAAAAGAAAACCACTATGCTCAACAGTAATGTACTGAAACACGAAAGCGCGATATAGGTTACCGTAATTTTTTTTCGAATTTGCATATCAGGATTTTAGTACATAGCCCAGACCTTTTATAGTTTGGATGAGGTTGGTTTCGTAAGGTTTGTCTATTTTTTTTCGCAAGTAGTTGATATAAACATCCACCACATTGGTATTCATGTCGAAATTGATGTCCCAAACATTGTCCAATATTTTTTCACGCGACAAGATCATTCCTGAGTTCTTCGCCATATAATACAGGAGTTTGAATTCCTTTGCCGTCAAGACAATACCATCACCATTGCGTTTAACTGATTTCGAACGTCCGTCAATTTCCAAATCGTCAATAGTAATAATGTCATTCGGTTTGTTGTCTTGTGTAGCTCTACGGGCCAAGGCCGCTATTCGTGCTTCAAGTTCGGTAAATTTAAAAGGCTTTGCCATATAATCATCTGCACCAGCATTCAATCCCGTTACGACATTTTCAGTCGTCCCCAAAGCAGTCAGCAGCAAAATAGGAACAAAGTTTTTAGCAGCTCTCAATCTTCTGCAAATCTCAATCCCGTTGATTTCGGGAATCATAATGTCCAGAATCACTACGTCAAAATTGTGTTCCTGGATCATTTCCAAAGCCGTTCTGCCGTCCATCGCAACACTCACTTCGTTATTGTTCTCGGAGAGTCCTTTCCTAATAATGGATAATAAGTTTGGTTCATCTTCAACAACGAGCAACTTCATAAGCAGAAAAAAGTTTGGAATAAGAAGACAAAAGTAGTTATAGATTTCTTAAAAATATGCAAAACCATCAACAACGCATTGCATTTTTAAGAGATTCTTAAGGATGGAAATCTGTTTTCTAAGATATCGGAATTATTCTCATTATTTTTTATTAATAAACAAGGCGTTACGCACCTAAATACAAAAAGCGACTATTTACAGCCGCTTTTTTTAAGATTTGTCTAAAGGAATGACTATTTCTTCTTCGCTTTTTTAGCCTGCTTTTCGGACAATAATGTAAAAGAACTCGCCACAAAACGGTTGTCTTTCACTTCTCCCGTAACTTCTGCGTGACGCACTTTCGAGCAAAAACCATCTTTTGCATGGGCATCGCCGTGATCATCAAGGCTCGTTCCATCTACAAAATAAGGCTTCCCGTCAATCTTCACGGCCAAGTCACACCCTTTTTTGTCCTTCATTCCAAAGTTGCATTGTCCGCAGGAAGCTTCCACAACTTGTGGTTTCGTAATTTTTTTGTCTTGCGCATTCGCTCCAAAAGCAAGCAGGAACAATGCAATGGTCATTATATTTTTCATTAGTTGTACGTTATGGTTATTAATTTCGATGCCTCTTTGGCTCGTTCTACAATTTCTTCAACTGCCGTTTCCAGCGTGTCATTTGTCAGTGCAACGCCCATTCTTCGGTAAGGTCGGGTAGTTGGTTTCCCAAAGATACGGAAATCTGTTTTAGGCAGTCCGGCAATTTTATCCAAACCTTCATAGTTTGGATGGGAAGAATTTTCTGAAGCCAAAATAACAGCACTCGCACCATGCTTTTCCAATTTTATTTCAAAAATCGGAAGGCTCAAAATCGTACGAAGGTGCAATTCAAACTGGTTGAAATTCTGCGTTCCTGCCAAGGTCACCATCCCGGTGTCGTGTGGTCGAGGCGACAATTCAGAGAAATAAACGCCGTCGTCCGCCAGGAAAAATTCCACACCAAAAATACCCGCACCGCCAAGCGCTTCCGTCACTTTTTCGGCCATATCCTGTGCTTCAAATAAATCCTTGTCCGAAATTCTTGCAGGTTGCCAGCTTTCTTGATAATCACCGCGTTCTTGTCGGTGTCCAATTGGTGCACAAAAAAGCGTCGGGTTGTTGTTCTGCGTAATCGTCAAAAGTGTAATTTCAGAATTGAATTTTACAAAAGCTTCTACAATTACCTCTACAACATCGCCACGCGATCCTTCTACGGCATAGCTCCAAGCTTTCTCAATATCTTCCAGCGTTTTGATGGTCGATTGTCCTTTTCCGCTCGACGACATCAAAGGCTTTACCACGCATGGCATACCCACTTCCTGAACCGCTTTTTGCAGTTCTTCGGCTGAGGTGGCATATCTATAATTCGCTGTTTTCAGTCCCAGTTCCTTCGAAGCCAGATCTCGGATAGCCTTTCTATTCATCGTGAAATTTGCCGCTTTCGCAGATGGTACTACCGTGATGCCTTGTTTTTCATAATCATAAAAACGTTCCGTACGGATTGCCTCAATTTCCGGCACAATAAAGTCCGGTCGATGCTTGGCAACAATTTTGTCCAAAGCCTCGCCATCAAGCATGTTGATGACTTCAAATCCATGGGCAACTTGCATCGCAGGGGCGTTTTCATAACTGTCAACCGCAATCACGGTTTGTCCGATGCGTTGTGCCGCAATCACGAATTCCTTCCCTAATTCTCCCGAACCGAGTAATAATATTTTCTTTTGCATTTGTGTGTTGTTTGAAGCTTTAAAGGTAGAAAGATTAAAAGTTTTGGACAAGAAATATACGATTACATTGGTTTTATAAGTTATAGTGAAAACAAATTTCAACAACCCTCAATTCACTGTGAATGAACCATAAATTACGCTTCCTGATACCATTACTTTTTCTTGCTGTCGGAATTTCGGCCCAGCAACGACGCCTCACCATCAAAGACTCCCTAACCAACGAAGCATTGCCCTACGCCAGCATCAATCTACTGAACGGTTTCGGTCTGTTTACAGATGATAACGGACAAGTGACTTTGGAAAAGGATGCACCAAAAACCATAAAGATTACCTACATGGGCTATGCTTCTAAAGAAGTTGCTTTAGATAAATTAACCAATCCGATTATTTTCCTGCAACCCGAAGCCAATGCGCTCAGCGAAGTCAAAGTAGTCAATAAAAAAGGCAACGGAAAGCGAAAAGACTTTACCGTAAAACCCCAGCTCCACGACAACATCAACAAGATGTATTGGTCGTCAATAGGGCAGCAGTATGCTTTTTATATTCCAAATACTAAAAAAGACGGCATTCTGAAATCCATTACCATTCCCCTCATAGTAAAGGACATTCACCAAGGCATGGCAGAAGATCCATTTGAAACCAATCCTTACGGAACAATGGTCAACATCGCCTTTATGACCAATGCCAATCAGCTCCCGGATAAAAAACTGAACGATTTCGAGAAAAAAGTAGTTATCCAGTCCAATACGATAAAAGATCAGATAACCGTCAATTTCGATCAGGAAATCGAGATGCCAGACGATGGCCTGTTTGTTACCTTCACCATCATCGGAAAAACAAACAAGCAGGGCAACTACCAACCCGAAATGCCCTACGTCATCCAAGAATTCGACAAAAAGAAGAAAGTAAAAATCATCCTTCCAAACTACGCCCTCGTCGAAGCCCCAAAAGGCCAGCTCACCTATTACAGGAATGTCTTCAGCAACATCACAAAATGGGAGCGTATCACCCGCCCGATGGTCTATAAAAACGAAAAAGAATATCCTTTCCTAAACGTAGGCATCGGCTACACTTTTTCGGGTTATTGATCCACAGTGCTTTTTTCTCGAGTATTTGCGTCTTTGCGAGAGATTCTACTGAAAGTCAACCACAAAATCCATAAACCCAATCCGCGAAAAATCCATTAATCCTTTTAATCTGTGGCAAATAACAATGTATTGCTCCATTCCCTGTTGATATTCTTACCGTCGCTATTTACATTTTAGCAATCCATACTTGCATTATTGCAATCGCTACATACATTCTTGCAGTCACTACTTACATTCTTGCAATCCCTACTTACATTCTTGCAATCGCTACTTACATTGTTGCAATCGCTACTTGCATTGTTGTATTCGCTACTTACATTCTTGCTGTCGCTACTTGCATTGTTGTAATCGCTACTTACATTCTTGCTGTCGCTACTTACATTGTTGCAATCGCTACTACAAAAATTTAAAAACATCTTACAAAATTAAAAACACCCGATAGCATTAAAAAAACAAAAAAAAGCCCCGAAATCAATCAACTCCGGGGCTATTATAAATCAGGTTAAAGCTTAATCAAGCTTAATCCCTTAATGGTTTAATTTGAATTTATGCCAAAGCTTCCTTAATTCTTCTCAAAGCTTCAGTAAGTAATTCTTCGCTTGTCGCGTAAGAAAAACGAATACAGTTCGGATTCCCAAAAGCATCTCCCGTTACAGTCGCCACATTGGCTTCCGCCAAAAGATACATCGAAAAATCATCTGCATTTTTAATCTCAGTTCCTCTCAAAGTCTTTCCAAAATAAGAAGAAACATCAGGGAAAACATAAAACGCACCTTCAGGAACATTCAATCTCAATCCAGGAATGTCGTTGATCAATCCAACAACCAAATCCCTACGTCCTTTAAAAGCCGCAACCATGTCGTTCAGCACACTTGGATCTGCATCAACAGCAGTAATCGTAGCTCTTTGTGCAATAGAGTTCGCACCGCTCGTTACCTGTCCTTGCATTTTCGTACACGCTTTTGCGATAAATTCCGGCGCACCAATATAACCAATTCTCCATCCCGTCATCGCAAATGCTTTTGCCACACCGTTCACGGTAATCGTTCTGTCAAACATCCCAGGAATCGAAGCAATACTGCAAAACGTTCCCGAAAAGTTAATGTGCTCGTAGATTTCATCCGAAACCACAAAAATATTCGGATGCTTTTCCAAAACTTTTGATAGCGCAGTCAATTCCTCACGGCTGTAAACCGAACCACTAGGGTTGCAAGGCGAGCTGTACCAGATCATTTTTGTTTTTGGCGTAATCGCCGCTTCCAATTGTGCAGGTGTAATTTTAAAATCACTTTCCACAGAAGTAGGCACTTCCACAGGAATACCACCAGCCATTTTCACGATTTCAAAATAACTCACCCAGTAAGGAGCCGGAAGGATTACTTCGTCCCCATCGTTCAGCATTACTTGCGCAATGTTGTATAAGGCTTGTTTCGCACCTGTAGAAACCACGATGTTTCCCGGTTTGTAATCTAAATTATTGTCTCTTTTAAATTTTCTGCAGATAGCTTCCTTCAATTCAACATAGCCGTCAACAGGGGAGTAAGTGCTCCAGTTCTCGTCGATGGCTTTCTTTGCCGCTTCCTTGATGAAGTCAGGCGTGTTAAAGTCCGGTTCTCCCAAACTTAAACTGATGATGTCTTTTCCTTGTGCTTTTAATTCTCTTGCCAATGCCGCCATTGCCAAGGTTTGCGAAGTTGATAAGCTGTTAATTCTGTCCGATAAATGAGTATTCATTGAATTTGGTTTGTAGTTTTGTTTTTGTAGTTTGATTTAAGCAATTGCAGGCTGTTGCCCCAGATCCCTTAAGTGTTTGAAGTGTGCGATAACCGCTCCTCGCATCGTCTTGAATTCATGATACGGAAGATTGCATTCTTTGGCAGTTTCCTTCACAATTTCTGCTATTTTTCCGTAATGAACGTGACTGATATGAGGGAAAATATGATGTTCAATTTGGTGGTTCAATCCTCCTGTAAACCAATTTACGATTCTGTTCTTTGGAGCAAAATTCGCAGTAGTATACAATTGGTGGATAGCCCAAGTATTTTCGATTTCTCCCTCTTCATTCGGAACAGGATTTGTAGTTTCATCCACAACGTGTGCCAACTGGAAAACAATGCTCAGGATCAATCCAGCCGTGTAGTGCATCACAAAAAAGCCAATCAATACTTTCCACCAAGTGATGCCCAAAATCATTGGAAGCACCAACCAAACCGAAACATAAATGATTTTCGTAATCACCAAGACCGTCCATAATTTCGTAGGACTCTGTGGCTCTCCATACGATAATTTTCTTTTTAGATAAGCTCTCATCTGTTTGAAATCAGTGGTAATTGCCCAGTTGAACGTCAACAATCCATACAGAAAAACAGAGTAATAATGTTGAAATTTATGAAATCGGTGCCATTCTGCTTCCTTCGTAAATCGGATGATTCTTCCTGCATCCAAATCCTCATCATGTCCGTGGATATTGGTGTAAGTATGGTGCAAAACGTTGTGCTGCACCTGCCAGTTGTAAACATTTCCAGCCAAAATATAGATACTGCTTCCCATGATTTTATTCAACCAGGTCTTGTTCGAGTACGATCCGTGGTTACCGTCGTGCATCACGTTCATCCCGACGCCGGCCATCCCAATCCCGATAACAATCGAAAGCAGAAGCATCACCCAGAAAGGCATCTCTAAAGTCAGGATTAAGAAGTAAGGAGTTAGAAAAATCAAAAACATGATAACGGCTTTCAAATGCAATTTCCAGTTACCTGTTTTCTTAATATTATTTTCCTTAAAATAGTTGTTTACTCGGGTGTTCAACGTCCTGAAAAACTTCAGGCTATCTTGTTTGGAAAAAGTCGGAATTGTGGTATTCATATATAATGTAAAGTTAATCTAAAGTTGAGTTTTCAAAGATAAATATTATTGTATAAGCAAAACGCAGGAAAAGGTTAAAAATTTCATTGCGAAAGCATTACTTTTGTTGTCCGAAGCAAATACGGAAGTTAAAACAATCAAAATGGAAGAAATTCTAAAGCAATTCCCTAACCTGTCTGATAGTCAGAAAGAACAGTTTCAAAAACTCGAGGGATTATACCACGACTGGAATGCAAAAATCAACGTCATTTCCCGCAAGGACATCGACGAATTATATACCAAGCACGTGTTGCATTCTTTGGCTATAGCCAAAATACAACCGTTCGAACCGGGAAGCTATGTGCTAGACGTAGGAACTGGTGGTGGTTTCCCTGGAATTCCGTTGGCCATTCTTTTTCCAGAAACCCGTTTCTACCTGATTGATGTAATTGCAAAGAAGATAAAAGTCGTGCAGGCCGTAGCCGAAGGGTTAGAACTAAAGAACGTAAAAGCAGAACAGATGCGTGCCGAAAATGTAAAAGGCGATTTCGATTTCATCGTAAGCCGTGCCGTTACCAACATGCCCGATTTCGTTTCTTGGATAAAAGACAAAATCAAAAAACAAAACAAACACGAACTCAAAAACGGAATCCTCTATTTAAAAGGAGGCGACCTTACCGAAGAACTAAAAGATTTCCCAAAAGCAATCGAGTACAACATCTCAGATTTCTTCAAGGACGAATTCTTTGAAACAAAAAAAGTAGTGCATTTGCCTTTGAAGTTTAAAGCATAAACATAAATAGGTATCCAATAAAAAAGCCGAATCTAATTTTAGATTCGGCTTTTTTATTTTTCTAAACAGAGTCATTGAATATACGAATAAAAGCGTATTTTTTTTTAATTCTTAATCGGGGAACTTTGCCCTATTAACCCTTAAATAAAAACTTAAATTATGAAAAACAATTTATTTAAAATCGCCACTTTTTTAGTATTGACAATCAGTATAGTTTCTTGTTCTTCTGAAGATGATGGAGATCCAGTCATTACTAACGATGGTCAGTTTACAGCAACCGTTGACGGTGAAGCGTTCAGTAGCAACGATATCACCTACTTATCTGTTGGAGGTACAGAAGGAATACTTGCCTATGGAGCAGACAGGAGTACTTATTTTTCAGTGGCTATCTTCCCAGAAAATTTTCCAGTAGGTCAGGACGTAGACATTGCTTTTTCACCAAGCGTTAGTTATGTAATTGGAGACAAAACCTATATTGCGGAATCAGGCACAATGAATTTTTCAGTTTTGGAACCAGGAGTTCGCATGAAAGGCACTTTCTCATTTACAGGTGTAAACGATGGAGCTTCCGTTACCATCACCAATGGACAGTTTGATGTTTCCAAATAGATAACATTTTTTGTTTTAATAAAAAAAGCCGATTCATTTTTTGAATCGGCTTTTCTGTTGATAGCATCAGAATTCTAAATTCCAAACTTTATTTATTCTCCCAAAAACGGATACCTGTAATCCTCAGGAGTAACAAATGTTTCTTTAATTGTTCTTGGAGAAGCCCAACGCAACAAGTTCAAGGCTGAACCCGCTTTGTCGTTTGTTCCCGAAGCTCTTGCTCCACCAAATGGTTGCATTCCTACAACGGCACCAGTCGGTTTGTCGTTGATGTAGAAGTTTCCAGCCGCATTTTTCAAAGCCTCAGTAGCTTCCGCAATCGCATAACGGTCTTGACTGAAGATGGCTCCCGTCAAGGCATATTCTGAAGTGCCATCCACTAGTTGCAATGTTTCCGCCCATTTGGCATCTTCATAAACGTAGATGGTAATAACTGGTCCGAATAATTCGGTTTCCATGGTAGTATATTTTGGATTAGTCGTTACGATAACCGTTGGCTCAATAAAATAACCTTTCGATTTATCGTAATTACCTCCCAAGATGATTTCCGCATCAGCGTCTTTCTTCGCTTGGTCAATATAGCTCGCCAATTTATCAAAAGAACCTTCGTGGATTACTGCCGTAATAAAGTTTCCGAAATCTTCCGGAGAACCCATTTTCAACGACTGAACATCTTTTGTCAATTGCTCTTTTACCGCTGACCATAAGCTTTGTGGAATATAGGCTCTTGAAGCAGCCGAACATTTCTGTCCTTGGAATTCAAAAGCACCACGAACAATACCAGTAACCACTTGTTTTACATTCGCACTTGGATGCGCTACGATAAAATCCTTACCACCCGTTTCTCCAACGATTCTTGGGTAGGTTTTATAGTGGTGGATGTTGTTTCCTATTGTTTTCCAAATATCTTTAAATACTTGAGTCGAACCAGTAAAGTGTACTCCGGCAAAATCACGGCTTGCAAAAACAGTCTCACTGATCATCTGTGCATCACCAAAAACTACGTTGATGACACCATCAGGAAGACCTGCTTCTTTGAATACATCAATGATTATTTTTGCAGAAAATACTTGGCTGTCGCTTGGTTTCCAAACCACAACGTTCCCCATCATTGCGGCACTTGCAGGCAAATTGGCTGCAATAGCTGTAAAATTGAAAGGTGTAATGGCGTAAACAAATCCTTCCAACGGACGGTATTCCAAACGGTTCCAAACAGACGAATCTGATTTTGGTTGGTCGTTATAGATCTGCGTCATGAATTCCACATTATATCTCAAGAAATCAATCAGCTCACAAGAAGCATCAATTTCTGCCTGAAAGATATTTTTAGACTGTGCAATCATCGTTGCCGCATTGATTCTCGCTCTGTAAGGGCCAGCAATAAGTTCAGCAGCCTTCAAGAAGATAGCAGCACGTTGTTCCCAAGCCAAATTTGCCCATTGCTCTTTAGATTCCAATGCATTGGCAATCGCCTTTTCAATGTGTGATTTCTCAGCCAAATGATACGTTCCTACCACGTGTTGATGGTCGTGAGGAGCGGTCATGTTACGTGTGTTTCCTGTTTTGATTTCCTCGCTACCGATATAAAGTGGCACATCAATTTTTGAGTTCCACATTGCTTTATAGGCTTCCAAAACGGCCTTTTTGTCAGGGCTGTTTGGTGCATACGATTTTACAGGCTCGTTTACTGCTTTTGGTACGTGAAAGAATCCTTTTAACATATTGAAGTATTTTTATAAATGATCAAAATTTTGCTGCACAAAGATATAAAATCAATGGCGAAATAAGAAAAATTTACCAAATCAATAACAAGTAGGAGAGTGATTGCCTAGCAACTAGGACTGGATATTATTTATTTTGATGCAATAAACGTTCAATGTCGATGCCCAGGTGTAGATTTGCACCTAGAAAAAAATCTGAATTGGTGTTGGCAGGGTTTTCATAAAAAGGTGTGAAATCATAATTGAGTTTGAATTGAAGATCAAAATACTCACAGATTCGCGTTCCGGTTCCCAATTGCAATCCGATGAGGGTTTTCGTGAAATCCTCATCCACCTCATTGCCTTCATAGCTTATTTTATTGAGAAGCGTTATCCTTGGACCAAAAACAAGATAAGCACCCTTGCGGTACTCATTTCCGAAATCAAATTTAACGTTCGGACTTATTTCCAACATATTTATCTTCAACTGACCTTCGGGACTGTAGTTGGCTTCGAGTGTCGCTTTGTGCAGCAAGACCTCGGTCTTCAATCCCCATCTTTCGCTAAAATTATATTCAGCATAAGCTCCAAAACTAGGAACAACATAGTTGCCACTGTTGGTAAATGTAGCGCCAGCATCATTCAGGAAGGAGCCACTATCTTTACTTGCACTCGCAGAAACATTTACTCCCAGCAGTACTCCGTAGGAAAGCTTTTGTGAGATTGCTTTATTGATGGTTAAACCGAATAAAAGTATAATCAATAATTTTTTCATGTAATCAGGGCTATTATGTCAAATGTTTATGTAAAAAAAAATCCCGATTCTCATCGGGATTTTAATTATCTAATTTCGTTATTCTCAATCAAGTCAATAAACAAGTTGATTTTGTTTTTCAATTCCTTTCTCGGAGAAATAAAGTCCAAGAAGCCATGTTCCAACAAAAACTCCGAAGTCTGGAAGCCTTCAGGCAAATCCTTTCCTGTTGTGTCTTTTACCACACGAGGACCAGCAAAACCAATCAAAGCGCCTGGTTCAGCAATATTAATATCGCCCAACATTGCGTATGATGCAGTTGTTCCACCCGTTGTAGGATCTGTACACAAAGAGATGTATGGAATTCTAGCTTCAGCAAGCTGTGCTAATTTTGCAGAAGTCTTCGCTAATTGCATCAACGAAAAAGCCGCCTCCATCATCCTCGCACCACCTGATTTTGAAATCATTACAAACGGTACTCTGTTCTTGATAGAATAATCAATACCACGGGCAATTTTTTCACCCACAACTGCTCCCATAGAGCCGCCGATAAAGGCAAAATCCATACAGCAAATCACAACCTCTTTCCCTTTTGATAAACCAACACCCGTTCTAACCGCGTCTTTCAATTTGGTTTTCTCTTGGGCATCCTTCAAACGCTCCGAGTATTTTTTTGTATCCACAAAATGCAAAGGATCTTTTGCCGTCATCTTAGCATCCAATTCCTTGAATTCGTTGTTGTCAAACAAAATCTCGAAATATTCCTTGCTGCCAATCCTAACGTGAAAATCGTCCTCAGGACTCACATATAGGTTTCTGGCCAACTCATCTGCATCAATGATTTTTCCTGTCGGAGATTTATACCATAAACCTTTAGGAACATCTTTTTTATCTTCTGTTGCGGTTGTAATTCCTTTTTCTGTTCTTTTAAACCAAGCCATATTTAAAGTTATGAGTTAAAAGTTATGAGTTATGAGTAAAGCCTAAACTTATAACTCATAACTCATAACTCATAATTAAAGAGTGTTTACGTTGTTCAAATCGGCGAAAGCCTGCTCTAATCTTGTGTTGAAAGTAACCTCTCCTTCACGAACCCATTTTCTTGGATCGTAGTATTTCTTGTTAGGAACTTCTTCGCCTTCTGGATTGCCAATTTGAGTTTTTAGGTAATCGATGTTTTTAGTAACATAATCACGGATACCTTCTGTAAAAGCAAATTGAAGATCCGTATCAATATTCATTTTAATCACACCATAGCTGATTCCTTCTCTGATTTCCTCAAGAGTTGAACCTGATCCGCCGTGAAAAACAAAATCCACAGGGTTATGTCCGGTATTGAATTTATTCTGAACATAATCTTGTGAATTCTTAAGGATTTTTGGAGTCAATTTCAC
>NZ_JBMGQS010000025.1:0-42076 GCF_049060005.1 Flavobacterium sp. PLA-1-15 | reverse complement strand
AGTACCTGAATACAATACTTTTCACAAGAATGCTTGCTGGTCCGTTGGATTATACACCGGGTAATTTTGGTTTTGATTACAAATTGCCTCAAGGAGCAAAAGTTCAAACCACTTTGGCAGCACAATTGGCGTTGTATGTAGTGCTTTTCAGTCCGTTGCAGATGGCTTCGGACTTACCAGAAAATTATGTTGGAAAACCTGAGTTCAAATTCATCAAGGAAGTGCCTTGCATCTGGGCTGATACAAAACCACTCGATTCAAAAATTGGTGCTTACAATACGATTGCAAGAAAAGATTGGAACAGCGAAGATTGGTACTTAGGAGCCATTACAAACGAAGAAGCACGTGATCTAAAAGTAGCCTTGTCTTTCTTGGACAAAGGAACTTCTTATACCGCAGAAATTTATGCAGACGGTCAAGGAGCCGATTATAAAACAAATCCTTATCCTGTTGCGATGACTACCCAAACGGTAAATAGTACAACGGTGATGGATCTCAAATTAGCAAGCGGAGGTGGTGTAGCTGTAAAGTTCACACCAGTTAAAAAATAAGGTTTGAGTTAGTTAAAGATGGCGTGTCTCGTAATGATTTCATAAGGTCGTTGCGGGACACTGCTGTTTTATAACTTAAATGAATATTTAATTTATTCAGAAAACGATTTCGTAAATTTTATTTCTTTGTTATCTTTGAAAAATGGAAGCTATCAAAATTATAGAGTGTCCTCGTGACGCAATGCAAGGCATCAAGACGTTTATTCCAACCGAAAGAAAGGTGGCGTATATCCAGTCTTTGCTGCGTATTGGTTTTGATAGTTTGGACTTTGGAAGCTTTGTTTCTCCAAAGGCTATTCCTCAGATGCAGGATACTGCCGAAGTTTTGGCAAGATTGGATTTGTCTCAAACAAAAAGCAAATTGTTGGCGATTATTGCGAATACGCAAGGTGCCGAACTTGCTTCCCAGCATAATGAAATTAAGTATTTAGGTTATCCTTTTTCTATTTCGGAGAACTTCCAGATGCGGAATACGCATAAAACAATCGCCGAATCTTTGATCACTTTGCAGGAGATTCTAAACATTGCCGATAAAACCAATAAGGAAGTTGTAGCCTATCTTTCGATGGGATTTGGAAACCCTTATGGCGATCCATGGAATGTCGAAATTGTAGGTGAGTGGACTGAAAAGCTATCGAATATGGGAGTGAAAATTTTATCGCTTTCGGATACTGTTGGAAGTTCAACTCCGGATGTTATTGATTATCTGTTCTCGAATCTGATTCCGAAATATCCTGAGATTGAATTTGGAGCGCATTTGCATACCACTCCCGAAAAATGGTTCGAAAAAGTAGATGCGGCTTACAAAGCCGGTTGCCGAAGATTTGATGGCGCCATTCAAGGTTTTGGAGGTTGTCCGATGGCGAAGGATGATTTGACGGGCAATATGCCAACAGAGAAATTACTATCCTATTTCACTACTCAAAAGGAAAATACCAATACCAGTCCGATGAGTTTTGAAAGTGCCTATAACGAAGCGACCAAGTTATTTGGTGAGTTTCATTAATCGATATTTTTCCACCATTCTACACTATTGTATCTTTCATTTAGATTTACTTTTTCTCCAATCATTGGTGTAATCAAAGGTAAGTTTTCTGCTTTTGCATATTCAAAAATCTTGGTAATGGGTTCGTCCCAATCGTGATTTGCTAGGGCGAATTTCCCCCAATGGACCGGCATTACTGCTTTTGCTTGCAACTCTTTTGCGGCAGGCATCATATGCTCTGGAAGCAAGTGGATGTATTTCCAGTTTTGGTCGTATTGACCGCATTCCATTATTGCCAAATCAAAAGGACCAAATTTATCTCCGATTTCTTTATAGTGAAAATCATAACCACTGTCGCCGCCTAGGAAGATGTTCTTGCTTGGTGTTTTTAGGGCAAACGACATCCATAATGATTTATTTCTTTTTAATCCTCGGCCTGAAAAATGCCTTGCAGGTGTTGTATTTACTACAAAACCGTCGGCGAGATTGATGGTTTGGTACCAATCCTTTTCAATTATTATCGAAGGATCAAAACCCCACAGTTCAAGGTGTTCTGCAACGCCCAATCCGCAGATGATGGTTTTGATTTTGGACTTTAACTTCACAACAGTTTCATAATCGAGATGGTCCCAATGGTCGTGGGATATGAAAAGATAATCTATTTCGGGGATTTCATCGGTGGTGTAGATATCGGAACCGTTGAAGCTTCTTGTCGTTGCTTTTATTGGAGATGCGGCACCGCTGAAGACGGGATCTACTAGGATTTTCTTTCCGTCAACCTGCAAGAAATAGGAGGAATGTCCGAACCAGACGATTGCATCTTCGTTGGGATTCAAAGCAAGTAAGTTGGTTTTAGAGGAAGGGAATATTCCTGCAGGTTTGCTTCGTTTGTTTTTTAGGAAAAGGAATTTTATTAATACGGATGACATGGATACACCTTCGGTTAGGCTGGGTGTCGGGCTAAGGTTCTGGAATTGCTTGTCTCGGAAATTCGGTGAATTTTGGATGTCTGCGAGTCTTTTGCCGGAAGGCATTTGTCCGAAGTTTTTCTGGTTTAGGAATAGAATAAAAAAGACGATTAAGGAAGTGATGATAATTATGGAAGTCATCTTATGAAAATTTTTGTCAAAAGTAATGATAAAGCGTTTTGGAGGGATGGATTATAACAAATTTTTGGCTGAAAGCAGGCGTGGCGTGACCGGGAAAGGCATTGTAGGATCGGGAAAGGCATTGCAGGACGGGGAATGACATTGCAGGACGTTTTTTTGAAATTGTTGCTCGGGGAAAGGCGTTGCAGGACGGGGAAGGACATTGCAGGACGTTTTTTTGAAATTGTTGCTTGGGGAAAGGCATTGCAGGACGGGGAAGGACATTGTAGGACGTTTTTTTGAAATTGTTGCTTGGGGAAAGGCATTGCAGGACGGGGAATGACATTGCAGGACGTTTTTTTGAAATTGTTGCTCGGGGAAAGGCATTGCAGGACGGGGAAGGACATTGCAGGACGTTTTTTTGAAATTGTTGCTTCGGGGAAGAACATTGCAGGACAGGAGTTTTAAATTGCACTTTGGAGAAAGGCATTGCAAGGTGAAAATGGGATGGAGAGCAGTAGTGGTTTATAGGGTTAATTTTTTTTTATATTTTTACAATCTACTTACCCCTCCCAAAATGCGTTTACTTAGGTTTGTTTTTTTCTTGTTGCTTTTTGTTGCTGGTAATTGTGCTTTTGCATTTGCCGCAAATTCGTTGCAGGAAAAAATTTCGCCTACGGAAGAAAAGATAGTGAAGCTTTTGGAGCAAGCCAATAAGCTGAAATATGAAGATAACAAGCGTGGTATCAAGCTTATACAAGAGGCAGAACAGCTGGCTTTAAAGGGGAACTATGAGAAAAAACTTGGAGAAGTTTATACGGCTTATGGGAGCATGCATTATGTTGATGGTTCGTATGATGTTTCGATGCAGATGCATTTGAAGGCGTTGAAAATTCATGAAAAGTATCAGAGTCATTTTTATATAACCCGATCTTTGAATGGTATTGGATTGGTGCAAATGGGCCTCAACCAGTATGAAGAGTGCATTGCAACTTTTGAAAAGTGTGCTGTTCTTAATTTGAAGCATAAAAATTTGGGTGCCGCCGGACGTAATTATTTCAATATAAGTGTGGCGGAAATTGAGCTCAAGGAGTTTGAGAAAGCTTCGAAAGGATTTAAAAAAGCACTTCAGTTTGCACTGGCCGATAAGGATGTGGATACGGAACACATGGCGTATAGCAGGCTGGGAGAGGTGAAATTGTTTTTGAATCAGATTGATTCTTCTCTTTACTATTATAAAAAATTATTCAGTCATCCGGTAGCGCCTTCGAAATGGGAGAAGACGTATTCGTATGCGGGTTTGGCGAACACGTACAAGAAAATGAAACGCCTTGGTGAGGCGGAAAAATATGCTTTGATGTCGTTTCAATTTGCAAAGGAATTGGATGCAAAATGGGATTTGGAAAGAAGCACGGCGATACTTGCTGAGGTTTATGCGGCGAAGAAAGACATGCAGAATGCCTATAAATATTTGTCGCTCCACAGGGTTTACAACGATAGTTTGTTTAATCAGGAAAAAGTTAGTGAGATCAATTATCAGCAATTGAAGCGAAAAGAGGCGGAAAACTTGCAGTTGCAGAGTGAGAAGAAGGCGGCTCTGGAGAAGGAGAAGACTTCGAGGGTAATTAATTATTCGTTTGTACTGTTTATTGCTTTTCTTCTTGGAATTTTATTTTTATTGAAAAGGAACATCCGATTGAAGGATAAATTCAACAAGGAATTGGAAGCCAAGAATACTGATATTGAAAATCAGAAGGCGATTATTGCTTCGCAAAATGAAATATTGGAAGGGCTGAACAAGTCGAAAAATCGATTGTTTTCGATACTGGCACATGATTTAAGGACTCCTATCAATTCTATCTTTCAGGTTTTGGAATTGCAACAACAAGGCGATTTTCCGAAAGAGGTTGAAGGAGAAATCTTTGCGCAATTGCTGAAACAGGTAGAAGGCACCTCTACCGTGCTGAATAATTTGTTGCATTGGGCGAATACACAAATGGACGGAACAGTTGTTCATCTTGAGGATATTAATCTGACGGATGTTGTGAATACTTCGGTCGATTCGTTTTATATGGAGGCGTTTACGAAGAAGATTACAATCAATAATCTTGACAATCAAGATAAGCATTTGATCAATGCCGACTTGGGACAGGCGAGGATTATTGTTCAGAATGTTTTGGCAAATGCCATAAAATTTACTCCAGTTGCAGGAAGTGTCGATGTTTTTTATTCAGAAGATCATCAGTATCAAAACCTTCATATTGTAGATTACGGATTGGGGATGAGTAAGAATCTGATGGAAGAAATCATTAATTATGATAAACGAATGCCTTCTGAAATGGGGACTGCGATGGAAAAAGGAACCGGTTTAGGATTGCTTTTAGTGAAACAATTTCTTGTCAACAACAACGGTAAGATGGACATCAAGAGCGAAGAAGATAAAAGGACCGAATTTATTATTTCGTTTTTGAAGGCTAAATAAATTACTCTTAATGACATACAATTAATCCAAGTATATTTTCTATATTTGCACGCAATTTAACTACAACTACAAATTGCAATGATTGCACACAACTCAAAGATTATCGGTGAAGGTTTAACTTACGATGATGTACTCCTGGTTCCCAATTATTCGAATGTGCTTCCCCGCGAAGTAAGTATTCAATCAAAATTTTCAAGAAATATTACGCTAAATGTTCCGATTGTATCTGCCGCTATGGATACGGTTACCGAAAGCGCTATGGCAATTGCAATGGCGCAAGAGGGCGGGATTGGCGTTTTGCATAAAAATATGACCATCGAGCAACAGGCTGGAAAGGTTAGAAAAGTAAAAAGAGCTGAATCTGGAATGATCATCGATCCGGTGACGTTGCCTCTGACTTCTACGGTTGCAGATGCTAAAAGCGCGATGAAAGAATACGGTATTGGCGGTATTCCGATTGTGGATGAAAATAAAAAGCTGAAAGGTATTGTGACCAATCGTGATTTGCGTTTCGAGAAAAACAATGCAAGACCTATCAGCGAAGTGATGACAAGCGAAAACCTCGTTACGGTTGCCGAAGGAACTTCCTTGGAGCAAGCCGAAGTGGTTTTGCAAGGCCACAAAATTGAAAAACTTCCAGTAGTTAATTCCGAAAATACTTTAGTAGGACTGATTACTTTCCGAGATATTACCAAACTTACCCAAAAACCTATTGCGAATAAAGATGTTTACGGACGTTTGAGAGTTGCGGCAGCAATTGGTGTTACAGGAGATGCGGTTCAAAGAGCCGAAGCCCTTGTTAATGCTGGTGTTGATGCGATTATCATCGATACGGCTCACGGACATACGGAAGGTGTTGTAAATGTTTTGAAAGAAGTAAAAGGTAAATTTCCTCAGATTGATGTCATTGTTGGAAATATCGCTACGCCGGAAGCTGCCAGATATTTGGTAGAAAATGGTGCAGATGGTGTGAAAGTTGGAATCGGACCTGGATCTATCTGTACGACACGTATTGTTGCAGGTGTTGGTTTTCCTCAATTTTCAGCGGTTTTAGAAGTGGCAGCGGCGATAAAAGGAACCGGAGTTCCAGTAATTGCTGATGGTGGAATCCGCTACACAGGCGATATTCCGAAAGCAATTGCAGCTGGAGCTGATTGCGTAATGCTGGGTTCGCTATTGGCAGGAACAAAAGAATCTCCGGGTGAAACGATCATCTTTGAAGGAAGAAAATTCAAATCGTATAGAGGAATGGGTTCTGTGGAAGCCATGCAAGAAGGTTCCAAAGACCGTTATTTCCAAGACGTGGAAGACGATGTGAAGAAATTGGTTCCGGAAGGAATTGTAGGCCGTGTTCCTTATAAAGGCGAGTTGAACGAAAGCATGCAACAATTCATAGGCGGACTTCGTGCTGGTATGGGATACTGCGGTTCAAAAGACATTCCGACCTTGCAAGAAACAGGTCGTTTTGTAAGAATTACGTCAAGCGGTATTACAGAAAGCCATCCACATAATGTGACGATTACTAAAGAGGCTCCGAATTATTCTAGATAATTTCCAATTTAAATAATATAAAAAATCCCAAATTTCAATCGAGATTTGGGATTTTTGTTTTGAGAGGCATTCTTAATCTTTAAAGAAATTGGCAAGCAGTTTTTTGCTTCCAACAACCCATAGGATATCGAATTGTTCTAGAATCAAATGTGATTCTGGGTTTAGGATACGTTTCCTGTTTCGTTCTATTCCTACCACAAGGCCCTTGGTTTTTTCACGGATTTGCGATTCGCGGATGCTTTTTCCGATAAATTCTTCGTTCTTGAGTTCGATTTGTTTTAGAACCAAATCTGTTTCGGGAGCTTTCTCCGGAATTTCAATTTCATGTTTGTCAAGATATACCTTGAACTCCTGTACCTGATTGTCCGTTCCGATAACGCAGACTTCATCGCCAGGAAACAAGCGTTCATTTCTTCCGGGAATATTGATCATTACTTCACCTCGTCGGATAAAAGCGATATTGATGCCCAGTTTTTCTCTCAGCTCCAATTCTGCCAAAGTCATTCCGGCGATGTTTGATTCTTTTGCAATTTCAAAAGTTGTCATGTGTCCGTCCCAAGGCGTCAAATCATTACGGCTTCGTCCTGCTTTTACGATTTCACGTGCATTAAGGTTGGATATGAAATGATTTTCAATTTTATGGTATTGTCCGTTGAGTTTTTTCGGAAAGATGAAATAAACAGCAACCGCTATTACAAGAGCAATCAACGCGATTTCTGGAGAGAAAAAAGTATTGAGTAGAAATCCTAAATAGAAGAGCGTCAAGAGCATTCTTAGCAGCACAATCATAATAATTGGTCCTCGGTATTTTCGTTCCTTCATCAATACTTGGACTTGTTTGGCGGCAACTCTTCTCAGCGAAAGCGCCCAAAAGAAAGGTGATAGGATAAACAATGTAATTAAGGCGGCAATTGCGTTTCCGAATTGTGAGCTTTCGACCAATGGTAAGATATACTCAGAAGATAATAATATCACAGCTACAATGATTACTGAGTGGATGATGATCTGTGTCATGTTTGCCCTTAAAACCATCTGCCAATCGCTTACCGATTTGATGGCTTCGGTGTTTGTACTGTATTTATCAATGGCTTTGACCCATTTTACGGGAAGTGTTTTTTCCAGTTTATCCGAAAAATCAGTAGAGAATTTTATAAGAAACGGTGTTGTAAAGGTTGTAATGGCTGAAACAGCTACAACGATTGGATAAAGAAATTCGCTGATAACACCCAATGTCATTCCTAGGGTGGCAATGATAAACGAGAATTCCCCAATTTGTGCCAAACTCATACCGGTTTGGACGGATTGTTTTAACGGCTGTCCCGAAAGCAGTGCTCCAATGGTGGAACTGAATGCTTTTCCGAAAATGGTAACCAAGGTAATAATCACTACCGGAACAGCATATTCTACCAAAGTATCAATATTGATCAACATTCCGACCGATACGAAAAATACCGCACCAAATAAATCCTTTACAGGTTTTATTAGATGCTCAATTTTTTCTGCTTGGGTAGTTTCGGCGATGATTGATCCCATGATGAAAGCTCCCAGAGCAGGTGAGAATCCAACATTTGCTGCTAAAATTACCATTAATAAACATAAGGCGATGGAGATGATAAGAAGCATTTCATCTGTCAGAAGACTCTTGGCTTTCCTTAATAATGTCGGAACAAAGAAAATTCCACCGACAAACCAAAGTGTAAGGAAGAATACCAGTTTAAGGACTGATTGTATCAATTCCATCCCAGAAAATTGCTGGCTCACAGCAATTGTCGATAGCAATACCATCATGATAATTGCCACGATATCTTCTACAATTAGGGCTCCGAACACTATTCCTGCAAATTTCTTTCCCTTTACATTTAATTCGTCAAAAGCGCGAAGAATAATGGTTGTGGAAGAAATGGAAAGTGTTGCACCTAGAAAAATACTGTCCATCGTATTCCAACCCATCCAATGTCCTACGGAAAAACCAATGAACACCATGCAGATGATCTGGGTTATGGCTGTTATGGATGCGGTACCGCCAACTTTCATCAGTTTTTTAAAACTGAATTCGAGTCCTAAACTGAATAGAAGGAAGATAACCCCAATTTCTGCCCAGACTTCCACACTTTTATGGTCGGTAATGGAAGGAAAAAAGTCGAAATTACTTCCTGCCAAGAAACCGGCAATAAGGTAACCCAGCACTAACGGCTGTTTTATTTTTTTAAAGAGTAAGACCGCGACTCCCGCTGTCATAAGAATAAGACCCAGATCGGTAATCAGGGGCTGGAGGTGATGTGTAGTTTCGGCTACTAGGCTCATAAATTGTTTTTTGTTTTTGAAGTTTTGGAATTGTTGTAAGATATAAAATAAACCCCATTTTTGAAAATAAGCCTTTATGAAACCGTTAACTTTATGAAAAATTTATAAAAAAATCCCGTCAGACCGATTTTTACTCATTCTGACGGGATAAAATTTGTAGTATTTTTATGTAACTATATTCCCAGATAATTGCTTGGAGATATCTTCAATAATTCAGCTTTTATTTCATCTGAAACTTCCAAAGTTGCAATAAAATCATGAATCGCTTCTTTGTTGATTGTTGTGTTGGTTCTGGTCAATCCTTTCAAGGCTTCGTATGGATTTGGATAAGCTTCCCTTCTCAAAATAGTCTGGATCGCTTCGGCTACAACAGCCCAATTGTTTTCCAAATCTTCGGCAAATTTATCGGCATTCAAAAGCAATTTGTTCAATCCTTTCAAAGTGGCTTCAAAAGCAATCAAAGTATGCCCCATCGGAACGCCAATGTTTCTCAAAACCGTACTGTCTGTCAAATCGCGTTGCAATCTCGACAAAGGCAATTTGGCTGCTAAATGCTCAAAAATAGCATTTGCAATTCCAAGATTCCCTTCCGAATTTTCAAAATCAATAGGGTTTACTTTGTGTGGCATTGCAGATGAACCAATTTCCCCAGCCTTGATTTTTTGCTTGAAATAATCCATTGAAACATACGTCCAAATATCTCGATCTAAATCGATAATTATAGTGTTGATTCTTTTCAAAGCATCAAAAAACGAAGCAAAATGATCGTAATGCTCAATCTGAGTTGTTGGAAAAGAATGGTGCAAGCCAAGGTTTTCTTCTACGAATTTATTTCCGAATTGTCTCCAATCAATTTGAGGATACGCAACATGATGTGCATTGTAATTTCCTGTCGCACCACCAAATTTAGCAGCAAACGGAATGTTGAACAAGAAACGCATCTGCTCTTCCAGACGCTCTACAAAAACTCCAATTTCTTTTCCCAAACGGGTAGGAGAGGCCGGTTGTCCATGGGTTCTTGCCAACATCGGAACGTCTTTCCATTCCACGCTTAATTCCTTCAATTTAGCCACCAATTCAATCAATAACTTCAAATATACTTCCTGAAAAGCCTCTTTTGTCGAAAGCGGAATCGCTGTATTGTTGATGTCCTGAGAAGTCAATCCAAAATGGATGAACTCTTTGTACTCCGACAATCCCAAATTATCAAAAGCCGTTTTTATAAAATATTCAACCGCCTTAACATCGTGATTTGTGGTCTTTTCAATGTCTTTTATTGCCTGAGCATCAGCCGTAGAAAAGTTTTTATAAATACCGCGCAAGCTTTCAAACAAGTTTGAATTTACGTTTTTCAACTGAGGCAAAGGCACTTCGCACAAAGCAATAAAATACTCAATTTCCACCAAAACGCGGTACTTAATCAGCGCTTCTTCCGAAAAATACTGCGATAACGAAACGGTCTTACTTCTGTACCTTCCATCAATTGGCGATACGGCATTCAATTCATTTAAAATAGTCATTGTAGTTGTGTTTTGAAGTTCGCAAATATAGCGTTTTGAAGTCGATTTTGAAAAGGAAAATCATTAAAGATAACCAGTTTTTTAAGGAGCTATTTCCCGCTATCCGTTCCAATCTTTTCTTTTTTAAAGAAAAAAAGAAAAGGATTTCCACTACTATCGGGGCTAGCTTCGCTGTCGGAATCAGGAGTTTTGAAATAAATCTTTTTTCTGTTTTTTTAATCTTCCGCTTTAAAACCCAAAAGCCTTTCTTTTAAAAGTTCCATCCCTTCCGAAGCCACATTTGCAAAAACTTCCAGCGGATTTCTCAAGTTCGGAATCTTGATTGGATTAGGATCAATATAAAAAATAGGAACATTTGAATTTACATAATCAATCAATCCAGCAGCAGGATAAACCTGTAAAGAAGTTCCAATTACAACAAAAAAGTCGGCTTCCAAAGTGATTTTTACCGCTTCTTCCAAAGCAGGAACGTCTTCGCCAAACCATACAATATGGGGCCTTAATTGAAAACCATTTTCATCAACATCAGTAGAAAGCAAATCTTCTTTCCAATTTAAAATATGATTGTAATTGTTCGTACTTCTTACTTTTAATAATTCTCCATGAAGATGCAAAACGTTTGAGCTTCCTGCGCGTTCGTGCAAATCATCTACATTTTGTGTAATAATGTAAACATCAAAATCAGTTTCAAGTTCTGCCAGGATTTTATGGGCTAAATTTGGTTCGACAGTCAATAATTGTTTTCTTCTTTGGTTGTAAAAATTCAAAACCAATTCGGGATTTTTGCGCCAACCTTCAGGGGTTGCAACCTCCATTACATCATGACCTTCCCATAATCCGTTAGAATCGCGAAAAGTCTTGATACCGCTTTCAGCACTGATTCCAGCACCTGATAAAACAACGAGTTTCTTTTTCATTTCAAAATTTATTAAAAGCTAAAGCTAACGTTTTTTAGTATTTTTGCAAAAATTAAAATGAAATGGCTGATATTGATTACCTGAATTACCTCGAAGGATTTTTAACCGATAATAGAAAAGAGAAGTTTTTGAAAGTGTTGAGCAACAGAACCAATCATTTTACAGTTGCTATTGAAGATGTTTTTCAGTTGCACAATACCAGTGCGGTTATGCGAAGCTGTGAGGTTTTTGGGGTGCAGCAACTCAATGTTGTCGAGGAGAAATTCGGGAAAAGTATTGACAAGGAAATTGCAATGGGGGCTCAAAAATGGGTCGATGTCAACCGTTATGAAAGTATTTCTAATTGTGTTGAAAGTCTTAAACAAAAGGGATATCAAATAATAGCAACAACGCCACACGAAAATGATTGCTTGATGGATGATTTTGATATCTCAAAACCTTCTGCTTTATTTTTCGGCACAGAAAGAGACGGATTATCAGAAGAAGTTATGAAAAATGCAGATGGTTTCCTTAAAATTCCAATGGTTGGTTTTACAGAAAGTTTGAATATTTCAGTTTCGGCAGCCATCATTCTTCAAAATCTAATGAACCGATTGAGAAAATCAGATGTCAACTGGCAACTTTCAGAAGAGGAAATGCTGGAAAAAAGAATTCAATGGGCGAAAAGTTCGATTAAGGATATTAAACGTATCGAGGCGAGGTATTTTGCTGAAAATCCGAAGGCTTAAAAATTGATTTCGCTTTCAAATATTACATTTGTAATGTCTTGCTGATTCAAAGTATATCGGTATAATCCATTATCCCCGATTGCATATAATGTATTCTCTTTAATGATTACATCAAAGCAAGATTTTTGAATGGCTTTGACCAACACAGGCTCTCTTGGGTTTTCAACATCAAATATTTTTATTTCATCGTCACAAACAATCAAAAAATTATGATATAATCCCAAGCCTTTTGGATGGACAAGATTTCTCCTGTGTAAAAGATAAGGCGTCTCTATGATGTTAGTCGTGTAAACTTCAAGGACATTAGTGTTGTTTCCGCATAAATTGTTTGAATGCAATGTGACATAAGCATGTGTATCGTTTGCAACAACAGGATCGCAGGCTGTAAAGTGCTCTACATTTGCCATTCTTGAAGGATTTTCTGGATCATCAAGGGCATAAATAAACATTCCGTTTCTTGAACCGATGTAGAGATATTCTCCATGAGAGAACAAAGTTTCTATATTGAATCCCACATGAATAGTATTTACTTTTGAAGGTTGTGCACCGTCAATTAAAGAAAAGATATTCAAATTATTATTGTCAACAGTATAAAGATAATTGCCTTTGAGAGCAAAAATCGCTAATGATCCACCTTGACCGTCGTTATTTCCATTAGCGCCATTTTCTCCTTCGCTTGAGCAACTAATTATGATGAAGAAGAGGATTGCTATTTTTATATATTTCATGTCAATTAGTTTAAGGGAATCCAATCAATTATAATTTCGTCTTCTTCTGGATAGGCAGGTACACCAGTGGGCGGATTTTTTTGAGGAAAAACATTCCTGTTTCTATTCGTTATTGAAATGGTATTGCTTTCAGAATTGTAGGCAAAAGTCACCAAGTCTACAGCTTGATTGATATAAATGCTATTATTTCTGATGGCCAAATCTGTAGCACCAGGAATTTTTATAAAAGCAATTTTAATAGGATCTTGAGGATTTGAATAATTGTAAACATGAAACCCCTTGTTTACATCATTTATGAACATGAGATTTTCATGAATGTAAATTTTTCCCGATTTGACAATATTTTGTGGTGGTAGCGTAGCGACTGAACTTTCAAATTCAGCTCGTGTCACAATAATCGGCTCAAATAATTGATTAACAATTGGTTCGTTGTTCACAAAGTCATCATCATTGCTTTGAGGACCAAAACATCCGTTTAAAAAGAATGTAAGTGAAACCAAGGATATTAAAGTAAATATTCTTTTCATTATAAGGAATTTACTGTAAATATAATCTTTTTTGGTTAGCGTTACTTCCTTTTCAAAATTTTATATTCCTCATAACAAGCACTTATGGCATCCAAAATCTGCAAGTCATTTGCTGTCTTTACAAAAGATTCGGAGTAGTTGCAACGCGCCAATATTTCAGCAATCTCATCTTTAGTGACGCCTAATAAAGCAGAAATGGTTTCACGGTCGAATTTGGTTTCAAGAAGATTTTTTACGGTATCGTCCTTTTTCATTTCCTTCAATCGCTTCAATTCCTTTGGTTTTTTTCCGAAGAAATTATAAAGCATATCGGCTGGATTAAAGATGGAACCTAAAACCCTTCCGAAAGCATTTGGGGAATATTCACCCGCTTCATAGCCTTCAGGAAGTCCTGAAATACTGTAACGGTAATTTTCTTTGGTAGGTATTAATTTAGCATCAATTTCAAGATAACCAGTCAATACATATGGTCGCACAACAACTTCTTCAAGAGCATACGCTTTTTCGGTTAGTTGGATGGTTGTAGTTTTGTTTTTAATCCAGTCGTTGGTAACTTTTACCTTTATAGATTTATATCCAAGTAGTGAAATGTGCAGCGTATCATTGGCGGTAGCCATGATTTCAAATTTTCCTTTGTCGTCTGTGACTACTCCTTTTACGGTATTAACGTTGATGATGTTAACGTTTGCAAGGTTTTTAGATGAGTTGTCATCTTTTATTACACCCGAAATAGCGCTCATTTGCTCTTGAGCAAATACAAAAGTAGAAAATAGTATAAAAAAGAAAACTGCAAAATATTTCATGTCGTGTTTTAAGACTCTAAAAGTAATAAAACACTCGAAAATATTTTGCAGTTTGTTTATAATTATAAGAAAATTAACTAAAAAAAATTAGTCTCTTCTCGGTCTTCTCGGTCTTGGGCTGTCGCCAAAGCTTTCAGAGCGTCTTGGAGCTCTTTCAGAACCTTCTCTTCTTGGAGCTCTATCTGAAAAACCTTCCTTTCTTGGTGCTGAACTTCTTCCGAAACCACCTTCTCTTGAACCAGAATTTCTGTCGCTTCTGAATCCGCCATCACGTCTTGGTGCTGAACTTCCTTCTCTTCTTGGACCACCAGAACTTCTTCCACCACCGAAACCGCCAGAATTTCTACCATTGTGGTCACGTCTTCCGCCACCATCATTTTTCGAAATTTCTACGTTGATGCGTCTTCCTTCTAATTCAACATTATTAAGGATTTCCATCACTTTATCGGTATGTTCTGGGTCTGTATTAAAGAAAGAGAAACCTTCTTTTACATCTACTTTGTAAACATCATCACGGCCTAAGTCAAGCGTTTCTTTCAAGAAATCTTTCAATGACATCCAGTCGAAATTATCACGTGAACCAATGTTTACGAAATAACGAACTGCACCTCCATTACTTTCTCTTGGAGCTCTATCATCGCGACTTGAACCAGCCGATTGAGAAGATAGATCTCTAGTTTTCTTGTAATAATTGATGAATCTGTTGAATTCTACAGAAACCATTTTCTTGATTACTTCTTCCTTAGAAAGATCTTTCATTACTTCAAAAATAGCAGGAAGATAAGTGTCGATATCATGATCTACTTCTACATCTTTGATTTTGTTTGCCAAGTGAAGCAACTGAATTTCGCAGATTTCAATTCCAGATGGGATTGTTTTCTCTTCAAACTTTTGCTTGATAATTCTTTCGATTGCGGAAATTTTGCGTAATTCACTTTTTGTAACGATTACGATAGAAGTTCCTAATTTCCCAGCACGACCTGTACGGCCAGAGCGGTGATTATAGGTTTCAACTTCATCAGGAAGTTGGTAGTTTACAACGTGTGTCACGTTATCAACATCAATTCCACGAGCGGCAACGTCTGTAGCAACCAACATTTGAATTTGTCTTCCACGGAACGATTTCATTACTGAATCTCGCTGTGCTTGCGACAAATCTCCGTGCAATGCTGCGGCGCTGTATCCGTCTTCGATTAATTTTTCTGCAACAGCTTGAGTATCACGTTTTGTTCTACAAAAAACTACAGAGAAAATGTCTGGATTAGCATCTGCCAATCTTTTCAAAGCCTCATAACGGTCACGAGCATTTACCAAGTAAAATTCGTGAGAAACTGTTGCTGAACCTGAATTTTTTGCACCTACTGTAATCTCATGCGGATTACTCATAAATTGTTTTCCAATTCTAGCTACTTCTGCAGGCATTGTAGCCGAGAATAACCATGTGCTTTTTTCGTCTGGAGTTGTAGACAAGATGTTTACGATGTCATCATAGAAACCCATGTTTAACATTTCGTCTGCCTCGTCTAGGATGCAATAATTAATCTGAGAAATGTTTACCAATCCTCTATTGATCATGTCCTGCATTCTACCTGGAGTAGCCACAATAATTTGAGCGCCTCTTTTAATTTCTCTAGCCTGTTCTGTAATACTCGCACCACCATAAACAGCTACTACATTAATACCTTTTTCGTATTTTGAGTAGTTTTTAAGTTCGTTTGTGATTTGCAAACATAGTTCGCGAGTAGGTGATAAGATTAACGCCTGTGTATTTCTGTTGTCGGCATCAATTTTCTGAATGACTGGAAAACCAAAAGCTGCCGTTTTCCCTGTCCCTGTTTGAGCCAACGCAACTAAATCTGTGTCTTGTTCCAATAATAGGGGAATCGCTTTCTCCTGTACTTCGGTCGGATTCGCAAATCCTAGATCTAAAATCGCCCTCAGTAACGATTCACTCAATCCTAATTGTTCAAATTTATTCATATAGTATTTTAAATATTTTGCAAAAGTACGGCTAATATTTGTGAATAGCTAATGTGAATTTAAGATTTGATGTTTTATTATTTATTGATAATCAGAAAATTAGATTTAAGATTTTAGAATTTTCAAATATGTTTACTCAAAAAAAGGTTTTGATAAATCATTTTGTGGATTAAATCAGTCTAATTAGAGGCTTTTTAGAAAGGAAATCAATTGTTTAACGGCTTTTGCACGATGGCTTATTTCTGATTTTTCCTGCATTGTAAATTCTGCAAATGTTCTTTCAAAACCTTCGGGTTGAAATACAGGATCATATCCAAAACCATTTGTACCTTTTCGTTCATCGATTATTTTACCATCAGCAATTCCTGTGAAAAGATGTGATTCACCATCGATGTTCAAGGCGATTACGGTTTTAAAGTTCGCTTTTCGGTTGTCTTTGCCTGCCAATTCGTTTAAAAGCTTGTCAATGTTGTCTTCATTGTTTTTATGTTCGCCAGCATATCGGGCAGAAAATACTCCAGGAGCTCCATTTAAAGCATCTACTTCTAATCCGCTGTCGTCTGCAAAGCAATCGTGACCATATTTTTCAGTTACATAATTAGCTTTAAGAATTGCATTTCCTTCTATTGTATTTGCAGTTTCTGGAATTTCTTCATGACAACCAATATCTTCCAGACTCAATATTTGTATTGTGTCTGGAAGAATGCTTTGAATTTCGATGATTTTATTTTTGTTATTGGATGCAAATACGAGCTTCATAATTGTAATTGATGGATTTTCTGTAAAGGTATAAAGTTTACAGATCCCAATCAACTAAACAAGAGTTCTTATGCTTCGTCTTTAGTGGCTTTGATTAGTCCGATTCCAGAGATAAAGAATAATAATCCTAGAACTCCATAAATGACCAAACTTTTCACATCACGAGTTGCACCGTTTGTATTTGCGAAAACAACTGCTGCATAAATAAGACTTACAATTCCGAGAATGGTAAGCAAGGTTCCGAAAATTCTTTTAACGTTCATAATGATTTTGTTTTAGATTGTGAAATTCTAAAATTTCCATCAAATTGCAGTTATGTGATTCTGCAATTAGATTGTACAATTTAAATTATTGTGTGAATCAAATTTGGATGTTGTTGCTTAAAACCCTTCAAATACGGTCTTCATCACAAATTAACACAAACATATCACAATAAGACTTTTGCTGGCCAAATAAAGAATTACATTTACTTCAATATTTTAAAGCTTAATTACCCCTGATTAAGAAATTGAATATTTTTTTTATGGAACTTTTACTTCTTACTTTAATTTCTGCACTCGTTGTTATCATTGTTTATGTTTTCTTTTTTCGGAAGAGTAAAGAAAAGAGAAACAAAAAAAGTTATTATTTAAAGAGGTTCAATAGGAATAAAGAACAATCAATACGACACATTAAAGAGGTGGAAGCTTTGGTGCTTCTTAATGATGCTGAGGATAAAAAGGCTTTTTCCGATAGAGATATAACATTTTCTGAATACTTGGAAAAACTGAGGCTTAAACATGAAAATGATTATTCCGAAAGCTCTTATAAGATTTTAAAGAGAAATAAACTCAGTCAATCTCAAAAGCAGGAATATACTAAAAAACTTATTGAGCAAAGTGAGGATTTGTATTTGATGGAAGTTGATTTAAATGTTTTGAATAAAACTTGGAATAAATTAGTTTCTTGATGCAGATTTCTTCATTGTGATTTTCTCAAAATTGTAAGCGATTATTATTCCAATGGTGTAGGCAATGATGTCACTCCACAGAAAACCCTGTCCCAAAACATACCGTCCGAAAACTGTTTTCCTTAATTCAATCATCCACTCTGCATTGTAAAGCTGTAGAAATTCAATGCAATAACAAACGATCAAAGCAATAATGCATGATTGTATTTTACTGCAATCAATAAAGAGTAATCGAACTCCGAAATAAATCATTACGGCATAAAGTAAATCGCCAGTAAAAAGCGGAATGCAATCAATTTTTCTGGAAAAAATTCCTAGGATTATTGCGATGAAAATAACGCTCAGATAAGAAATTCTACTTTCTTTCATCTAGCTGAAACGAAGTCGTACAAAAACATGTTTGATATTTCTTTTGTCAGATTCTCTTTCGTCGATTTCCAGAATGTCGGTGAGCGATTTCAGCATTGGGGTTAGCTTTGAAAAGCCGTAATTTCGTGGATCAAATTCTGGTTTTTTCTTTACGATTAAATTTCCAACATCTCCTAAGAATGCCCAGCCGTCATCATCACCAATATCTTCAATTGTAGATTCTATAAGTTCGATGGTTCCAATATCAATCTTGTTCAATGGTTTTTGAATTACAGGTTTTTCAACTGCTTTTTTGGTGTCGACAACATTGGTTTTTGGTTGCTTTTTCTTTTGCGTGGCGCCATCCAAAACTTCAATATAAATAAACCTGTCGCAGGCAACTATGAAAGAATTGGGTGTTTTCTTTTCACCAATGCCAATTACTTTCATGCCCGATTCTCTCAGTCGGATGGCCAATCGGGTAAAATCACTGTCGCTCGAAACGATGCAAAAACCGTCCAGTTTTCCAGAATACAACAAGTCCATCGCATCAATTATCAAAGCAGAATCGGAAGAATTTTTTCCAATCGTGTAGCTGTATTGCTGGATAGGAGTGATGGCGTGCTCGAGCAATACGCTTTTCCAGCCGTTTGAATTGGGCTTTGTCCAATCGGCATAAATCCTTTTCGTAGTAGGAGTTCCAAATTTCGCAACTTCTTCCATCATTCCCTTTACATTACTGTATGGAACATTATCGGCATCAATCAATACGGCTAGTTTTAATTCTCTGGTATTTTGGGACATTGGAGATAGTTTGAGTTACAAGTCAAAAGTAGGTTTAAAATTAATTAAAAATAAAGTCTTTTGCCTGTTTTTTATTTAAAATTTCAACAGTAAATCCTCTATAAATTATTATGATACCATTTAATAAATCATTATTTTTGCCACGTTTTTTAAACACTGAAAATACGATTTTTATCATGGTAAAAGATTTATTCGAAAGAATTCAAAACAATAAAGGTCCGTTAGGAAAATGGGCTTCACAAGCAGAAGGTTACTATGTTTTTCCAAAATTGGAAGGAGAATTAGGGCCGAGAATGGAATTTCACGGAAAAAAGATATTAAACTGGAGTATAAATGATTACCTAGGTTTGGCGAATCATCCAGAAGTTCGTAAGGCAGATACTGATGCAGCAATTCAATACGGTGCGGCATATCCGATGGGAGCTAGGATGATGTCCGGACACACCACCATCCACGAACAATTGGAAAATGAATTGGCGGCTTTCGTTATGAAAGAATCTGCTTATTTGTTGAATTTTGGATACCAAGGAATCATGTCAACCATTGATGCTTTGGTTACTAAAAACGACATCATTGTTTACGACGTTGATGCTCATGCTTGTATCATTGACGGAGTTCGTTTGCACATGGGTAAACGTTTTACCTACAAGCACAACGATTTGGAAAGTATGGAGAAAAACCTGCAACGTGCTACCAAAATGGCAACGGAAACAGGTGGAGGAATCCTTTTCATTACCGAAGGTGTTTTCGGGATGCGTGGACAGCAAGGAAAATTGAAAGAGATTGTAGCCATGAAGGAAAAATACAATTTCCGTCTTTTGGTTGATGATGCACACGGTTTTGGAACACTTGGAAAAACAGGTGCAGGAGCAGGTGAGGAGCAAGGTTGCCAAGACGGGATTGATGTTTATTTCTCTACTTTTGCAAAATCGATGGCAAGTATCGGAGCATTTATCGCTGCAGATAAAGATATCATCGATTATTTGAAGTACAATCTTCGTTCGCAAATGTTTGCAAAATCCCTTCCGATGATTCAAACAGTTGGTGCTTTGAAACGTTTGGAATTGTTGAGAAATAATCCCGAATTGAAAGACAAGCTTTGGGAAAATGTGAATGCATTGCAAAGCGGTTTGACTTCAAGAGGATTCAATATTGGAGATACAAACACTTGTGTAACACCTGTTTATTTAGAAGGAAGCATTCCAGAGGCAATGGTGATGGTGAATGATTTGAGAGAGAATTACGGTATCTTCCTTTCGATAGTGGTATATCCGGTAATTCCAAAAGGGATTATTTTATTGAGAATGATTCCTACATCTTCTCATACATTGGCCGATATCGACGAAACGCTTTCAGCCTTCGAAGCTATCCGTGAAAAACTTGAAAACGGAACGTATAAGAAGATTGCAGAAGCTACAACAGTTGACGTTTCATAAGCATACGATTCAATTATAAATCAAAATCCATCAGCTTTTAAGTTGGTGGATTTTTTATTTGGAAATATTAGTACAATTGCAATTGATACTTTTTGTACATTTATACAACCTAATCAAATAAAAAAATATGAAAAAGTCAGTTTTAGCAATGGCAGTTGCTCTTACAATAATGGTTTCTTGTAAAAAAGAAGAAGCCAAGGAAGAAGTTGTGATACCAACGGTTCAGGATGAAATGCCAGTTGAAGAAGTGGCAGTGAAGGAATGTTATTCGGCAATTATAAAGAATGATACAATTTCATTAAGTATAACTGTAAAAGACAGCAGTTTGGAGCAAGGCGAATTGCATTATCATTTCTTTGAAAAAGATAAAAACCACGGCACGCTTGCAGGAACTTTCAAAGGGGATACACTTTTTGCCGATTATACTTTTATGTCAGAAGGGAAAGAATCTGTTCGGGAAGTGGTATTCCTAAAAAAAGGTAATATTTTCATAGAAGGTTATGGCGATGTGGAAGAAAAGGACAATAAAACTGTTTTTAAGGATAAGAAAAAATTGTTTTTCGATAGCAAAATAGTTTTATCCAAAACCGATTGTAAATAATAAGAAAGCCTGTCTCGTGCAGGCTTTTTTATTTTGATTTAGGAAGTAATTATTTTTTTGATGACCCTCAATTTATGGGTATGTCGGTTTTGATCGGCATTAAAAATTCCCAGATGGTCCAATCGATCGATTCTTACCTTTCCACTTGCGTGAATGATGTAGTTGTCGTCCATAATAATGCCAACGTGAATGATTCTTCCTTCTTCATTGTCAAAAAAGGCCAAATCTCCAGGCTCACTTTCTTCGATAAAACTTAAAGCTTCACCTTGAGTGGCTTGTTGTGAAGCATCCCTTAAAAGCTTGTGGCCGTTAAGTTTGTAAACCATTTGTGTAAAACCTGAACAATCTATTCCAAAAGGTGTTTTTCCTCCCCATAAATACGGTGCATTCATATACATAAATGCAGTGTTCACCAGATTTGTTTTTGGTTTGATACCGCTTATTTTCATTCCTTCGAAATCAAAATTTTCCTTGTTGATGTCGCTATGGTTCAAAAAAGACAAGGAAGAACCAAGCGGAATCGGCATCAATAAATTGTTTGGAGCTGAAACATATTCTACCAAATCAGAATTCAATATGATGGCGTCACTTGATAATTGATTGTATTGTGATTCAGAAATAGGTTGAAATTGTTTAGTGTCAATCCAGCCTTCGTAATCATCAAACTGAAGCTTAATTCTTGTCCATTGCTTCTCTTGTTCCAATACTTGAAAATGCTCGCCAAATAAAACTTGGGAAACAATTTCGCTTCTATCGGTAGCTTCGGATCTTAATGGGATGTTGGCTAGATTACAAATTCCGAACATTCAGTTTTCTTTAAAGTATAAATGATGAATTTTAGATTTTAAAAATGAAAATTACTCATTTCTAATCTAAAATTCACCATTCAAAGATATAATTTTTTTTATGCTCTTTCTAGTACAATTGCAGAAGCACCGCCGCCGCCATTACAAATTGCAGCGGCACCAATTTTTGCATTGTTTTGTTCCAATACATTGATTAGGGTAACGATGATTCTAACTCCCGAACATCCAAGAGGATGGCCTAAAGAAACGGCTCCACCATTAACGTTCACTTTGTCGTTTTCAAGACCTAATATTTTAGCATTAGCCAGTCCAACAACTGAAAAAGCTTCGTTGAATTCGAAGAAATCTACATCATTTAATGCGATTCCGGCTTTGTCTAAAGCTTTTGGTAGTGCTTTTGAAGGCGTTGTTGTGAACCATTTAGGTTCTTGTGCGGCATCAGCATAACTTTTGATGTAAGCAAGAGGTTTCAGGCCTAATGCATTTGCTTTTTCTTCACTCATTAAAACAACAGCTGCCGCTCCATCATTTATTGTAGAAGCGTTTGCGGCAGTTACAGTTCCGTCTTTTGTGAAAACAGCATTAAGGTTAGGAATTTTATCTAATTTTACATTAGTGTATTCTTCATCTTTGGTAACCATGATTGGATCGCCTTTTCTTTGTGGAACTGCCACGGGAACAACTTCGTTGTCGAATTTTCCACCATCCCAGGCTTTAGCTGAGCGCTCATAGGATTGAATTGCAAAATTATCTTGCTCTTCTCTGGTAATTTTATATTCTGTTGCACACAAATCTGCAGAAACTCCCATTGCGTTATTGTCATAAGCATCAGTAAGTCCGTCTTTTTGCATACCATCCAACATGGAAGCGGGACCAAATTTATAGCCATTTCTAAGATGAACATAATGAGGAATCATGCTCATGTTTTCCATACCTCCGGCTACAACAATTTCCGCATCTCCAGCCATGATGGCCTGAGCTCCTTGCATTACGGCTTTCATTCCAGAAGCACAAACTTTATTGATGGTTGTTGCAATTACGCTATTTGGCAAACCAGCAAAAAGCGCAGCTTGTCTTGCTGGAGCCTGACCAACTCCTGCCTGTACAACGTTACCCATTAAAACCTCGTCAACGGAGTTTGGGTCTAAATTTATTTTCTCTAAAGCACCTTTTATAGCAACAGCACCCAATTGAGGAGCACTAACAGTTGATAAAGCACCCATAAAACTTCCAATTGGCGTTCTTACAGCCGAAACGATTACAACTTTTTTATTCATAACAGGTTGATTGTTTATTTGAGTTGCGAATTTAATTATTTTTTCAAGATTTATAACCTACTTGTTACGTTAAATTCAATATAAGGATTGTCTTTTTGGTATAAATTAAAATTTAATATTGTTTTCTGATTTGAGATAACTTGCGTTTGTTTGGGATGAAACAACAATAACCTAAGTTTTCAAAAATGCTTCCTGTAAAATGGAGATCTATTATTTTGTTGATAGTGAGATGGTTTAATTTTTTTTGAAAGAAAAGTTGAAAAAAAAAGCTTTTTTAGTTGTAGAATATAGAATGATGGCTTACATTTGCAACCGCTTAAAAGATATACGTTCATTGAGCATTGGAGAGTTGCCTGAGTGGCCGAAAGGACTTGTTTGCTAAACAAGCGTATGGGGAACTGTACCAAGGGTTCGAATCCCTTACTCTCCGCTTTTTTGCACTCGGGGTGTAGCGTAGCCCGGTTATCGCGCCTGCTTTGGGAGCAGGAGGCCGCAGGTTCGAATCCTGCCACCCCGACTACAAACTTTACCATTTAAGTTTTAAAAGAAAATGGGTGCGTAGCTCAGCTGGATAGAGCATCCCGATTTTCTATCGGGACGGTCATTAAGGTTAAAGCTATAAAAATAAATGGGTGCGTAGCTCAGCTGGATAGAGCATCTGCCTTCTAAGCAGACGGTCACAGGTTCGAATCCTGTCGCGCTCACAGAAACCTCACTAGAAATAGTGAGGTTTTTTTGTTTAAGACAAATTAGAGCTGAATGAATTTTTTCTACATTTTATATTCTAAAGCATTAAATCGATATTATATTGGTCATACTTCTGAGACTTTAGATGAACGATTGCGAAAACATTTATCAAAGCATTCAGGATTTACAGCGAAAACAAAGGATTGGCTGATTGTTTACTTTGAAGAATTTGAAACTAAATCATTAGCTTATAAGCGTGAATTAGAAGTTAAGAAATGGAAGAGCAGTATTAGGATTGAAAAATTAATAAATAGTGTAAAGTAAGAGTTCAGCTTGATGAGGCATCCCGATTTCCAATCGGGACGGTCACAGGTTCGAATCCTGTCGCGCTCACAGAAACCTCACTAGAGATAGTGAGGTTTTTTTGTTTAAGACAAATTAGAGCTGAATGAATTTTTTCTACATTTTATATTCTAAAGCATTAAATCGATATTATATTGGTCATACTTCTGAGACTTTAGATGAACGATTGCGAAAGCATTTATCAAAGCATTCAGGATTTACAGCGAAAACAAAGGATTGGCTGATTGTTTACTTTGAAGAATTTGAAACTAAATCATTAGCTTATAAGCGTGAATTAGAAGTTAAGAAATGGAAGAGCAGTATTAGGATTGAAAAATTAATAAATAGTGTAAAGTAAGAGTTCAGCTTGATGAAGCATCCCGATTTCCAATCGGGACGGTCACAGGTTCGAATCCTGTCGCGCTCACAGAAACCTCACTAGAGATAGTGAGGTTTTTTTGTTTTCATTAATTTGTGAGTAGAAAAAAAGCTACTGATTAGTAGCTTTTAGTTTAATTATTTTCTGTCAATGTAGGTTTTATTGCCATTGGAGTTGATGTAGTATCGCCCTCCTTTTGGGCCTGTGTAAACTTTCTTTCCGTTGTAGTTTCCAGTAACTTTGTCTTTGGTTTCAAGATTAGCTTTCTTTTCTGCAACAGTTTCCTTGGAAACTTTTACATCTTTTTTGATGATTTCTTTTTTAGTTTGTGCTTCCTTTTTAGCATCTTTTGCGGTTTTACTTGCGTCTGCTTTTGCTTTTGAAGCATCTTTTTTAGCTTCTTTAACCGTTTTATCAGCTTCAGATTTAATTTCTTTTTTTGCTTTCTTTGCTTCTTTTTTAATTTCTGTACTTTCCTGTTTTGCTTTCGATTTGGCTTTCTGTACATCCTGCGCATTTAGGAATCCCGAAACAAGGAGCGCCATGCAAACGACTAATAACTTTTTCATAATTTTTAATTTTAATTGTTTTGTAAAAACTAAATTAGTAAAATAATTGATACCAAAAATAAGTTTCTAAATTTTTTATAAAGCCATAGATATGAACACTTGCTATTTATTAGTTATGATGCTAATCTTTAATCTTACTAAAAATGATACGAAAGAAGAGCTTACTCAAAAAAACATTCTATTGAAGGAAATGGCTTTAAAAAAACTAGTAAAAGACACTATCATCGATGATACAACATTTGTCAACCTAAAAGATTATAGTCAGGATTTTGTATATGATATGCGATACGCAACGGATGATAATTTTCTAAAATCAAAAGTATACGATTGTGGAGAATGCTATTTGAGATTAAAGACTGTGAAAGCGCTTGTAGAGGCCAATAAAAACTTTATGGAAAAAGGGTATCGGATTAAAATTTATGATTGCTACCGTCCTCTCGATATTCAAAAACGGATGTGGAAAATAGTTTCTAATCCAAATTATGTTGCCAATCCTGCCAAAGGTTCCATACATAATAGAGGAGGAGCGGTAGATATTACTCTAGTTGATTCAACAGGAAATGAATTGGATATGGGAACAGATTTCGATCATTTCGGGATTGAATCCAGCCACAATTATAAAAAACTGGATAGAAAGGTTATCCAAAACAGGAAATTACTAAAGAGAATAATGCAAAAACACAACTTCAAGATTTTTGAATCGGAGTGGTGGCATTATAATTTAAAAAATGCTTCAGCTGATAAATTATCGAATTTTAAATGGCAATGTGACTAATTTTCAATACATTTCAAATAATTAATAAAGTAGTTTTCAGGATGATAATTTTCTTTCATTAATTCTGATACTAGTTCTTTTTTAAAGATGTAATCCTGCGTGTCAGTTACTGATTTGATTCTTATAAGAGAAACCGGAGATGATTTTAAATCTTCGAAAGAACCTTTTAAAAACATAAATTCTCCCGAAATAATCCTTGTGTTCTTGCCTTCATCTTCCAAGCGCACCATTGTGCCACAAGTTTCATTTTGAGTGTGAACTAAAGTGATGATTTTTCCATTAAGCAATTGCAAATAGATTTTAGAACTGAGGTCATAGCAAACAGCCTTTATAAAATCACTACTTTTTGTAACAGTTTGAACCTTCAAATAAGGGGTTCCATCAGCATTTATTAATGAAAAAAAGATATAAGTGGAACTTACTCCAAAAATTCTTTCGTGTACCAAATAATCTTTAGTCGATTTGTAGCTTCCAATGGAGTCTACAACATTTGTACTGTAATCACAGTCTTTTTGAGCAAAAGCGGTAAATTGAAAAAATATAAAAAAGCTAAGTAGTAAAGATTTCATTATTGGTTTATTTTGGTGCAAATTAAAACTATTTTATCGTTATTCATATCGGTTGTAAAAAAACAATATTCATTTCCGCCGTCTTTTATCTTCCATTTCTTTCGAATTGCTTCAACGGTTTCCGGAAAATTTCTTGTCGTAATATTGAATTTTTTATTTTCCAGAAATTCCTTCATATTATTTTTATTGTACAGAAGCTTTTTTTCAATTGCAAAAACTCTACCAGGAAAATCTATAAATTCTTCTGATGTATAAAGATGCGAATGTTGATGAAGTTTATCAATGTTGAATTGATGGCTGACATTATTAAAACCTCCCGATTTCATTACAGCGCTATTCGATTCGTAAAGATATTTTTTAGGCAGGTCAAATGTAGGATTTGCATTTTCATCTAAAACAAAATCAAAAACTTCAGTTTGTTTTGATAGATTGATGGTTTTAATAGAAACGGTTTCAGTATATGATTTATGAATTTCCCATAGCAATTCTTTTACTTCGTTTTCAACGGCAACAATATGAATGTTTTTTACATTTTTCAATTCTGACAATCCGGCCGAAATATCTAAAATTGGTGCGGTTTTGATTAAAATTTTATCCGAATATGAAAAGTAAACATCCATCAATTCGGGGACGTTTGGAAGGCAATCTTTCAGCATAAAGACCTTGCCTTTTGCGTCATTCCTTCTGGATGGATCAATGTAAATCCAATCGAATCGTCTGTTTAATTTTTGTAAAATATCAAAACTATCTCCAGAAAAACATTCAATATTGTCTGCTTTTAATTGTTTGAAATTATGCTTGACAATTTGGGAAAGTTCTTCATTTATTTCACAATGAACAACATTATTTATTTGTTTTGAAAAATAATAATCATCTACACCAAAACCACCGGTCAAGTCAATAAGGCTTTCACCGGAAATCAGATTTGATTTATTTAAAGCTGTTTTCTCGGAAGAAGTTTGTTCAACCGAAATTTTGGATGGATAAATAATTCCATAAGTCGAAAACCAAGTTGGAAGCTTGTCTTTTGCCTTGGCTTTAGCCGAAATCTGATTTAAAATTTCCGTCCAAGTAAAATGAGGAAATGGATTTTTTTGCAGGGCTAATTTTGAAATATCAGTGCCAATATTACTATCAATAAAGCATTGTATTTCTGTATCTAATATCGAAAAATTCAAATTAAATATTTTTGGTAAGTATCTTAATTACTTTGTTTTCTGGAAAAAATTCCTTTCCAATCACCTTTAAAATGGTATAAATAGGCACAGCCAAAATCATCCCCAAAATTCCCGACATAAATCCAGCTATCAAAATAACCAAGAAAATTTCCAGTGGGTGCGAATTTACGCTACTCGAAAAGATTAAGGGTTGCGAAACGTTGTTGTCAATGATTTGAACAATCCAAAAACCGATTAAAACATAAATCGTTAATGGCAGAATTTCCGATTGAAAATCACTTCCCAAATTGCTAATCATGGTCAATATTCCAGCAAGAACAGAACCAATTAAAGGTCCAATGTAAGGGATAATGTTTAAAACCGCACATAAAAAGGCAATGATAAAAGCATTGTCAATTCCGAAAATAAGCAACACAATTAAATAAAGAACAAACACAATAAACAATTGCAATAATAATCCAATAAAATATCTCGATAGCAATACGTTGATTTTATCCAGCGAGTTCAAAATCTTATCTTCCTGGCTGTCCGGCAAGATTTTTTTTGCCCCAACGATAAACATTACACGGTCTTTCAAAAAGAAAAATGTGATGAACAGCACCGATGCTAAACCCATTCCGAAACTACTAATGGTTCCTAAAATCGAGTTTAAAAAGTTGGGTATAAAGTTAAAATTTACTTTCGATGAAATATTCGCTTCTTTCAACATTTTTGCAGAATCGATGTTGTGGCTGTCTAAAAAAACGGTGATTTGATGAATAAGTTGCGTGATGTTTTGTTCAATTTCAGAAGTGTTTAGAAGCGAAAGGCTTTGGCTTTGTGCAGAAATCAGCGGAACGAACATCATGATGAATCCGATAATTATCGAAACAAAAATAAAAAGTGTGGCAATGGTTCCGAAAAGGTTATTGAATTTTAATCGCTTTTTGAAAAAGTTTAGAATAGGATTTCCAATCAAGGTAAGAATCAATGCGACAACAAGATAAACAATTACCACCTGTATTTGAAACAAGAAATAGAGCAAAAGTGCAACAATCACAATAGTGGCAATCGCTCTTAAAATTCCATTGGAAATTGTTTTTGATGTTATCATATCAGTACTAATTATTAAAAATATAATGGATGATGTTAGCTCCCATTTTCAGCGCTTTTTGGCGTACTTCATTAGGATCGTTGTTCACTTCTGGATCTTCCCAGCCATCGCCCAAATCGGTTTCGTAGGTATATAAAAGTACTAACCTGTTTTCGATAAAAATCCCAAAAGCTTGTGGACGTTTTCCGTCGTGCTCGTGTATTTTTGGAAGTCCGGCAGGAAAAGGGTAGGGTTTTTGAAAAATAGCGTGATTGGCAGGAATTTCAACCAAATCATTGTTTGGGAATACTTTTTTTATTTCTTTTCGAATGTATTGGTCCAATCCATAGTTGTCATCGATGTGCAGAAAACCTCCAGAAGTCATATAATTTCTGAGGTTTTTTACATCATTGTCATTAAAAACTACATTCCCATGCCCCGTTAAATGCACATAAGGGTAGGAAAGCAAATCCGGACTTCCGGGTTCGACAGTGGCTGGTTTTTGCTTGATTTTGGTATTGATGTTTTGGTTACAGAACTTTATCAGATTCGGCAAAGAAGTTGGATTTGCATACCAATCGCCACCACCGCTGTACTTTAAAAGCGCAATTTCCTGAGAAAAACCAAATGCGGAAACCAATAAAATCAATGCAAAGGTTATTTTTTTCATTAAGGAATAATGATTTTAGTTTTTAATGATTTTGGTGAATTGAACATTTTCGCCAGAATAAGTTTTAATGAAATAAACTCCCGAATTAATACTTGATAAATCAACAAAAAGTTGGTTTGATGCATTCGTTTTGGCAATGATTTTTTGACCAAGAGAATTGTAAACTTCAATTAAAGAGATATCACTTTCTGCAATAATATTCAAATTGTTTTTTGTAGGATTCGGGTAAATTTTCAAATTTTTAATGGCATAATTTTCTGTTCCTAAATCAGAGTAAACCGTTACAGCAAGCCTGTTGGAAATCGGATTTGGGTTTCGAGCTTCACTCTCGCAACCGGCTTCGTTTGTTTGCGAAGCATAATAAGTAACGTTTTCTTGTAGAGGAGTTGTATTTGGAAGCAAATTTCCTTCAAATGCATCGTCATACCACTGGATATTTTCACCAATAACTTCTAAATCTTCCAAAGTTTCACCAGGCATAAAACCTTGGGAAGCTGATCCTTCAGGGGCGGATGGTGGTTCTGAACCTGAAACAGTGAAGGTTAATATGTAATAACAACCTGTATTTAGGTTTTCAATTCTAATATAAATTACCTCTTCTTCTATAAAAGAATAGGCTTCGGGAAATTCAATTTCACTACTAAATTCTATGGCTGCCGTTTCATTTTGATGATAAGAAATCATAAAATCATTAGGATTCAAACCGTTCAAAACCAAGGGAGAATTTACGGTTAAATCTATCGTATAAAGTGCGTTTTCTGAGCAAACTAATAAATCAATAGGGTTTGTAAACGCAGGAGTCGGCTCAAAGTTGAGATTTAAACTTTCAGTAAAGACAAGTTGTGAACCATCACATCTGGTGACATTCATAGTTACGGAAATATTGTCACTATCTTGAGGGCAAATCGTAATGGAATCTTGCGTTTCGTCAACTAGGGTTGCTCCATTTAATGACCATGTAAAACTACTTGTCAGTGAATTTCCAGCTGGTGAAAATCGCCAAGCTTCATTTGTCGCATTCCACGTACCAGTGTTTCTATCTGTAGGAACAACAGCATTTGTACCAGTTTGATTTTGGATGCCAATCAGGCCATTTCCAAAATTTGCAGCTGTACAAGAAGTTCTTTTTTTGACATAAACATCAATTATATTCGTCATTTCATAAAGAACAATCTGTGAGGTCTGAAGGTTAGATGAACCACAATTATAAAGCGGTAATTCATTATAATTGATAACAAAAACTCTATTTGGAGAAGTTCCAGAGGTATAATAATTTACATTTTGAACAGCTGGATTTACACTCGTTGTTATGTCAGTATCTTGATAAACGCCGTAAATTGCATTTTTGATAGGAAAATTAGGGTCAGGAATTGAAGTCGTAAATTGATAAGGGCATTCAGTGCTCGTTTGGTTAAATGCAATTACACCGTTAGAACCTATTGCAATGTTCTGATATACATTTCCATAAAAGCAAAAGGTGAACGGTATCGACACATTCGTAAATTGGTCGTCAAGAGTCACATTAATCACGCTTCCGCCAGTAAAAGCGTACAATGGGTTGTAACCAATGCCGGATACATCATAATTAGTTGTGCTTTTAATATCTTGATAATTTGTTGTAAGTTGAATACAATCTCCAGCGTTGCAAAGAGGTACGGGAGTGTTTATACCAAAAAACATGTTGCTTTGCTGAGAAAACCCATTTGAAGCCAATAAAAAAAGTACAAAAAGTAAAGTTTTTTTCATATTCGATTTATTTATTAAGTTAAATATCACCTATTCGTTTACAAAAACAACACTATGACAGGCAACAACGGCAGCAGTTTCTGTTCTTAGCCTCGTATTTCCCAAAGATACAGGAATGTAGTTGTTTTCTAATGCTGATTTTATTTCTTTATCAGAGAAATCGCCTTCGGGTCCAATCAATATGGTGATGTTTTCCTTTGGTTTTAAGACATCTTTTAATGATTTTTTATTGGTTTCTTCGCAATGTGCAATCAAATTCAGACCCTCATTTTTGATTTTCATAAAATCTTTGAAAGAAATCGGTTCGTTCAGTTTTGGAAGATAATATTGCAGGGATTGTTTTATTGCCGATTGTATAATCTTATCGAATCGATCCGTTTTAATAAATTTTCGTTCCGAATGATCGCAAATAATAGGAGTGATTTCGGAAATTCCCATTTCGGTGGCTTTTTCCAAAAACCATTCGTAACGATCGTTCATTTTTGTTGGAGCAACAGCCAAATGTAGCTGATATTTTAGAGGTTCGCTTTTTTCAAATGAAACAATCTTGACCGAACATTTTGTGTCCATTGCAATAATAATTTCTGTTTTAAATAAAAACCCCAAACCATTTGTTACAAATAGAATATCGCCTTGTTTTTTACGCATTACTTTTACAATGTGCTTGCTTTCTTCTTTGTCAAAAACAAAACTTTCAGTGCCTTCAGTAATCGTTGGATTATAAAATAATTGCATAATTTTTAGAATTGGATTCTTGCTTTGGAAACAACCGAAGCATTTTCGAAAGTTTCGGCCAGGAATTTTTGATAACCTACAATTCCAATCATTGCGGCATTATCGGTGGTATATTCAAATTTTGGAATGTAAGTTTTCCAACCGTATTTTTTTTCGGCATTTTTTAAAGTTGTCCGAATTCCTGAATTGGCAGAAACACCGCCGCCAATTGCAATCTGCTTGATTCCGGTTTCCTTAACTGCCAATTTCAACTTGTCCATCAAGATTTCAATGATAGTATGCTGAATAGAAGCACAGATGTCGTCGATATTTTCTGCAATAAAATCTGGGTTTTCAGTGGCTTTCTTTTGGATAAAATATAAGATGGCGGTTTTCAAGCCTGAAAAACTAAAATCCAAACCGGGAACTTTAGGCTTTGTAAAGGCAAAAGCTTTTGGGTTTCCTTTCTGAGCATGCTTGTCTACCAAAGGACCTCCGGGATAAGGCAATCCGAGGATTTTAGCACTCTTGTCAAATGCTTCTCCAACGGCATCATCAGTGGTTTCGCCGATGATTTCCATATCAAAAAAATCATTCACTTTCACGATCTGTGTATGTCCTCCCGAAATGGTCAGGGCGAGAAAGGGAAAAGTGGGTTTGTCGAAACTTTCTTCATCGATGAAATGTGCCAAAATATGGGCGTGCATATGATTCACAGCAATCAGCGGAACATTCAAAGCTAATGACAACGATTTTGCAAATGAAGTTCCCACTAAAAGGGACCCCATCAGTCCTGGACCTTGGGTAAAAGCAATTGCGGAAAGCTGTTCTTTTGAGATGTTTGCTCTTTTGATCGCAGCATCAATTACAGGCACGATATTTTGCTGATGCGCTCTCGAGGCAAGCTCAGGAACGACACCACCGAATTCAGTATGAATAAGTTGGTTTGCAACAACATTCGATAGGACTTTGTCGTTATGCAATACAGCGGCTGCAGTATCGTCACAAGAACTTTCAATTGCCAATATAAAAACAGGCTTATCAGGCATAAAAGGCACGGATTTTGAGTTATATTTGACTAAAAAATCTTTATTTTTACATCGAATACAAAAATAGAGATTTTTATTGAAGCTATCCTGATTCCTTACGCAAAATAAAATTTTTGGAAAAAGTAAAAAAAGTATCAAAGTTTAGAAGAATAAAAAAAATAGTATTTCGAGTTTTGCTCGGATTGGTATTGTTTTTACTGCTTTCTGGTATTTTACTTTCACTGCCTTTCGTTCAGACCAAAATAGGGAATTATGTTACCAATATGCTTAACGAAGATTATGGAACCGACATAAATGTTGAGCAGGTTTCTGTTTCAATCTTTGGAGGTGTAAAGCTAAAAACAGTGATGATTCGCGACCATCACAAGGATACACTTATTTTTGCTAACCGAATAAAAACCAATATTTTAGACATCAGCAGGGCAATCGATGGCGATTTGCTTTTTGGAGATATCAGGCTCGACGGATTGGTTTTTAATCTGAAAAACTACAAAGGCGAAGATTACACCAACCTTGATAAATTCATTGATTTATTTGATGATGGAAAGCCTTCAACCTCCAAGAAAAAATTTCTTCTCCAGGCTAAAAACGCCTATTTCTCCAACAGCCGATTTATGGTAATTGATGAAAATATCAGCCTCCCCGTCAGTGTTGATTTTACAAAACTGAATGCTTCGCTGAATAATTTCAAAATTTACGGACCGGATGTTACTGCGAAGATCAATAAAATGTCTTTCAAGGATCATCGCGGTTTGTTTGTTGAAAATCTAAGCTCAAAATTCAGTTATTCCAAAACCAGTATCGTTCTTGAAGATTTGGATTTAAAGACAAAAGAGTCGGTTTTCAAGGGTGAAGTTGTATTGCGATATGACCGTAAAGATTTTGCCGACTTCAACAACAGGGTAGTTTTTGATGTAAAAATCGATGAATCTACGTTGGCTTCAAATGACATCCGGTATTTCTATAATGAATTGGGAAAAAATCAAAAGTTTGATTTGAAAGCCAAAATTGATGGAACGCTCAATAACATCAACTTTAAAAATTTAAAGCTTATTGATGAGAAGAAATCTCAAATTATAGGAAATGTAAACTTCAAGAACCTTTTCGGAAAAGGAAATCAGGAGTTTTATATGAAAGGAAATTTCTATAAAGTAAGTTCAAATTATGAGGATTTGATTGCGCTTTTGCCAAATGTTCTTGGAAAATCGTTGCCTACATCATTGGCAAATCTTGGACAGTTCAATTTAGTTGGGACTGCAGAGATTACAAAGAAAACCATTACGACTGATTTTTTTATGTCAACCCGAATCGGAAATATCAAATCGAATTTGGAGATGACTGAAATTGACAATATTGATAACGCTTCGTATGTTGGAAATGTAGAGTTGGATAATTTCAATATTGGAAGTTTTCTTAGCATAAAAGACATCGGAAAAGTCAGCCTCAATCTTGATGTTGACGGAAAAGGATTTACCAAAAAATACCTGAATACAGAGGTTAGCGGGAAGGTTTCCAAACTTCATTACAACAAATATACTTACACGAATATCAACGTGGAAGGTAATTTCAAGACGCCAATATTCCAAGGAAAGGTAAATGTTAATGATCCTAATCTTTTCATGGATTTTGATGGTTTGGTGGATTTGAGCAGAAAGGATCTGCGCTATGATTTTCATACAAAGATCGATTATGCCGATTTGAAAAAATTGAATTTTATGAAAGATTCGATTTCTGTTTTCAAAGGTGATATCGAAATGAATATTTCAGGAAACAATATTGATAATCTTGCCGGGATTGTAAAAATTTCTCAGACTGCTTATCAGAACCAAAAAGACAATTACATTTTTGACGATTTTACGCTCGAATCTTCTTTTGATGCCAATAATGAAAGAACCATTACCATCAATTCTCCGGATATTATCGAAGGAAAATTGGTCGGGAAATTCAAGTTCAATCAATTATTGAAGATGGTTGAAAATGCTGCAGGAAGTCTGTATGCCAATTATACCCCTAATAAAGTTTCAAAAGGACAATACCTCAAATTCAATTTCAGTGTCTATAACAAGATCATTGAAATTTTTTACCCAGGAATCGAAGTAGGCGCCAATACAATGGTTAGGGGAAGTATTAATTCCGACAAGGATGAATTCAAGCTTGTCTTTAATTCGCCAGGAATCAAAGCTTTTGATAATTATTTTGACAAGATAAAAATTGATATTGATAATAAAAATCCACTCTACAATGCTTATATCGAGATGGATACTATCAGGACAAAATACTATAAGTTCTCTGAATTCAGTTTTATAAATGTCACAGCAAATGACACCTTATTTGCCAGGACAGAATTTAAAGGAGGAAAAAAGGCAGATGATTTTTATAATCTGAATTTCTATCATACGATTGACAAACAGAACAATAGTGTTGTAGGTTTGAAAAAATCCGAAGTGAAATTTAAAGATTATCTGTGGTTTTTAAACGAAGATGAAACTTCCGACAATAAGATAGTTTTCGACAAGAAATTTAAAAATTTTGCCATTGAGAATTTTGTAATGACCCATGAAGATCAGAAGATTGAATTGATGGGTAAGCTTCGGGATTCTACTTATAAGGATTTGCAGTTGAATTTCGAAAACGTAAATCTTGGCAAAATTATCCCTGCGATTGACAGTCTTGATGTGGCTGGAAATTTGAACGGTAAGATTGATTTCAAGCAAAATAACAAAGTTTATAAGCCAACAGCTTCTGTTCAGGTTGATGGTTTGCATATAAATGACATCAAATTAGGTAACTTGAATGTGGACATTGCCGGAAACGATTCCTTTAGCAAATTCACCATTGATTCCAATTTAGAAAATGAAAACGTTGAATCTTTTCTTGCAGAGGGAACTTTCGTTATAGAGAACAAGCAAACCATCATGGATTTGGATTTGCGTTTTGATCAATTCAATTTGGCGGCCTTGAGTCCTTTGGGTGGCGAAGTCATATCCAATATTAGGGGTTTTGTTTCTGGAACATCCAATATTTCGGGCAATTTATCCAAGCCGGAAGTTAACGGCCGACTTTTTCTAGACGAAGCCGGTTTGAGGATTCCGTATTTGAATGTCGATTATGCTTTCAAGGAAAGTTCAATCATCGATTTGGCAGAAAATCAGTTTATTTTCCAAAATGCGACCATGGTCGATACGAAGCATAAGACCGAAGGGAAAATCAACGGAACCATAAAGCATAAGAATTTTTCCGATTGGAATCTGGATTTGACAATCGATAGCAACAGATTGTTGGCTCTCGACACAAAAGATTCTGAAGATGCGGCCTATTATGGAACGGCTTTTATTGATGGAACTGCAAAAATTTCAGGACCAACGGATGGTTTGTTGATTGATGTGGTAGCAGAATCCAAAAGTGGCACCCAGATTAAGATTCCAATCAACAATGCCGAAGCAGTTGGGAACAAAAGTTTTATGCACTTCTTGACACCTGAAGAAAAATACAATCTTCAAAAAGGAATTATTGGTCAGGTTAGAGATTATAAAGGATTGGAATTAAAGTTTGAATTGGATGTAACTCCTGAAGCCGAAATTGAAGTGATTTTGGACAGAGAAACCGGTCACGGAATGAAGGCAAAAGGAAACGGTACATTGCTTTTGGAAATCAATACGCTTGGAAAATTCAATATGGTTGGAGATTATCAAGTATATGAGGGTTCCTATAATTTCCGTTACAGGGGCCTTATTGATAAGCGATTGGATGTAAAAAAATTCAGTACGATTGTTTGGGAAGGTGATCCCATGAGAGCCCGATTGAATTTGGAAGCGGTTTACAAAACCACTGCAAATCCTTCCGTTTTATTGGATAATCCATCTGTAAACAGAAAAGTTCCTGTTGAAGTAGGAATTGGAATCACAGGAAGTTTGAGCAGTCCTGAGCCTGATTTCAGTATTAATTTCCCAACGATAAGTTCTGTGTTGAAATCAGAAATTCAAACGAAATTAGGAGATAAAGACATCCGTCAGACACAGGCGTTGACCTTGTTGAGTACGGGAGGATTTTTGAGCCAGGACGGTGTGAATCAAAGTGCAATTGCCCAAAATCTTTTTGAAACTGCCGGTGGTATTTTTGATGATATTTTTCAAAATCCTGATGATAAAGTACAGGTAGGTATCGATATTGTTTCTGCAGATAGAACACCTGGAAACGAAGCCGATGGTTCTGTAGGATTAACGGTTTCTACACAAGTAAACGAACGTATTACCGTTAACGGAAAAGTGGGTGTTCCGGTTGGAGGCATCAATGAGTCCGCCATTGTTGGAAATGTAGAAGTGCAATATAGGGTTAATGAAGATGGAAGTTTGAACCTTCGTGTTTTCAACAGAGAAAACGACATTAATTATATAGGAGAAGGAATTGGATATACGCAAGGTATTGGTGTCACTTATGAAGTCGATTTTGATACCTTCAAAGAATTAGTGAACAAAATTTTCAAGAATCACAAATTAGACAAAGTGAAGATTGAAGACGATCTTATTCCAGATTCTGAAATTGCTCCGGAGTATATGAATTTTCCAGACAAAAAGAAGAAACCTGTCGAGCCTAAAAACAACGCTGAAGCAATTCCTTCCAAAGAAGATTGATAAATCTATAATTCTACATTTGCTTCATTTTTGATTGCGATTCCCAATTATTCGTAATTTTCGACTATTTTTTCTTCACAAACCTGTCAATTTTAAAAACTTATTAACGAAAACGTTTGAAATGTGTTTCGTTTACTAAATTATTAATAACGTGCTATCTTTAATTATATATGTTTGTTAAATTAGCATTTTAATATATTAAAAAATGTCAAAATCAATTAAAAAGATAGGGGTGCTAACTTCTGGTGGAGATTCCCCTGGAATGAATGCCGCTATACGTTCTGTCGTTAGGACTTGTGCCTTTCACGGAATAGAATGCATCGGAATCTACCGTGGATACCAAGGTATGATTGAAGGTGATTTCAAAGAAATGGGACCTCGTTCTGTAAATAATATCGTCAACAAAGGTGGAACAATTCTAAAGTCGGCAAGATCAAAAGATTTTATGACACCGGAAGGCAGAAAAATTGCACACGACCATTTGGTAAAGGCAGGTGTTGAAGCATTAGTGGTTATCGGAGGTGATGGAAGCTTTACTGGAGCCGAAGTTTTCAATAAGGAATACGGCTTTCCAGTAATGGGAATTCCTGGTACAATTGACAATGATATTTTCGGTACAAGTCACACTTTAGGTTATGATACCGCTCTAAATACAGTGGTAGAATGCATCGATAAGATTCGTGATACGGCAAGTTCACACAACCGTCTTTTCTTCGTAGAAGTCATGGGGCGTGACGCCGGACACATCGCTCTAAACGCAGGAATCGGTGCTGGAGCAGAAGAAATTCTTATTCCAGAGGAAGATTTAGGACTGGACAGATTATTGGAGTCACTTCAAAAAAGTAAGGCATCAGGAAAATCATCAAGTATAGTGGTGGTTGCCGAAGGAGATAAAATGGGTAAGAATGTTTTCGAATTAAAAGATTACATCGAATCACATCTGCCAGAATACGACATCCGTGTTTCGGTTCTCGGACACATGCAAAGAGGTGGAGCACCATCGTGCTACGACAGGGTTTTGGCAAGTAGGCTAGGAGTAAAAGCTGTAGAATCTATACTAGAAGGAAAATCAAACTATATGGTTGGAATCCTTAAAGATGTGGTGACCTTGACACCTCTGGAACAAGCCATCAAAGGACACTATCCAATCGATATGGAATTATTAAGGGTATCCGATATAATGTCAACATAAAATTTAGGGTTGAATGTTTAAAAGTGAGGAAATTTAAACACACAAGCTTTAGCAATAAACAAACAATTTAAATAATCGGCCAAAGGCAATGCCTGAAGCTAAAAAGCAAACAAAAAATGTCAAAAGTAAAATTAGGAATCAACGGATTTGGAAGAATTGGAAGAATCGTTTTCAGAGAAACTTTCAACAGAGATAATGTAGAAGTTGTAGCCATCAATGATTTATTAGATGTAGACCATTTAGCTTATTTGTTAAAATACGATTCAGTTCACGGTCGTTTCAACGGAACGGTAGAAGTAAAAGAAGGAAAATTATACGTAAACGGAAGAAACATCCGTATTACTGCCGAAAAAGACCCATCAACTCTAAAATGGGATGAAGTTGGAGTAGATGTTGTAGCAGAATGTACAGGTATCTTCACAACATTAGAAACAGCAAACGCACACATCAAAGGTGGTGCTAAAAAAGTAATCATTTCAGCTCCATCAGCAGATGCTCCAATGTTTGTAATGGGAGTAAATCACGAATCAGCAAAAGCTTCAGATACTGTGGTTTCTAACGCTTCATGTACAACAAACTGTTTGGCGCCTCTAGCGAAAGTAATCAACGATAACTTCGGAATCGTAGAAGGTTTGATGACAACGGTTCACGCAACAACTTCAACACAAATGACTGCCGATGGTCCTTCTAAAAAAGACTGGAGAGGTGGACGTGCAGCAAGTGTAAACATCATTCCATCATCAACCGGAGCTGCAAAAGCAGTTGGAAAAGTAATTCCAGAATTGAACGGAAAACTAACAGGAATGTCATTTAGAGTTCCAACTGTTGACGTTTCTGTAGTAGATTTAACAGTAAAAGTTGCCAAAGAAACTTCTTACGAAGAAATCATGGCAGTATTGAAAAAAGCTTCAGAAAACGAACTAAAAGGAATCCTTGGATATACCGAGGACGATGTGGTTTCTCAAGATTTCATCTCAGATTCTCACACCTCAATCGTAGATGCAAAAGCAGGAATCGGATTGAATTCAACGTTCTTCAAAATCGTATCTTGGTACGATAACGAGTACGGATATTCTAGCAAATTGATCGATTTGTCGGTTCATATCGCTGGTTTAAAATAATTTATAGAGTTACAAAATCCCGTTGATTTTATATTGACGGGATTTTTTGTATTGATTTAGGAGCAAATCGCTAGGACATTTGTTCCAACCATTTTCCCGCTTTCCGTTGCAATCTTTTCTTTTTTTAAAGGAAAAAAAGAAAAGGATTTCCACTACAAACACGAAGTGTTCACCGAACACTTATGAAAATAAGTGTAATGTGAGGTAATCGGGGCTAGATTAAAATCTTTCGGCATCTTGTAAATCTATTTTCCGATCGAGACTAACAAACAAACTAACAAACCAAAAATGAAACTATTAGTAGACAGTGGTTCCACAAAAGCAGATTGGATTGCATTAGATGATAATGGCAACAAACTGTTTACCACACAATCTTTAGGATTGAATCCTGAAGTTTTAGATAAAAAGGAAGTCCTTGAGCGTCTTGAGGACCGCTTCGATATCTACCAGAATAGAAAAGCAGTAACGCATCTTTACTTTTACGGAGCAGGTTGCGGAACTGACAGAATGAAAAATTTCTTGGCAGACATTTTCAAAGAGTTCTTCTCAAATGCCGAAATCAACGTAAAGGAAGATACCTATGCGGCAGCGTATGCAACCAATCCAAACAACGAAAAAGCAATTATTTCAATTTTGGGAACAGGTTCAAACTGCAGTTATTTTGATGGAGAAGAATTGCACCAAAAAGTACAATCTCTTGGTTATATGGCCATGGACGATTGCAGCGGAAACCGTTTCGGTCGCTCCCTAATCCGTGCTTATCATTTTGGGAAAATGCCTAAGCATTTAGCCGAAGAATTTGAAAAGGATTACGATCTAGATCCAGACACCATCAAGCATCATTTGTATAAGGAACCAAATCCAAATGCCTATTTGGCAACGTTTGCAAAGTTCCTAATCAAGCACAAAGACGATGTTTTCATCAATGTTTTTGTGAAGAAAGCAATGCAGAAATTTGTAGACAATTATATTTCGCAATTTGAAAACTGCCGTGAAGTTCCAGTACATTTTGTAGGTTCAATCGCTTTTTATTTAAAAGATGAATTGAAAACAGTCTTGGAACAAAACGGATTGATTTTAGGAAACGTTTTGAGACGTCCTATCGACGGGTTGATCGATTATCATCGTATAAACTAAAAGACTATGGAAATTGCTGTAATTGCACATGATAGAATGAAAGCCGATATGGTGCAGTTTCTCAATAAAAATAAAGCTTTGCTTATTGCTGAGAACATCTCGCTAATTGCAACTGGAACCACCGGATCTAAAGCAGAGAATGCTGGTTTCAGAGTTCAAAAAATGCTTTCAGGACCACTTGGGGGCGATGCACAAATAGCGGCTCGGGTGGCAGAAGGCAAAACACAGATGGTTTTGTTTTTTAAGGATCCCAATTCAAGCCATGCCCATGAAGTTGACATTAATATGTTGATTAGGGTTTGCGATGTTCACAATGTTCCCTTGGCAACAAATGAAGCAACGGCACAATTGCTATTGAATGCAATCGCCATAGGGTAATTTACCATTGTTAGGAGAATAATCTTAAATAAAAAAGTCCAATTTCTAATTTAGAGATTGGACTTTTTTTATATTCGAAAAATTTTTCTAATTATTGTTTGATAGCAATCATAGAGATTTCTACGTTCACATTTTTCGGCAAGCAAGCCACCTGAACTGTTTCCCTTGCTGGAGCAGTCTTTTCATCAAAATAGCTTCCATAAACCGAATTTATTCTGGCAAAATCATTCATGTCCATTATAAAGATTGAAGTCTTAACAACGTCTTCAAGACTCATTCCGGCAGCTTCTAGAACTGCTTTCATGTTTTCCATCACTTGTTTTGTTTCGACTTCAATGTTGTCTAAAATCAATTCCATTGATGCAGGATCTAGCGCAATCTGTCCAGAAGTATAAAGTGTATTGCCTACTAAAACGGCTTGATTGTAAGGTCCGATTGGTGCAGGAGCCTTATCTGTATAAATTATTTTTTTCATATCTAGTGTTTAATTAATTATACAAATCGCATGATGCATTATGCTAAACGCACGGTACATTATTGCAAACGCACGGTACATTATTGCAAACGCACGATACATTATTGCAAACGCACGGTACATTATTGCAAACGCACGCTACATTATTCCAAACGCACGGTACATTATTGCAAACGCACGGTACATTATTGCAAACGCACGGTACATTATTGCAAACGCACGATACATTATTGCAAACGCACGGTACA
>NZ_JBMGQS010000024.1:0-52629 GCF_049060005.1 Flavobacterium sp. PLA-1-15 | reverse complement strand
AATTTCTTTTGATTTGTACAAATGCTTGGTATCGCGAACCACTTGGAGCAATTTAACCACTTGGTCTTTGGCTTCAACCTTGGCTTTCGGATTGCGGATATTGTCGTCCATATCAGCACCTTCGCCTGTTTCGCTGTCAAATTCTTCACCGAAATAATGCAGAAGAAATTTTCGTCTCGACATCGAAGTTTCGGCATAAGCCACAACTTCCTGCAACAAGGCAAAACCAATTTCCTGCTCGGCAACGGGTTTTCCAGACATGAATTTCTCCAGTTTTTCTACATCTTTATAGGAATAATACGCAAGGCAATGTCCTTCTCCGCCGTCACGTCCTGCCCTACCCGTTTCCTGATAGTAACTTTCCAATGATTTTGGAATATCGTGGTGGATGACAAAACGAACATCCGGCTTGTCGATTCCCATTCCGAAGGCGATTGTTGCCACCACAACCTCAACATCTTCCATCAGGAACATATCTTGGTGTTTGGCTCTTGTTTTCGCATCCAAACCTGCATGATAAGGCACGGCACTGATTCCGTTTACCTGTAAAACTTGGGCAATCGCTTCCACTTTTTTACGGCTCAAGCAATAAATAATCCCCGATTTCCCTTTGTGTTGCTTTATAAAACGAATAATGTCCGACTCCACATTTTTAGTTTTGGTACGAACTTCATAATATAAATTAGGTCTGTTAAAAGATGCTTTGAAGGTATTGGCATCCGACATATCGAGGTTTTTCAAGATGTCTTCCTGCACTTTTGGAGTAGCAGTAGCGGTCAAGCCGATAATGGGAACGTCGCCCAACTGCTTGATAATATGTCGTAAATTTCTATATTCAGGTCTGAAATCATGCCCCCATTCAGAAATACAGTGTGCTTCGTCAATGGCTACAAATGAAATAGGTACGTTTTTAAGAAACAGCACATATTCTTCTTTCGTAAGGGACTCAGGAGCAACGTATAATAGTTTCGTAATTCCAGAAGTAATGTCTTTTTTAACCTGTGCAATTTCCGTTTTGGTCAAAGAGGAATTCAAAACGTGAGCAATTCCATTCTCAGAAGACAAACTTCTAATCGCATCCACTTGATTTTTCATCAAGGCAATCAGAGGGGAAACAACAATCGCTGTTCCTTCTTTAATTAATGCAGGCAATTGATAGCAAAGGGATTTACCTCCACCTGTTGGCATGATGACAAATGTGTTATTATTTGTGATTATGCTTTTGACGACCTGCTCTTGCAATCCTTTAAATTGGCTAAAACCGAAATACTTTTTTAACTCTTTGTGGATGTCAATTTCGTTTGAATTCATTCTTTATTTAGGGTATTTTACATAAATTTGCACCACATAAAGATACAACTTTCTTTTATAACAACAAATTTTATACAATTTCTGTTTTGATAGCAAAAGAAAATATATTGGCAATAGCCAAAAAAACCATTCTCTCTGAAAGTGAAGCCATTATAAAACTCATCGATTTTCTTGACGACAATTTTGTGAATACTGCCGAGATAATTTTCAACGCAAAAGGCCGTCTGATAGTCACTGGAATCGGCAAGAGCGCCATAATTGCTCAAAAAATTGTGGCTACTATGAATTCTACCGGAACGCCATCGATGTTCCTGCATGCTTCAGAAGCCATTCACGGCGATTTGGGAATGGTGCAACCTGGAGATGTCGTAATTTGTATTTCAAAAAGCGGTAACAGCCCCGAAATCAAAGTTTTGGTTCCGATTTTAAAACGTTTTGGCAATACTTTAATCGGGATGACTGGAAATATCACATCTTTTTTGGCAAAAGGTTCCGATTATATATTGAATACTACGGTTGAAACTGAGGCTTGTCCTATAAATTTAGCACCAACAAACAGCACCACCGCACAACTGGTCATGGGCGATGCTTTGGCGGTTTGCTTGATGGAAATGCGTGATTTCAAGAGTGATGATTTTGCAAAATACCATCCAGGTGGTGCTTTGGGTAAGAAATTATTGCTTCGCGTAAAAGACATGCTCGAACATACACTGAAACCAATGGTCAATGCCGATGCTTCTATCAAACAGGCTATTTTCGAAATCTCAGAAAAACGTCTTGGTGTGACTGCGGTTGTAGAAGACAATAAGGTTATCGGAATTATTACCGATGGTGATATCCGAAGAATGCTCAACGAACGTGATACTTTCGCGGATTTGACAGCAAAAGATATTATGACCAAAAATCCAAAAGTGATTAAATCGACCGATATGGTGGTGGACGCTCTGAATATATTGGAAGATTTCTCTATTACGCAACTGATCGTTGTGGATGGTGAAGAATACAAAGGCGTGTTGCATTTGCACGACATTTTAAAGGAAGGCATCGTATAATGGCAAAAAAGAACCAAAGGGAAATGTCTTTCCTCGACCATCTCGAAGTATTGAGATGGGTATTGATCAGAAGTACGATTGCGATTTTGATTGGGGCAACTGTTGCCTACAATTTCAGTGATTTTATTTTTGATGTCATTATTTTCGGACCTAAAGATGGCAATTTCATCACCTACCGCTGGTTCTGTGAATTGGCAACACAATACGACCTGGACAAAAGTTTCTGCCTAGAAGAACTTCCTTTTCAATTACAGAACCGTACCATGGAAGGACAGTTTTCTATGCTGATTTGGACTTCGATAACTGCCGGATTTATTATTTCGTTTCCTTTTATACTATGGGAATTATGGAAATTCGTAAGCCCCGCTTTATATGAAAAGGAAAAGAAAAACATCAAGTATTTCATTGCCATTGCCTCTTTTCTGTTTTTCCTTGGAGTGGCGTTTGGTTATTTTATATTGACACCACTTTCTATAAATTTCCTGGCCAACCTTACCATCAGTACGCAGGTAGAAAACCAGATTGATATTGATTCCTATATTGGATTGGTAAAAACGACTTCGCTCGCAACAGGATTGGTCTTTGAACTTCCGATTGTAATCTTTTTCCTTGCCAAAATGGGACTGGTAACCGCCAAATTCCTTCGAGATTACAGAAGATATGCCATCGTAATCATCTTGATTATCGCCGCAATTGTTACACCTCCAGATGTCATCAGTCAGATTATTGTGACGATTCCGTTATGGATTTTATACGAAGTAAGCATCTTCATTGCCTTATTTGTATCGAAAAAAGACAAACAAACAACTTAATATATTATGTCAGATTTAGTAAAAGAATTTAATGATTACCGCGCGAAAATGAATGAGAAATTGCTTGCTGACAATAACAAGATCGTCAAGCGAATTTTTAATTTAGATACGAATGCTTATGCCGAAGGTGCTTTGGATGTTAAAACCAAAGAACTTCTAGGACTTGTGGCTTCTGCAGTTTTAAGATGCGACGATTGTGTGAAATACCATTTGGAAACCAGCTATAAAGAAGGCGTTACCAAAGAAGAAATGATGGAAGCGATGGGAATTGCAACTTTAGTTGGCGGTACGATTGTAGTACCTCACTTGAGAAGGGCGTATGAATTCTGGGAAGCATTGGAAGAGAACAAATAATTGTTAAAAGGTGTATTTGGTAATGCGTTAATTTGTTAATTTGTATCGAATTACCGACGGGCAATGAATAACCAAATCAACGAATAAAATATAAAATGATATTAAGAGCCGACAATCTAATCAAAACATATAAAGGCAGAAGTGTCGTGAAGGGGATTTCTGTGGAAGTGAATCAAGGCGAAATTGTGGGGCTTTTGGGTCCGAATGGTGCCGGGAAAACCACTTCCTTTTATATGATTGTAGGTTTGGTGAAGCCAAATGCAGGGAACATCTATTTGGACGACATGAACATCACCGATTTCCCGATGTACAAGCGTGCCCAACACGGAATTGGTTATTTGGCACAGGAAGCTTCGGTTTTTAGGAAGTTGAGTATTGAAGATAACATCTTGAGTGTACTGCAATTGACGAAACTTTCGAAGGCGGAACAAGTGGCAAAGATGGAATCGTTGATTGATGAATTCAGTTTGCAACACATCAGAACCAACAGAGGGGATTTACTTTCGGGTGGAGAGCGACGTAGAACTGAGATTGCACGTGCCTTGGCAACGGATCCCAAATTTATCCTGTTGGATGAGCCATTTGCAGGGGTTGACCCGGTTGCGGTGGAAGACATCCAAAGGATTGTAGCGCAATTGAAGAACAAAAATATTGGGATTTTGATTACCGACCACAACGTTCAGGAGACTTTGGCGATTACAGACAAGACGTATCTGATGTTTGAGGGTGGTATCTTGAAGGCTGGTGTTCCGGAGGAATTGGTACAGGACGAGATGGTAAGAAGGGTATATCTTGGTCAGAATTTTGAGTTGAGGAAAAAGAAATTGGAGTTTTAAAAATAGAAATTAGCGTTTATAAATCAGAAACCGGAAAAGTACTTTAAAAGTTCTTTTCCGGTTTTTTATATTTAGTAGGTATTTATTTCCTACTACTTTTCAATTTTTGCCATACTTTTTCGGAGACAGCCTTCGTTTTTGGACATCAGCCAACCTTTTTTGAGTTTTCGCCGACCTCTTTTGCGTTTCCGCCGACCTTTTTTACATTTCCGCCGACCTTTTTGGACATCAGCCGACCTCTTTTGCGTTTCGGCCGAGCTTTTTGAGTATCCGCCGAGCTTTTTGAGTATCCGCCGTACTTTTTTTGTGACAGCCTTGCTTTTTTGGCTTTCCAACAGCGCACACTTAGACTGATTACTAATTGCCTATGGTCTGGAATTTTAATTGCTGAAGGTTGCCATTGAAGATGTTGACATCGACGTTGCCTTTGATGCCGGGAATGGTGCCTTTTTCGGTGAATTGCCATATCAGCCAGTCGTCTTTTATGTTTTCGACGAAGAAATTGTAGTTGGCAATCCAGAAATTGTAGTCGGCAAATTCTTCTTCGAGGAAGTCGCTATAGTAGCTTTCGCCGGAATAGATGATGGGCTTTTCGCCATAATGTTCTTCTACCCTTTTGAGCCAGCGCTTGAGACCCACCTTTAAACTGTCGATGGATTGATTTTTGGGCAGTTTTTCGATATCCAATATCGGAGGCAAATCGCCTTTTTTGAGTTTTACGGTTTTGATGAAGAGCTCGGCCTGTTCCAAGGAATTTTCGTTGGGACGGTAGTAGTGATAAGCACCACGGATGATTTTTTGGTTCTTGATGGCTTTCCAGTTTTGGTGGAATTTGGCATCGACACGGTTCTTGCCAGCGGTGGAGCGGACGATTATGAATTGGATGGGAAAAGTACCTTCGATGTTTTTTACTGAATCCCAGAGGATGTTGCCTTGGTATTCGGACACGTCGATTCCGGCTATCTTGCCTTGGTGTTTGGAGAGGATTTGGAAATTTCGGACGTCTGAGAGTCGTTTTTGCTCGGCTTCTTGCTTGATGATCTTGTCGGTTTTATAGCCGAGATAATAGGCCAGTCCGTTGCGGTAATGATAGCCAATAGCAGTGATGACCAATAGAATTGAAACGATGATGATGGTGCTTCTTAGCCAGGAGGATTTCTTTTTGGGTTTTCTTCTTGGGGCGGGTTTCTTTCTTGGTGCTGGTTTTTTCATATACCGTTTTTAGGATATAAAGATATAGAGATTTAAAGACTTAAAGATTAGAAAATTGAAATGCCGAAAATGGATTTTGAACTTAACTTCGTCTTTTCTAGCCACTGATGCACAGATTTTACATTTAATTCTGGGATATTTAAATTCCACAGATTTGAATGCTTCGCATTCGGTTTTCTTTTGCCACGGATGCACAGATTTTATATTTAATTCTAGGATACTAAAATTCACAGATTTGGATGCTTTGGATTCGGTTTTCTTTGCCACGGATGCACGAATTTTATTCAACCGTAATATCTAAAATATTGAACAGCAGTTGAACATTTACGGTTGAACTTATAAATCTGTGTATCTGTGGCTGAAACGGAACAGCATCGTGGGCGCTTCAAGGATTTCTTCTAGCCCCGATTGAAGTGGAAATCCTCTTTGTTTTTTCTTTAAAAACAAAAAGATTGGAACGGAAAGCGGGAATATGGTTTTATTCTTAGCCCTAACGATTTGCTCCTAAAAAACTATACGCTCTTTTTCTTTTTATTGTTGATGATGGAAAGCAGGATATAGGTGAATATTAGAAGTGGAATTCCGAGGAATTGGAAAAACACGAGCAGGAGAATGGAAACGGCAAGGAAGAACACTTGGAGTTTGTATTTGGCGAAGGTAAATTGCTTTATTTTCAAAGAGAACAACGGAATTTCGGCGTTTAGGATATAGGCACTGAAAAGGGTGATGAGGAGGAGTACCCATTGATTGGTTAGTACTTCGACCATGATTAATGATTCGGTGTTTTGCAAAACGAGTGGCAAGCTTAGTATTACCAAGGCATTGGCGGGTGTTGGTAGGCCTATGAAGGAGTCGGTTTGACGGGTGTCGATGTTGAAATTAGCGAGTCGGTAGCAGGAACCGAGGGTGATGATGAAGCCCAGGTAAGGAAACCATTCGGGTACTGAGGTTGAAGCAGACATCATTTGGAACATGATGAGTCCGGGAACGAGACCACTCGTAACCATATCTGCAAGGGAATCGAGCTGGAGCCCTAGCTCGCTTGAAACATTAAACATTCGGGCAAAAAAACCATCGAAAAAATCAAGGAATATCCCTAGAGAAACGAAGAAAAACGCCATCTCGAATTGTTTGTTGAAGGCAAAGACAAGGGCGATGCAACCGGAGAACAAATTGAGGAGGGTGATGCTATTTGGGATATGTGATTTGATGTTCATTTTGATAATTTTTGAAAAACAAATTTAGCACAATAAGTTAAAGAGAAGTGCGTTTTTTATTAGAGATTTTTAGTTGATATTTGCAAAAATTAAAGACGTTGAAAAAAACCGCATTCTTTGCTTTCCTTTTAACCTATTCACTTACTTACAGTCAGGCAGTTAGAAAATACTCTAACGAATTCATGAACATTGGTGTTGATGCGGCCGCTTTGGGTATGTCGAACGCGGTGGTGGCAAGTACGAATGATGTGAATTCGGGGTATTGGAATCCGGCTGGATTGGTAAATCTTGAAGACGGACAGGTGGCGTTGATGCACGCGAGCTACTTTGCAAATATTGCGCAATATGACTATGCGGCGTATGCGAAACCGATTGACGACAGGAGCGCTTGGGGAATTTCGATGATTCGGTTTGGGGTGGACGATATTATGAACACGACCCAGCTGATTGACGGTGATGGAAATATTGACTACAACAGGATCAGCCTTTTCTCTGCGGCGGATTATGGTTTTACTTTTTCGTATGCGAGAAGGTTGCCGGTTCCGGGATTTCAGTATGGTGTGAATGCAAAGGTGATTCGCCGTGTGATTGGTAAATTTGCAAATTCATGGGGATTTGGTTTTGATTTCGGACTGCAATTTGAACGTGACGATTGGCATGTGGGGTTGATGTTGCGCGATATTACGACTACCTATAATATTTGGAATATTGACGAAGAGGAATATCAAAAGATAGCGAATGCGATTCCGGGTGAGAACCAAGAACCGCCGGAAAGCACGGAGATTACATTGCCGAAGGCGCAACTGGGAATTTCGAAGAAATTTGAATTTCATAATGAGATGACGCTTTTGGCGGCTACGAATTTGAACATGCGTTTTGAACAGACGAATGATATTATCTCTACCAAGGCGGTGAGTATTGATCCTGCTCTGGGTTTTGAAGTAGGCTATATTGATTTGGTTTTTGTGAGAGCTGGCGTGGGGAATTTCCAAAACGTAATGCAATTGGACGGTAGCGAAAAAGTGAACTTTCAGCCGAATATTGGCCTTGGATTCAAATACAAAGGCATCCAGATTGATTATGCTCTGACGGATTTGGGCGATCAAAGTGCCGCACTTTATTCAAATGTTTTCTCTGTTAAGGTGGATTTGGGGATATTCAGGTGATATATAGCTGTCTACTGGTTTTAGAAAAAATCTGAAATCAAAAATCGTTAATCTTCAATCTAAAATCTTCCATGTAATGATAAAAAGAATACTCATCTTCCTCTGTTTAATAAGCTTTCAGATAAATTTTGCGCAATCATTGGTTTCGGACAATACTATTGTAAGTATCCTGACGGTGGGAACTGCGGATGCTTCGCACTCGCTTTACGGTCATACTGCTTTACGCATCAAGGATGATTCTAAGAATATTGATTTGGTGTACAACTATGGTATGTTTGACTTTAGTACGCCAAATTTTATGTTCAAGTTTGTAAAAGGCGATTTGCAGTATTATGCTGCAGCATATCCGTATGATGATTTCGAATACAGCTACAGGTTCGAGAACAGGTCAATTTATGAACAGGTTTTGAATTTATCAAATGCAGAAAAGGAAGCGCTTATTAACAAATTGGATGTTTCGTTATCCTCCGACGATAAATATTACACCTATAAATTTATTGACCGAAATTGCACGACAAAAGTGATTGATATTGTGAACGAAGTGCTGGAAGGAAAGCCTATCGTGAAGAAAAACATCGATTCGAAAACATACAGGGATGTATTGTTTCCATATGTTGAAAATCATTTTTATCAGAAACTGGGCATCAATATTATCTTCGGACACCGCGTTGATGATCAGGCTACGATTATGTTTTTGCCTCTAGATTTATTTGAAAACCTAAAAACTACTTCTTATAAAAACAAACCGCTGGTAACGGAAACAAATGTAATTTTTGAAGCCAACAGGCCTTCGGCTTTTTCTTTTCTGGACAGTATCTATTCGCTGATTGTGGTATTGTTGCTTTTTGTAGTGATCAAGAAAAAAGCAATGCAGATGACGTTTTTCCTGATTTTAGGAGCAATCGGTTTATTGTTTTCGCTGATAGGGCTTTACTCGTTGCACCAGGAAGTATTGTGGAATTATAATGTATTGCTTTTCAATCCGCTGTTTTTATTGTTGCTTTATTTTATGGCAACAAATAACGAAAAGTGGATCAAGAGATTGTCTTCCGTTTGCCTGGTATTCTTAGGAATTTATATGGTGTACATGCTCAACAAGGTACATCTTTTTATCGTGGCGCCTATTGTAATTACAGCGGCCATTCTATTGTTCCGATTGATTGCTCCCAAAAGATTTTCTATTGGCCGCGGTAGAACAAGACCGTACTAAACGTTTTGATGATGATATTCAGATCGAGGAAAATGCTTCGGTGCTTTATGTAATACAAGTCATACTGCAGCTTGATGAGGCTTTCCTCAATGCTCTCTCCATAAGAGTAATTCACCTGAGCCCAACCTGTAAGTCCAGGTTTTATGACGTGACGTGTTTCATAAAAAGGCATCATGGCAGCAAGCTCCTTTACAAAATAAGGGCGTTCTGGTCGTGGCCCAATAAAACTCATATCTCCTTTTAGGATGTTGATAAATTGAGGCACTTCGTCAATCCTTGTTTTTCTTAAAATCCTACCAAAAGGTGTGATTCTTGCATCGCCTTGAGTTGCAAATTTAATTCCGTCACGTTCTGCATTCTTGACCATTGTCCTGAACTTGTATATTTCGAAAGGCACTCCATTTCTACCAATTCTGGTTTGCATATAAAAAAGTGATCCCCGATTACCTATAAGATTACCAATTACTACAAAAGGCAAGATGAGCAATCCCGCAAGCAATCCAATAGTTGAAAAAACAACTTCGAAAATTTTTATGACCAGTAGATACAGTCGGTTGTGGTTGCTTCTACTAAAAGGAAAATAGCGATAAAAATCCTTATCGAAATGCTGGATCGGAATGCGATGCGTAATAGCTTCATAAACCTGATTATAGGCTCTGATACCTATTCCTTTTTCCAACAATGTCAATAAATTATTGTATAAATCCACTGTAATTCCATCTGTCTTCTGCGAAGCAACTACAATTTCTGACACGCCATTACTTCCAATAAAAGACTCTAAATCCTGCATCCCAACCAATCTGATTGACGAAACTATATCTGCTCCATTTTGGGAGTCTGTATCAATAAAGCCTACAACCTTATAGTGAGGATCTGCTTTTTCCAACGACGTTGTCAATTCTTCTAGCTGATTTTGATCGCATACGATGATTACTTTTTTTACAAACCTTTGTGATGCTAAGAATTTTTGGTAAAAAAGCCTCCATACAAGTAGCGAAATAGCTATGGATAAAAAGAAATAGACAATTTGTAATCGATTAGACGGTAAAGTCGGTGTAAATATTGGAGTTAGTAAAAAGAAAAGTACCGTCGTACAGGAAGTGAGCAATATACTCTTAATAATTTGCAATTGACTGCTGGCAACTTGCAGGCTGTACATCTCAAAAACGGTCCCTAAAACATTAAGATACAAAGCCAAGACTATAGTCCAATAAAAACTGGCATCAGTTATCCTAAAATAATGAAAATCGAAAGTGTGTCCTACAAATGAAAGTGAACACAGAACGGTCAATACATCAAATAACCTTAAGAGTATTTTCCGTTCAGAAATCTCAAAATGAATTGTTTTAGAGGGTAACATATGGGGTATGTCTTTTGAAAGCACGAATTTAACATTTTTTTCCAAAATAGCGTTTAAAACAAAATTATTTATAAAACATTTTTCCAACTATGCTTTACAACATTCCAATCAAAGCTTTCTACCTTTAATCGTGCTTTGTGGCTTATGTTTTTAGCCAAACCCTCGTCCTGACACAATCGATCGATAGCGTCAACCATTTCGTCTATAGCACCATCTGCAACCAATAGAGCATCCACTCCGTCATTAAGCAAATAGGGAATACCGCCAACATTAGTACTGATTACTGGCAAACCCAAAGCCATTGCTTCCATGACACTCACCGGGGTATTATCAAAATGAGTTGTACTAATGAAGAGGTTATAATTTTCTGATAATTCTATCCATTCTTTTTTGGAAAGTTTTCCTGTAAAAACAACATCCAGTTGATAGGCCTGCGCCAAAAGCTTTGCATCTGCCAAAGATCCATCTTTATCTGGCCCTACCATACACAAGGTTGCTTCTGGATATTTTTCTTTTATAAGCTTGAAAACCTCAATAGTCATATTGGGATTATAAATTTTTGCAAAGGATCTGACCCAAAGCAAATGTGGAAAAACTACTTTCTGCTCCTTATAAGAATAGTTATCGATCTCAAGGGTATTAGGAATATAAATGGCATTGTTAAAACCACTCAATTCAAAATGGTGCAGTAAATATCCGGATGGTGCAACATTTTTATAGGCATTACCAAAAAGCATTTTACAAAGTCGAGGATTATTTTTCAATCTCTGAGGCAGATTACCTCCATGCAATATCGGAATGTACTTGATTTTTAAAATCCTAGCCAATTGACTAGTCAAAAACGCATACCAAAAACTTGAAGTACTGTATGTATCAATCAATATAAAATGCGTCTTACTTCGAAATTTCAATACGCTCCAGATCATATCCAGCATCCGAAAAGCCATATTTTTTTTCGACGATGCATAATGCAGAGCAAAGCCTTCTTCCTCCAATAAAACACCCAAGGTTTCTATAGTAGTAACAGATACGCCATGACCAGACAACTTATTTCCTATGTAGAGCAGGTTCTTCAAACGGTACAACTTTTAAAAGTGATAAGGCATAAATAAAGGCAGGCGCTGCCAATCGCATTGATGCATGATTAATGGTCAAGAGCCAAAATATAAAGAACGAAAACAAATAGAGATGCTGTGTGTTGTTAAAGGACAAAAGGAGTGGTGTTGCCAATAATATTAACAAAGCCATTATACCCAAAGAACCATGTTCAGCAAGCATTCTTGTAATCTCATTATGCGACGCTCCTTCAATTCCTGTAAGCTCTTTACGATACTCCTTGTTCTTTCCAACGCCTATCCCAAAAATGGGATTATCAAAAAACATTTGCAATTCAGCCTCCATAAGAACTTCACGTCCAGAAAGAACACTTTCTTTTTCTCTTCCCAAAGCATCTTCATTAGTATAACGATTCTCAATCAATCCCTTTGTTTGATACAAGCTATATCCCCATATACCTATTAAACCTAAAATAGCAATCCCAGAAACAATTAACAGCTTAAATTTAACTGTAACATTTCCAATGATAAACAATTTTATCAATAAAATCACAATCATAACACCTCCAGTAATAACACCTCCACGTGAAAAGGTTATTAGTCCTCTAAACAGTGCAAAAAACAGTAAAAAACCGTTAAGAGCTAATAAATATATATTTTTAGAGTATAAAATAGTTCTTACGAAGAAAACAAACATGGCAAATCCCAACATCGTTGAAACCTGATTTGGACCAAACCCTCCAGATGTAGCCGAATTTGATGCAGTGCTTATTACAGCTTCTTGTATATTAGGTGTGAAAAAGTAAAGATAGGCAAACATGGTCGTAATAGGATAAGACATCATCCGAAACAGCTTATCCATTTGTGAAGCTGTCACTACTCTTTGATAGCAATAAATAGAAGATAAGGCCAAGCAAAGAGGACCACTAATATTAAACATAATAGCTTTTCTGACATCTGTTTCATAGTTTAAAACTATAAAAGAATATATTACGCCTGGAAGTAATAATAATAAATAAGACCATATTGGAATTGCGTTTTTAGAAAAACCTTTGTAATACATTCCTATAAGAACAAACACTATTACAACATATTTCCCGTATTCATTCCCAATATTACCTTTGGTCATCCTCAAAAAAACTTCAGCACACACCACATAGGCACACCAATACAGTGCTTCATTATCTTGATTCTTATTCTTTATTATATAGAAGCAACCTATCATTCCTATCCCTACAGCGTAAAGAATAGCTATGGGTTTGAATAGATAAGCAGAAAAACCTAGCAAAGCATGCAAAAGCAAAAGGAATAGATAAAAATCTTTACTATTATTAGTATTTAGTATTCTACTATTCATCGATTACTTAAAATATAGGTATTTAATTTCTCCAAATAAGCTGTAAAAGTAAATTTTTCGCTTAAAATTCTTAGCTCACAAGATTTCTCTTTTAATTTTTTTTCCGATTCCAAAAGAGCTTTTTCTAATATTTCTCCATAAGATACGTTCTCATTTCTCATCCACAAATAACCATTTTGAGATCCTATATAATGTGAAATACTTCCAACATCGGATACGATTGGTAGTACTCCATAACATGCGGCTTCGGCTATTGTCTTTGGAAAACCCTCTGATTCGGAAGGCAAAAGATAAAAATGACTATCGGCTAGGATTGGTTGCAAATCATTTTTAGATAAAAAGCCATGAAATACAACTTTATCTTTCAAAAAAGAAGCTTGTTGTTCATATAGTACCCGTTTAGGCCCATCTCCTATAAAATGAATTTTATTTATTTTATCTGTAGAAATAGTACTTATAGATTCAATAATTTTTGCCACCCCTTTTTCATCCTCCAATCGTCCTACAAAAGTAAGTACAAAATCTTCCGTAAAATCCTTTTTTTGAGCAATAATCTCACCTATTTCAATATCCTCTTTTACAAGGCAAGGATTTTCGAATGAATAGCAATGCCCTTCTTGATCCGGCCAGAAGCCGTTAAGCGTCACTTTGCAATTCATCAAATTTTTTTTAAGCCACCAACGCTGAATACGATAGGATAGTGGTGGTTGCTCTGCTCCCCAATTACCAGCGTATTTAACCCATAGTGTATATTTTCTTGGCAATATAAAGCTAAATAATGGTAGTAAAAAAAGGCCCATACTAGTAGGGAGCCGTAATTGTACTTCCGTAGCGCCATTTAAATTACGAACTACTTGAAAGATGATCTTGGGAATTTTAACAAAAACCATCAATTTTGACAATAAAGTTTTGCCACCATAAGGAGGAATTGGAACATACTTAATTGTATTTTTAGAATATGGTAATGCGCTTTTCGGAGCAAAATCCTTATATAGACAACCTATATGAACCACTTCATCCCAAAAATCAGACAAAAAATTAACTTCATTGATAGTAGGACCCCAACCAACAATTTCTTGATTTTGATTTATATAATGTTCGGTATGAGATACAATAAGAAGTTTTTTACGCTTCATGTTTTATTATTTTTAAATAGTATTTAATAATGTAGCTCCAATCGAAATGCGTACTCCATTCTTGGGCTTGAACGCTATATGAGTAATAATTCTTCATAATTTCCGTTACAGCATTCAATACCTCGTTAGGATCATTCTGATTCACTAAAACACCTGAATAATTGGTTTTTATAGCATCGGCAATTCCTGAATCTCTAGAACCAATTGCGGGAATTCCCAAAGAATTTGCTTCTAAAACGGCAATACCAAAGCCTTCGAAATCATTTTTTACATGCTGGCTTAACATTAAGAAAATTGTTGCCTTTTTGAGAACAGCATTTCGTTCTGCATCCGATAAAATTCCATAAAATGTAATACAATCAAAAACTCCTAAAGATTGAGCTAATGCAGAAAATTTTTCTATTTCTGTTGGAATGCCAATACAGTGATAATGAATTTCAGGAAACTGTTCTTTTAAAAAGGGTAAAGCTTTAATCACATTTTGTTGCCCTTTCCTAAACGTAAGATTACCAACGGTTACCAAATTTAGTTTATTTGATTTTTCTTTCAATTCATTTTCAAATTGACTAATTTCAAAACCATTGTTGATTACTTCTATTGAAAGGTTTGGATCAACTGAGAGAGCATATTGTTTAGTAAATTCAGAAACAGCAATAAGAGTAGCAAATCTACTTAGACTCCATTTTGTAAGCGCTTGTTGGGCTTTATTTCCAGCTCTAAGCTCTGAACCATGGAGCACAGCAATAAATTTCTTTTTGCAAAAAAAACTATTGAGTAAAGCGCCCATCCATAAAGAAAATTTACCAGAACAAATAATTATTTGATTTTGCTTTACCAGTAATTGGGCTTTCTTGAATCTATAGAATTGTGTAAATTTATTTCTCTTGATCCGATGAATAGCAAAACATTGTTGAGCATCAAATGCCAAATCTTCATTTTCATTTCTAAAATCACTTAAAATTGAAACTTCAAAACCTTTTTTTTGTAAATATTTTGACAAAAAAAATGCATGATTACCTATACCTCCAGGTTGTGGAGGAAATTCAGAAGTGATAAGTAACAGTTTATCTTTTATCATGATAATTCAGAAGGGAGTACAAATGATATAGATTGATCAGAAGTGGTTAATCTTTCTATAAAATTTAAAAAATTTTTCTTGGACTCTTTTTTATTTTCCAAACTAAGCATAAATGGATGTGCACTTATGGTGTATGTTTCATAATTTGTGGTTAGGATATGATTAATTACATCCTCATCAAAACCAGTATAATGATTTTCAAGAATTAAAAGCCCATCTTTCGTAAATATACGTCCTGTCTTGTTTTTTTTCTGAAAACCTAACATCATAAATAAATTCTTATAGGAAACTCGGACCCATTTATAATTATTTTTTTTTAGTAATCTCAATACATTCTGATTGTCACCCATTTTAAAAAAAGGCCAGATTCCGCGATCTCCTAAACTAAAAGCGCCTCGTCGGAACCATGTCATGGGACGGTTATGGGGAGGTACAAATCCAACGACTGCATTTTCTTTCATTATGCAGCTTTCTAAAGATTTTTTACTCCTTTGTAAACTTTTTTGCATCTGATCTTCTTTAAAAATTGGCATCCATTCATGCTTCCAACTGTGGGATGCTATTTCATGACCCTTTAGAGCAATCTCTTTTATAAAGTCTGGAAAACAAAATGGGTAAGGGCCTTGTTCTGCAGAAAATCCAGTTATTGCAAAACAACACTTTATATTCTTCTCTTTCAAAAAACCAATTAACCATTTAACATTTTGAATTTCTTTTTCAATATTTTCAAAATTAAAATTATACGGATAGCTTGAATTCACCTGACCAATAGGACCATCAAAATCCCAAATTAAAATTATTTTCTTCATTTCGCATTAAATATTTTCATCTGAATCATGCAGTGTATAGTAGAATTTTTTCTTGTTTATGGACCTTTTAATCTTTTCATCCTTCGTGAACATTATGACTTTCGTAAGAGTTCTAAATAAAACAAAACCAAGAAATGGTAATTTACGATTTATCTTAGAGTCTTCCATAGAAACAAACTTTATGCGAGCAATATCCGATTTCCTATATTTAAAATAAATAAATGAAATCATTCTCAAGAAAGAACCTAAACTGTTAGCTCTAAAATCTGTTAGAAAATAAAGACCATTGATGAAATATCCTGAGAAAAAATTAAAATCATCTTTTTGATAACATTCAATACCCTGGTAGTATGGTTTAAATGCAGAAAACCTCCAATTATAGTAACTGCTATCGTGATTACAATAGAGTTGCTCTCTAACACGATAATGATTCAATTCCGAATATTCCCGCTGATTGATCAGCTTGTAGTCAGAGTTTTTTATAAAAAACAAGACAACAAGAAAAGGGTTGGGCAATCTATTGAGAAAACTATTATTTATTCCTTTCAATTTAAATATTTCTCCAATTTTAACAGGAAAAACAAATTTCCTAGGCCCTTCCAAAGAGAGATAACCCTTTTTTAACATTGACTTTTCAGCTGCAGGACTAGGATCACTTCCCAAAGTTATTGCTTTATTTTGATGAGCAAAATCATACAACTTTTCCGCTACTCCTTTTCCTCTATAGTCTGAATCTACCATTAAATCACAAGCCCATTGTCCTTCAATTAATTCATCATCAATAAGAACCTCACAGGGAATCAAACCGAATTGACCTATAACCTTTTCACCTTCAATCGCCAGAATAAAAGACTTTAATTCCTTTTCTTGACTCCCTCGAAACTTCCAATAAATATATTCAGGTATAAAACGTCTTTCCTTTTTCCAATATTTTTTAGCAAATTCCGCATGAAAAGTTTCATATTGTTCCGAATAGTATTTAATTTCTATCATGATTATTTTTTTAGAAGCATTAAACTAGACATCCGCCACGATTTAAAAACCTGAAACATTACCAAAGGAAATAGAAATGGTAATAATAAAAAAGTTAAAATCTTCAAGGATTTACTCTTCTTGAATTGATAGGGTACTAATGACGGCAATATCGAATGAAGAATATAATAAACCGATAACATAGTGCCAAAATATTTTCTTGAAAGATATAAAACACTAGGGACTGGTCTAGGGCCGAGAATTTTTTTTGGCCTCCAGCCATCCCAGCTACCCATTTGTCTTAATCCTCCTTGACTCACTTTTAAATGAACTCTTTTGGCCTTATAATTTGAAATGTTTTTATATCCGCTTAAATAACATCTTAATCCATACTCTCCATCCCCCATTCGTTGTTTTTCAAACTGACGATCGAATAAACCAATTTCCTTAAAAATATCTTTTTTGAGCAGAACATTGCCGGTATCAAGCTGATCACTCCATCTAAAATAGCGGTAATGAGCAGGAACTTCTGCTCCAACGGTACTAATGGAAACGCCTGAAGACAAATCGGCATTAAAAAAATCCAACGTTTTAAGATGCTGTTCAATCCAATCATTTTCAACTAGAGAATCGTCATCATAAAGCAAAATATACTCCCCTTTAGCCGATTCTACAGCTTCATTTCTCGCCCTCCAAAGTGCTTTTTCTTCTTGAAACCAAAAATGTAAATCTAAATTCCAGCCTTTATAAAAATCTGCTCTAAAAGCATCGGTTTGATCAACCACTATAACTTCAAAATTTTGATACGTTTGATGTTCTAAGTCTTTAAAAACATCCTTGAGATAATCATACCTATTCAATGTTGGAATAATAACAGAAACAAATGGTTGCTGCAACAGCAATTGGCTTTCAAATTTCTCGTAACTGGGATATTGAAAATGATCTTTTGCGTAATCTACTCGCTTAATATTTCTTGTCTTTACAAACGAAGCTAATTCTATAAACGGATTTTTAAAAGTGAATAGCCGAAATATTAACACATAATAGACCCATGCTTTATGAAAGTTCTTTCTAAAAAAACGGTATTCGTCTTGAATTGGCAATTTTATGTCCTGCCAAACATCCAGTCCCAAAGTTTCCGTATTGGAAATAAATCCCATTTGGAATGCACGCCAAGCCAAATCTCTTTCTTGAGAGGCCACGCTTACATAGCCCGAATCATATTCCAATTCAAGTCCAGCTGCTGCAATACTTTCTCTACTAGGAAAATAATTAAAATCTTTAGCCGGCTTAAGATTAAAATACCAAGTAGGCTTTATGTATCGTAAAAAATTAAATACCATCTTTTATTATATTCAGAATATTCCCAACAGACAATCCTTCTTTCCATAGCTTTCTATTTTCTAATTGCATCATTTCAAAATCCTTTTCGGATATTTTTTGATGAAAATCTGCGACGAGTTCGGCTACATTTTTTCTATTCTCCCATTCAATCCAAAGAATATGTTTATCCCACTGGATTTTATCTTCAAAGGGTAGCAAACAATCGGTATTGATAAAAATGGGAATTCTCCCCATCATAAGGGTTTCATACAAACGTACGGAAAAATTACCTGCTCCTCTAACACAAAGCACATAATCCGAATTTTTAATGTTATCGTAATATTCTAAAGTGGTTTTTTCCCTTTCTTCTTTTGAGATTGCACCCGCACGATAATGCTTACGATAAATAAAATTCGTTATAATTTTATCAGAATTTTCAAAAGACTTCAATAGTTTGGCTCTTTGAAAAGCAGAAGCAAAAAGTGATTCATAGTCTTCTCTGAATGGTCGTTTCAAAAAACGCTTAAGATTTTCTTTTAAGAATTTCGCATACTCTTTCAATCTCTTTATCTGTGATAAATCCGAATGTCCACAAAACCCAACAGTAGGAATAAATTGCTTTGCCCTAACATCTATTTCTTTTTCCTTATAAATTCTCTGAAAATGATCAGAAAGCGCAACTGGAAATCCTTTGTTGTTTTGTGAAAGTTGCATTTTAAAGCCTCCCATTCTGAAAAAATATATATTTTGAAATCTCCCGAAATCTTCGCCGAAATCTCCAGATATATACCCATAAGCTTTAATGTTAAATTTCGAACAAATAGCATTTATGCTTTCAAGGTCAATCTTGGAATATGAATTTACCGGCTTCGGAATAAAATATACTTCGGCTTTTGAGATATCTTCTGTATAAGAATGATCTTCAGAAATATTCCAAAGTTGTTTTTCAGAAGCTGTATTTGTCCAACCAATGTCTGACCAAAAAGGTCGAGCAAGAATAAAAATACTCTTTCTATTTATTGTTACAAAGTCAATATGCGGAATGTATATTTTCATTATTTATAAAATTCTAAAAACGCTTGTTTTTGTTTTTCTAAATTAAACTCCCATAATACTCTCTTAATAGCATCTCTCTTTATTATTTCTTTTTTTGAAAACTCTAAATGAATTACTTCTTTTATTTTTAAAGCCAATAGATCAGGTCTTTTTTTAGGAACAACCCAGCCAGTTTGATTATCAAGAACATTTTCACTCAATCCTTCTGCATCAGAAACAATGCATAAAAGCCCCATAGCTTGGGCTTCAAGAACAGCATTACAAAATCCTTCCTGAATACTATATTGCAAATAAACATCTGTATTTGATAGTTCCTCCTTTAATCTTTCTTGAGAAAGTTTCCCTAAAAAGCTAACATTTTCACTGAGTCCTAGCCGGTAAACCGCAGATTTTAATTGCTCTTTTTCTGCTCCATCTCCAATAACAGAGAAGTGAAACATGATACTTTCGTTTTTTAACAGGGCTAAAGCTTCGATAATGCCATCAAGTCCCTTAATCGGATGCAGTCTTGAAACCGTTTTTATTTGTAAGATAGGATTTTCGGATTTTCTTTCAGAAATGTTAAACAGATTTGTATCAATAGCTGGGGTTATCCTTATAATACTTTCAGCATTGACCCCTTCTTGAATCAAACCCTTTTTCATTGAATAGGAAAGTACGTGATATTTTACTTCTTTCGAAAACAATAGCGAATAACAGTTTTTATTGTTTATTGGATAAACGTAATAATCGTAACCCCTAAAGCTAACTGCCATTTTCGCTCCGATTGCAACAGCTATATTTTCTCTGCCGAGTGCCATAGTACCAAAGCCAAAATGCAACCAATCCAACCTTTCTGAAAGCAGGAATTGATTGGAAATAATTTGCTTTATGTTTTTTCGGAATGCAGTACCGTCTCTTTTATTGAGCTTGAACAACAAGAAACTCTTTTTCGGATTTATAAAAGTGATTTTTAGAAGCTGAAGAAAACCATTAATTATAGTTTTAAGTTTATTTTCCCCAAGACTTGGTGCTTTTACAATTTTACAATTCAAATAATCATTTTCAGATTTTGAATTGTTTACAAACAAAATAACTTCATATCCTTTTTCCTTCAAGCCAAGAATTTTATTCTTAAAAAAAGTTTCGGAATAAACTGGAATGTCCGGTAAGACTAGCCCTATTCTCATCTCTTGAAATGATTTATTGTTATACCAAAAAAATCAAAAACTTCCTGGATTTGTTTATCGTTATCTTTTGCAAATACATTAATCGAATACAAGCTACTCTCTTGAGAATTTGGAATCTCTATAAATGGATAAAAATAGTAGTTGGTAAAAACAACAGGAATATTATTTTTTAAAGAATTTGCTTTTAACCAAACATCATCTGCATTTAAGCATATTTTTTTTATATTTTCAACATTAAAGAGACCATCATCAAAAAAACTTGGTTTGTATAAAATACCTCCAACACCAGTAGGGAATAGTCTCTTAGAGGGCTCGGAATTATAAACCTGATTGATCTTCCAATCCCTGTAGGCGGTTAAGCTTCTTTCTTCAAAGCCAATTTCACGTACTCTATTGGCAATAATACAATTAGGCTCTTTTTGATTCAGGGCAAATAATTTTTCTAAAGTATCTATTGGATAAAAAATATCATCATCGATCGTTACAATCGAATTATTTGGAAATTTACGAAACGTATAGAAATACTTTTTATGAGGCCTTAAATCCTCACAAAACTCTATTTCTAAACCTTTTTCTTTTAGTTCCAATAATTGTTTTGGAAGACCTTGCTCTTGATCAGGGAATTGCTCTTCAGCTAACCAAAGGACAACCCTTTGGGGTTTGCAAGTTTGATTCATAATACTTTTTATTGTAAGATGAACCGTATTTATTCGTGCAGGAAATGATGTCAAACTAACAACAACTTGACTATTTGGATCAACATGTAATTTTTGAATAGATAATTCTTTATAATATTTATGCAGAGCTTTTTTCAAGAACCTATAATTACTCCAATAAACCCCTTGAAACAATCTGTTTTTATTGTTTACGTTCTTTTGAGTTAAGTAAAAATTATAAAGAAAATGAATCATTGGGTGATGTTCTAAAAAACAAAGACAAGGTCAAAAGCATGCTAACTGAATGTGAATAATAAACAGCGTCTGTATCTTGGAATTTATTATAAAAATCCAAAGATAATTCTTTTGGAATTACTTCATTCATTTCCATATTATCAAACAGCCATTTTTTTAGGTGCTTTTCATTTTCATCGCCTAAAAATTGTAATTCCCAGTTTCGTTGGATAATTTTTTTTGGACTTACAACTCTTTTCGCTTTATCCAGTACTCTATATGGCAAATTATAGGGTGACTTATTCATCTGATAATTGTACAAATTAAAAGGCTTTTGACTTTGCCAAGTAATCGCAGCTAATTTCTGATTTCTCATTTTTATGTATTCAATCTGAATTTGTCTTCCTGCTAAATATTTCTCAGGCACAGAGCAAATAAATTCACACATCCTGTTGTCATAATACGGAAGCTCTATTGGCTTTTCATTTTCAAAAACCGAAAGATTTACACTTGTCCATCTAGGAGCCCAATATAAACTTTTGAAAGCCCTAATTTGCGCATTAGCACTTTCTGGAATGTTGATTTTAGTAAGTAACGTTTTTAGCCTTTCATATAGATATTCCTTAAAACTTCCTTCAATATTCCATTCTTTCCAAAGAGAATTTGCTAATTCCAGACCTCCCTTTTTAACGACTTTTTTAAATAGGACTTCTACTTGCTGCTCTAAAGATAAATCTTCAGTAACCCCCATATCATCAAAAAGCACATCTCCCCAATGTCCGAGAGAAAAAACATCTCCCATAGAGGCATATTTTTCTATAAAAGCCATTTGCCTAGGGTGTGTAAAGTCAGAATAGCAACCATTTATTTGTGCTAATTGTTCTATTTTCCCCCATAAATAACCATTAGGGATTTCCCATCTATTAAAAGGAAACCCAAAAACTTCTGCTATCTTTTTAGAGTAAAGTGTCTCGTCGTGTCCCCCCGAAAAGCTATAACTATACGAGTTTACATCTGCACCGATACTACCAAGACCACAAGCTTGGGTTCTACTATCTAATCCACCGGACAAGGCCAAGATTACTTTCTTGTTATGCGATTGCTCTTTTAAAATTGTTTCAAACAATGTAGCAAACTCTTCTGTTATAGTTTTTAGAGAACGCTCTATCGGGCTATAGTTCCATTTGAAATATTCTTTTCTCGAAGTGATATTGTTTTGATCATCAAAAGTATAGTTTGTAGCAGGTTTAAGTGCTTTTTGTTCCGTAAAATACGAATCATCGTCAAGAAAAAACCCTAGAGCTGAAAAAACACAAATTGCTTTTAGATCGAGTGTTTTTTGTACTCCTACGAAATTTACTTTTGAAGGAATTATATTGGTTTTAATTTCTCTCATTTTTTTTTAAAATATTATCTCTCCATGATAAAAATTTAATTTCAACCAAGTAATAAGAAATAATTGAACAAACAAAAATACCTAATATTTTAAAGACTAATGGAATATCCCAAGAATATAACCATACCTGTTGCCATAAATAAATTGAGTAACTCCATAATCCTATTTTTACCATAAACGGTAGATTAAGAAAACGAGAAAACAAGGCTCTCTTGGGATTATTTATCAATACTAGAATTAAAATTCCAATCGCAAAATTAAGTACCGTAAGTCCGAATAAATTATAGAAATATTTTGATTTTAATCCAAATAAATCAACAATAAATTTCCCATTTAATGATTGCATTAGAATAATTATTATAATTAACATCCAAGTTCTATTTTCTATAATTCTGTAAAATTTATTAGAAATTATTTTTGTAGAACATATAGCGATTAATCCTCCAACCGCTAATGAATCTACTACCGTTTCAAAAGATCTGTGGATTGAGCCTCTCAAAAATTCAGGAATCCATGGAAATAACAAATAACAAATTCTAATTATTGGAACTAAAAAAACAATACAAAACAATATATAAACAAGCTGACCCTTATTAATAACCTTTTTATTAAAAAAATAAAAAAGCAGCGCAACTAATACATAAAATTGTTCCTCTACAGCCAAAGACCAAGTATGTCCTACAAACCACTGATTTGAATTCCAAAGTGATCGAGGATGATAATTTTCTAAATAAACAGGAGCTCTCCAAAATTGTTCCCATTCAAAAAGACCTAAATATTTGAGTACAAAAAAGAGTACCAATAAATAAACATAAAACGCAGGGAAAGTTCTTGTGAATCTTTTAAAATAAAATACCTTTATCGAAAATTTTTTTCTCTCAACATCTTTCAATAGAATTCCAACAATTAAGTAAGCGGAAATCACAAAAAAAATCCTCACTCCTAAATTTGCAATATCAAGAGACTTAATATGAAAAGCATGACCAATCAAGACTAATAATATGGATACAGCCCTTAATCCATCTAAAGAGGGAATCCTGTTAATTAATAAGGCTTTCATCTGAAAAAAGATAAGTAAAACTCTTCATGTTTCTTGATTTCAATTTCGATTGAATAATTTTCGGAAACTAAATTATAAAAATTCTTTCCTAATTCTGATAATGCATCCTTATCCTGACTCATGAAAACAGAAAGTTTTTTTGCTAATTCATCTTCCCTTTTTGGAGTAAACAAATGTTCCGGAAAACTATTTAGCTGATCCTTTATACCCGGGACCTTAGATCCCAAAACAACTTTAGAATTAGCCATGGCTTCGAGCAATGCAACAGGAGAACCTTCTCGTCTTCCCTCATCCAATGTTGGCAAAACGAATATTTCAGAATGATTCAAGTAGTCTGCAATATTCATTTGCTTTCCTGAAAAAATAATTCTTGTGTTTAATTCTAACGATTTTACTAATTCATGAAGCTTTATTCCGTATTCATTTTTATCGTCTCCAACTAGCCATAAACTCCAATCAGGATATTCATCTTTTAGCTTATCATAAGCCTTAATAAGTATCTCAATTCCTTTTACAGGGACAAAGTTCGCTACACAAATAAGAACTCTTTGCTTGTCTTCTGTCCTCATAAAAGATTTGATTTCAGGATTTGGAGCTGAAAAGTGAAACTTTTCAATATTTACTCCTCTCGGAATTAGTGCTGTTTTCTTTGAATTCGGATAAAATTTATTCATATCCGAATTTTGTAAAATAATTTTATTTGAGAAAAAAGAACGCAACTTCCAACTGTTCTTTGAAGAGCCTCCCCAACTCATATTCTTTTTGGTAAAAACCCATTTTTTTCCTGACAACCTTACAGACAATGCTTCACTGTAATTAGAGCTGTAATGAAAACTATGAACTATATCAGGGTTTATTTCCTTTATTCTTTTAGATACTCTAAAGCAATTTTTAAGCATCTGAAAAATGGGTCTCTCTTTCGGAATGTAATCAAAAACATAAACAGGAATTCCCGATTTTTCCACCGTCTTAAAAAACTCTCCTTTATTGTGCAAACACAAAATATGTGGCTCAAATTTTTCTTTATCAAGTCCTAAGGCAAGATTCAAAAGAGCCTTTCCACTTCCTGCCGTATCAAAATTAGGAATAGTATAAAGTATCTTAATTTTTTTCATAACTATTTTACCAAACTATATAATGTAAACAAAGCCCACTTCAAATCTTGTTGTTGAGAATTATGCGTTTCCAACATTTTTTGAATTGCCTTTTTATCAAATCCAAAATCAGATAAATTCCCTTCCAACAAGGTATTTTGAAAAACACCTTTCAAATCTTGCCTTATCCAATCTGAAAGTGGAATAGAAAAACCTCGTTTAACATTATCATCTTTAACTTGAGGAATTTTAGTATGTAGGATATTCTTTAAAACTTGCTTTTTATTTCCGTTTCCATAGCTCAACATAGGGTCAATTTGTAAGGAAGCTTCAATCATCTTTTTCTGTAAAAATGGAACTCGTACCTCTAGAGAATTTTCCATACTTGCCAAATCTACTTTACGAAGTGTTTTTTGCATCATTCCGTAAAACTCAGCTCTTCTCATTTTAGCTAATAATTCCCTTTCGTTTTTACAATTATGATAATTATAAATATTCCACTCACCAGGCAAGCTTATATTCTGCAAATCTGGTATAACTTCGTTCAACCACTTATCACTAAATCGAGAATGTAGCCTCTCGTGGGATCTTGCTTGAGAATCTGAAAGCAAAACATCGTTTACCTTTTTATTTTTGGAAACATATTTGTCAAATCCATAAATAGTTTTTCTGAATAATGAAGGATAATGCTGGTACTTTATATTTTTACCTACGCTCCAAAATCGCTCATAACCAAAAAACAATTCATCTCCACCATCACCACTCAAAGCTACACTTACACTTTGTTTAGCTAGTTTAGAGACCAAATAAGTTGGTAAAATGCTAAAGTCTGCTAATGGCTCGTGTAAAGAAGCTGTAGCTTCGTTCCAAAATGAAGTCATTTCTTTAGCATCTAATTTCCAAATATTCTGTTTGAGATTCAAAGAATTTGCAAATTGTTTGGCTCTTTCTGATTCATCGTGAATTTTGCTATCTGAACCTATTGAGAAAACCGTCATATCTTGATTATAATCTTTTGCTAACGAACAAACCAAAGGCGAATCGACTCCGCCAGACAAAAAAGCTCCTAAGGGAACATCGGAAAGCATTTGATCTTGTACACAAGAATCCAAGGTATCTAAGATATATTGTTCTGCTTTTTTTGAATCTGAGATTGTAAATTCGCTTCTATCAGAAAGCTCCCAGTATCTGAAATGCTTTTTTTCTCCATTTGGATAGAAAGTTATCATTTCACCAGGATGTAATTGATGAGTTTGATTATACAAGCCAAAAGGAGCTGGGACAAAGTGCTGTTGCAAATACAGCTTTAAAACACTTTGATCTATTCCTGTATTTTTAAAGACGGGATGGCTTACGACTTGATCATATTGGCTTGAAGCGACCAACATTCGACCATTCCAACCATAAAATAGAGGTTTTATTCCCGCAAAATCACGAATTAAAGTAACTGATTTTTGCTGATTATCATAAATTGCTAATGCAAACATTCCATCTAGTTCTGAAATAGTTTTTTCGATTCCCCATTCTTCAAGACAGGCAGTTATGGTTTCTGTATCGCTATTACCTCTAAAATTAGAAAAAGAGAGTTTTTTTCTTAAATGGATATGATTATAGATTTCTCCGTTAAAAACAACCGTAAAAAGATTGTTTGGACTCGACATTGGCTGGCTTCCTAAATCAGATAAATCGAGTATAGCTAATCTATTAAAACCAAACTGAACATTCCCAGAAGACCAATATCCTTGAGAATCAGGACCTCTTTTTTTTGATAGATTAAGAAGGTCAACGAATTGTTTTTTATCCGTTAAAGTACTTGTGACATCATATTCTGCAAGGAATCCACACATAAAGCTATTTTGATATATCGTAATTAATTATTTCTTTTTAAACATACTCTTAATTTCATTGATAACTTCCTGCGTATCATTCTTCTTAATTCTACATAAGCAGAATATCATTATGAGGAATAAAAATGCGAAAAAGAATGTCCCTAACAAATTGAGATCTAAAAAGATATTTATTATGATTGTGATTTGTGCTAAAAAAAACAAATGAAATATATTTTTCAAAAAAACGAAAGACTCATCTATTACTTTCATAGAAAGATTTACTAAAAAAATTGAACTAAAAAATCGAATAATCGTTATTGTAGCCACTGTTATTAATAAACTATTGCATAAATATGTCGATGCAAGAATACCTATTATAAATATTGGAGTAGATATTAAATTAAATCGGAAACCTATTTTTGGTTTTCCAACTGCATTAAAAATACTGCTAGAAGGACTCGAAACTATATTGAAAGCGACATATACTAATAAAATTTTAATATAAATCACAGCATCAATCCATTTTTCCCCATAAAGCATCAAAACAATATACTTAGAAAAAATAGCAAATAGAGTTATCATTGGTAAAAATATATAGCTAATAAGCCTTATCATTCTATAATAACTATTTTTCAATTTTTCATTGTCATTATTGTATTTAGCAAGAAGTGGCAAAGAAATATTTGTTACTACTGGTAAAAAATAAGCATTTATTAAATTAGAAAACTGAAAAGAAATATTATAAATACCCAAAGAAGCCATTCCAAAGAATTTACCTATAAGTAAAGTATCTCCTTCATTAACAAATTTACCAAGAATACGTTGACCTACAACATACTTAGTGTAGTCAAAAATATCCTTCCAATACTTTATATTAAAATTAATACTGGGTGTAAAATTACTTTTGTAGAATAATAAAAAAGCTAAGAGAGGGGCAAAAATTGCTTTTGGCAAAGCAAGGCTGTAAACACCATAACCAAAAATAGCAAATACTACTTGAGAAACATTTGTTAAAGTTCCAACTATAGTTTGGATAAATACTATTGGCTTAAAATCTAATTCTTTCCTCAATAACCCATTTGGAATTGAAGCTATCATTGAAAAGAAAAAATTTACTAACAATAAGTATCCTATATTTTTTATTCTTGCATCATTATAATAACTAGACCAAAACGGTAGGAGTATAAAAACCAATAGGCATACAAAAATTGATAGAAATAAGATTAACCAAAATGCTGAATTAGCTAAAGGCTTTTTATCAGGCTTATTATAGAATATCACATATTCTCCAATCCCACTCATTAACAACAACTCTACAAAAGTGATAAGCACTGAAGATATTGCCAATAACCCAAAATCCTCTTTTGGTAAGATACGAGCGAGATATGCAGTCACAAAAAAAGTAACAACACCTCCCCACATTTTTCTTAGTACAAGAAGTACGGTTGCGTTCCCTATCTTTTTTGCAACATTCATTAACTCTTCGAGAAAGCTTTACATGTATAACAATTCTTTTTTTTAGCAAGAAACATAAAGAGAGACAACACTAGTTTCTGTGTATATAACTCTCTAAATAAAACTATAAGTGTGTAGATGTTTCTCTGTACAAACGAAACCAACAAGTCTTTATATTGCCAAACTTCTTCTAAATGAAGCCTAAAAAACTGATTTTTTGATTTTATTTCAAACAGCCATTCTTGGTCATTATGATCCTTCATTTTTGCAACACAATATGTTAAGTTTTTTTGGGTTTTCAAATATAATACTTTATCCTAAAAGACCATCCTTTTTTAAACATATAATCAACATTTAAAGATTACCTCACATTACACCATTATTTTTATGTATTTGCTAAAATACAATCTTACAAGCAAACACTTTTCTAAATCTAGCTTTCTTAAATCATTAGATTTTAAACTTATTTCTGGATGAACCAAAATGCCAAACGCTCCTAAATTAAAGTATAGATACTGTATGGATAGATAATTTAGTCTTCAAGACAAAAAAAATCCCGATTGCCCTAAGACAACCGGGATTAAAACTTCTCCCCTTAGGAAAAGTTTAAAAACTATTTCTTAATGACCTTGATATTTTTAACCAATCCATTGGCCATTACATTAACAATATAATTTCCTGTAGCCAGCGAGCTCATATCAATCTTAACCTCTTGGCTGTTATGTGCTTTTTGATACACTTTTTGCCCAAGGACATTAAACACTTCAACGTTTTCAATAGTATTAGAATAAGTAATCGTCAATACGTCAGAAACAGGGTTTGGATAGTATTTCAAACTCACTGAATCAAATCCTGACGTTTTAAGATCGACACCTGCAGTAATCATTAGGCGTGTAGCACTCTCACAACCATCAACTGTTTGAGAAACATAATAAACACTGCCTGCCGTAATTGCTGTTGAAGAAGCTAGAACGTTTCCATCAGTAGAAGCATCATACCAGATCAAATCGGTACCCGTTACATCAAAATCAGACAAATCATCACCCGTAGTAAAATCTTGTGTTGCATTGGCTGTTGTCGGAGCATCAACTGCTTCTTTAACGGTTACAATAACAGGAAGCATTACCGAACATCCACTAGCATTTTCAGCCTTTATATAGAATGTTCCTGAAGATGCAACTGCATCTGGGTTAGGGAAAGAAACAGTACCAAATGGATCTGCCCATTGGCTGAAAGTCAAGCCTGCACCTGAACCTGCTGTGATTGAAGCCGCAGTAAGGTCAACAGTACTTCCAGCACAAACTGCATCTGGATTAGTAATTACCAATAAAGGTGCTTCATTAACGGTTACGGTAATACTTTGAGTAACCGCACATTGACCTGCATCTGGCAAGAATATATAGGTAGCTATACCTGAAGTAGTCGTATCAATTACCGCTGGAGTCCATGTTCCAGTTATGCCATTTGGAGAAGTAAGCTCTAGAGCTGGAATAACATCTCCTATACAAATTGGATCTATTGCATCAAAATTTGGTGCAACAATTGGATTTACCGTTACAGTTATTGTCTGTGCGTTGGCACACACTCCTGCATCCGGTGTAAACAAATAATCACCTCCCACAGCAGTATCAATTACATCTGGACTCCAGCTTCCTGAAATTCCATTTGGAGAAGTAAGCTCCAATTCTGGTGCTGTTGCACCTGAGCAGATAGTGATATTGGCAAAATCTGGTGTTAAAGCTGTGGTAATGGTTACTACCAATTCATGTACGCTACCGCACTGTCCTTCATTTGGTGTAAAGGTATATGTTCCAGAAGCATCAGTATTAACAACCGCCGGATTCCATGTACCGATGATACCATTAGGGGATGTTGTAGTCAAAATAGGCATCAAATCAGTAGAACAAAAAGATAAAGCACTTGCAAAATCTGGTGCTACTGGAGTTGAAGAAACAGTTACATCCAATGTCTGTGGCAATGCACAGATTCCTGCATTAGGTGTAAACACATAACTACCACTTGCCATATTATCTATTAAAGCAGGAGCCCAAGTTCCTTCTATCCCGTTTGGAGAAGTTGTAGCCAATGTCGGAGCTACAGAACCTTCACAGATTGTTCCTATCAGGGCGAAATTAGGCAATTGTGGTGTAGAAAACATAATTACGAGTTCAGCTCTTGCGCTTTCACATCCTCCAACAGTTTGTGAAGCATAATAACTTCCTTCAATCAAGTTTGCTGTTGAAGCCAATGCTACTCCTCCTGTTAAAGCGCCATAAATTTGCACATCTGTACCAGTTACCTCGCTTAATAAATCAGCAACTGTTGCGGTAGGACAAAGTTCCAATGCAGTTGCAGGAACCGCTGGTAAATCTACAACAGGAAGTAATGTAAATTCTTGACTAGCAGACGAAACACTACAACCAAAAGCATTGGCAACATTCGCAACATAAGAAACAGTTGAAGTTGGCTTCGTATATACCTTACTTGCAACAGTATTGGCTACATATGGTACAGTTGCTTCGGCGTCTGTATAAAGATCCGTTGCTGGCGACCAGGTAACATTGCCCTGTAAGCCAACATTAAAAGTAATATCTACTCTCGATGAAAAACTTGTAAGAGAACCTGTCGCCGCAGGCAACATGCTCGCTAGGTTTGCATTTACAATAGCAGCTGTTTGATTGTCAACCCTCCACAGATATGTGCTTCTAAAACTCGTAGCCGAGTATTTTGCAGTATTACTTGGACTTGGCCCAGCATCATTATTACTGTAATTGATCTCAATAATCAAGTTGCTGACTCCATCCCATTCAAAAGGCGTATCTAATGTAAGAACATTTTGCCCAACAGTTGGGGTATGACTTGCAGCATTTTTCACTACTGTCAAATCGGTTTCAAACAGCGTGCCTGTGGCTTCAAACTCTTGCTTGGCAGTGTTTTTCATTTTAACTACTACGTTTTGTAGAGCTACACCATTTGTTGCAACCATGTTTAAGGCGATACTTTGAATTGTAGCTTGTGGTGCAAATCCTAAATCCAACAATTCTTGCGCTTTGTAAATCCATTGTTGCTTGTTTCCCCCGTAATAATTCTGGAAAGGATTTGGTCCAACTGGTGTAGCAGATCCAGGTGTAGATGTAAATCCTCCAATTCCTGAAACAATCGTACTTGTATTTTTTCCTCCGCTAATACTTAATTCTTGAACAGAACCAACACACATTGCAGCATCGCTATAAGAAATAGTGGCTGGTGTAAGATTTTCACTGACTGTAATTTTAATAGAATTAGTTAAAGTGCACCCAGTAACAGAATCTGTACCAACAACCGTGTAGGTAGTGGTAGCTGCAGGTGTTACAACTTCAGTTCCTGTCGTAGCAACGCCATTAATAGTATAAACATAGTTAGGATTTTCTGAAGAAATATTGATTGTCACTGGCTCAGCTGTTACACAGAACCCAGTTTGCGAAGCCGTAACATTTATTACAGGCATCCCTACTGTTAAAAGTGCCGCCGGATTGGTCTCTTCATTCCAAAATCCATTGTTTGAAGCACCGTATCTGTAAGGTCCAAAACCTAATTTGTATCGTGCTACAAAGTATTGATTTCCTGCAGGCAATGTTGCATAAGTTACCTTATATTCATCGTTATTATTTGCTTGAATATTATATGTTGCCAATGTAAAAGCTGATTCAGGCCATGTAGCCGGATCCGTGTTTTCACTATATCTACCAATCCAAACTTTTAAATCTGGATTTGCACCATCTGGTTGTGTAGCTACTTCGTCCCATGCTTGGGTATAAACGTCTACTGTTTGACAAGGTTGCATTGCTGTAACGGCATTACCACCAACAACAAATGCTTGCAGGTTAGCCCATGTAACAGCGTCTTGAGGTTGTGCTACAATTGTAAACTTATAATCTTCCGCCTCGGTACGTGTATTTGTATTTGAACAAGGACTTGGGTTGGTAGCATTATAATCGGTTCTAACCCTCATTCTATATTCTCCAAGTGCCACATTACTTGGCAGTGTCACATTACCATTAGTAACCGCATTTATATAGCCATTCGACATATAAATTCGTTCACTATCTTCAAAAAGATAGTTATTGTTCCAATCTACCCAAACATTTAATCCTGCAGTACCTCCTGTTATAGCAGAAGTAATAGAAAATGTTCCTCCTGCAAAATGTGTCATCCCAGCAGTATCATAATTATTCTGATAGCCTCCAGTTGTATATCCAGAAGCCAGATTAGAAATATTCGTCATTGCTCCAGCTGTAGAAAAATTGTTTATAAAGGTCAATGCTGAAGTTGAAGAAGGTACACAATATCCTGTAAAAAAGGTAAAAGGTCCTGCCCATGTGCTCATCCCATCAGAAGTAGCAGTACAATCCTGACGCACGAACCATCTGTAAGTTGTGTTTGGTGCTAAGTTATCAAGTGCAAATGCAGTTCCTGATACAGCAGTTTCCGTATTTGGCCCCTCACCGGCAAGGAATGTTCCAGTACCCCAATTGATTTCAAATGCGGCACCTGTACTTGTCCATCCTAATGTTGCTTCACTTAAAGTAACACCTGAAGCAATTCCCGCAGTAGGTGCGGCACATGCCACGAGAGTTGTAAAATCAATCTTAGGAGACCAATTACTTGGCCCATCCTCTCCACAATCAGTCTTAACATACAAGTCATAAGCGGTAGAAGGAGCTAATCCTGTTGCAAGTCCTGATACATTTGTACCATTCCCAGACGCTACGACAGCTCCATTCGAACCTGCATTATCAGCCACTACAATCCAGTTGTATGCATCCCCGTTATTAACAGGATTCCAGTTAATTGTTGCAGTGTAAGGCATTGGCGTTACAACAATACCAGAAGGGGCAAAACAAGAAGGTGCAGGACCTTGAGAAATAACAACATTATCAAAATAATACCAATATCCATCACCATCAACCGTAGTTATCGCCTCACTATTAAATCTGAAATAAAGATCTCCTGATGCAGGTGCCCCAGAAAAAGAAAAAGTTTTATTAGCACAATCACTAGAAGGATTATGATTTGAACTATCTATCTGATAAACTGATGTCCAAGGTCCACTGGTGCTTGTAGCATATTCTACTTTTATGGTTCCAACATTGGCCGCAGATGTTGCTGTAGCAATGTTAGCATAGCCTACTACTTTGTAATCAAAGCTAAACGTTATATCGCCACCATTGGTATTCTGTATAGCAGAAGAACGAACAGTATTAAACCTGCTAGAATTATAAAGATTTACCCTGAAAGAGAAACCGCTTCCTCCGCATGCACCAGTAGCAATTGAAGTAGGTTGATAACCACCAGAAGCAGTCCATCCATTTGTACTTGTCGGCCAATCGTAAGAATAGCTCATCTGAGCATATCCAACCTGACCAAATAAAAGCATCAAAACCGTAAGCCACCCAAGCCATTGATTCAGTTGAGGAAAAGGATTCCTCGTAGAAAAGTAATTTTTCTTCATAATTATTATATTAAAGTTTTTGTTAATCAAAAGCTAATTTAACAAAAAATAACATATCTAATGAAAAATACCTTAATATTTATCCAAATAAAAGCACATATATTTATTCTTACAAAGAATTAATATGGAAGATATTATTGAAAATCTTCGATGTGATTTTATATAAAAAAACCTTTTCATTTCTGAAAAGGCTTTCTTAAATTAAGCTTGACCCGTTGGTCCAAAATTTAGCGGTACAGGCGGTTGTTCGCTATCTTTTATCTCACCATGAGCCAATTCATATCTATGAATGTTTTCTCCCATTGCTTTTAAAAGACGCTTTGCGTGTTGCGGTGTTAGGATGATTCTTGATTTTACTTTTGCTTTGGGTGTTCCAGGCATTATACACACATAATCCAACACAAATTCCGATGCAGAATGATTAATAATTGCCAAGTTAGAATAAATCCCTTCAGCTGTTTTTTCATCCAGTTCAATATTTATTTGACCTTGATTTTGGTTTTGATCGCTCATAAAATTATTTTAGATATTTAAATTAAAAAAACCTAACAGACTAGTCTGTTAGGTTTAGTAAATATAGAAAGAATATTTTTTCTTTTAGAAATAAATTCTAGTAATTGTATTCTTCTTTCGTTGCCATCATTTCATTGAAATCTTCTTTTGATCCTACGATAGTGTTATCGTATTCTCTCATACCTGTTCCTGCAGGAATTCTATGTCCTACAATAACATTTTCTTTCAACCCTTCAAGTAAGTCAACTTTACCAGCTACTGCCGCTTCATTCAGTACTTTAGTAGTTTCCTGGAACGATGCCGCAGAAATAAATGATTTCGTTTGAAGCGAAGCTCTTGTGATACCTTGCAATACAGGTGTTGCAGTTGCAGTGATTACCTCACGTGCTACCACTAGATTCTTATCATTACGCTTCAATTGTGAATTTTCATCACGCAATTCACGAGAAGTAATAATCTGTCCTGCTTTTAAGTTATCAGAATCTCCAGCATCTTCAACCACTTTCATTCCGTATAATTTATCATTTTCAACGATAAAGTCTTTTGTGTGGATCAATTGATCTTCCAAGAACAATGTATCTCCTGGATCTTGAACTCTAACTTTACGCATCATCTGACGGATTACAACCTCGAAGTGCTTGTCGTTGATTTTTACACCTTGCAAACGGTATACCTCTTGAATTTCATTTACCAAGTACTGTTGAACAGCAGCCGGACCTTGAATTCTCAAGATATCGTCTGGCGTGATAGCACCATCAGACAATGGCACTCCCGCTCTAACGAAGTCATTTTCTTGAACAAGAATCTGACTTGAAAGCTTCACAAGATATTTCTTGATTTCACCGAATTTAGATTCGATTACAATCTCACGGTTACCTCTTTTGATTTTTCCAAAAGAAACAACACCATCAATTTCCGAAACTACAGCCGGGTTTGAAGGATTACGAGCCTCTAACAACTCTGTAATTCTTGGAAGACCTCCTGTAATATCACTTGATTTAGAAGAACGACGTGGGATTTTCACAAGAATCTTACCTGCTTTAATCTTCTCACCATCTTCTACCATAAGGTGTGCACCTACTGGCAAGTTGTAGGAACGGATCAACTCTCCGTCCTTACCGTAAACCAATAAAGTAGGGATTAACTTTTTATTTCTTCCTTCAGAAATTACTTTTTCTTGGAAACCAGTCTGCTCATCGATTTCAACCATGAACGATTGTCCTTGCTCTAAATCTTCGTAAGCAATCTTACCGGTAAACTCAGAAATAATAACCCCATTATATGGATCCCACTTACAGATTACTGCTCCTTTATCAACTTTCTCTCCGTCTTTAACGAAGATACTAGAACCGTAAGGCAAGTTATGCGTATTTAATACAATTCCTGTTTTCTCATCAACCAATTTCAATTCAGTTGAACGGGAAACAACAATGTCTACAGTATTTCCTTCAGAATCTTCACCTTTTACAGTTTTCAAATCCTCTATTTCAAGACGACCTGCAAAACGAGTTACGATGCTTGATTCTTCAGATAAACCTCCTGCAACCCCTCCAACGTGGAAGGTACGAAGTGTCAACTGTGTTCCTGGCTCTCCAATTGACTGTGCGGCAATTACACCAACAGCCTCACCTCTTTGAGTCATTTTTCCAGTTGCAAGGTTTCTACCGTAACATTTAGCACAGATACCTTTTGTAGCCTCACAAGTCAATGGAGAACGTACTTCTACTTTCTCGATTGGAGAAGCTTCGATAACCCTCATGATTGCTTCGGTAATTTGCTGACCTGCTTTTACTAAAACTTCAGTTGTCAAAGGATTGATCACATCTTGCAATGCAACACGTCCAAGGATTCTTTCTCCTAAAGTTTCAACAATCTCTTCGTTCTTTTTCAATGCAGAAACTTCCACACCTCTTAAAGTACCACAGTCCTCGATGTTAACAATAACATCCTGAGAAACGTCGTGTAGCCTTCTTGTCAAGTATCCAGCATCGGCCGTTTTCAAAGCCGTATCCGCTAGACCTTTACGAGCACCGTGAGTAGAGATAAAGTACTCAAGGATCGAAAGACCTTCTTTAAAGTTAGAAAGAATAGGGTTTTCAATAATCTCTCCACCACCGGCAGTTGATTTTTTAGGCTTAGCCATCAAACCACGCATACCAGTCAACTGACGGATCTGTTCCTTAGAACCCCTCGCCCCAGAATCAAGCATCATATATACAGAGTTGAAACCTTGTTGGTCTTCTCTAATATTTTTCATTGCCAACTCTGTCAATTGAGCATTTGCTGAAGTCCAGATATCAATAACTTGGTTGTAACGCTCGTTATTGGTAATAAGACCCATATTATAATTCGCAGAAATACCTTCAACTTGCTCTCTTGCATCTGCGATTAATTTTGTTTTTTGTTCTGGGATTCTAATATCACCCAATGAGAAAGACAAACCTCCTCTAAAGGCAAATTTATAACCCATATCTTTCATATTGTCCAAGAAAGCAGCCGTCGTAGGCACATCCGTCACACTTAAAATGTGGCCGATAATATCTCTAAGGTTTTTCTTAGTCAATACATCATTGATATAACCAGCAGCTTCTGGAACTACTTCATTAAACAATACACGTCCTGCTGTTGTTTGAATGATTTTGTATACCAACTCTCCATTTTCGTTGAAATCTTTTGCTCTAATTTTCACTCTAGCATTCAATTCCAATCTTCCTTCGTTCAAGGCAATGTTTACTTCTTCTGCAGAATAGAAAGTTAAATCTTGACCTAAAATTTTCAATTCCGGAGTAGTTAAACGTTCTTTGGTCATATAATATAGACCCAAGACCATGTCCTGAGAAGGTACCGTAATTGGGGCACCGTTTGCAGGGTTCAAGATATTGTGAGAAGCCAACATCAAAAGTTGAGCCTCCAAAATAGCTTCTGGTCCAAGTGGCAAGTGAACCGCCATCTGGTCACCATCAAAATCCGCGTTGAAAGCCGTACAAACCAATGGGTGAAGCTGGATCGCTTTTCCTTCAATCAATTTTGGCTGGAACGCTTGGATACCCAATCTGTGCAAAGTAGGAGCACGGTTAAGCAATACAGGATGTCCTTTGATTACATTTTCAAGGATGTCCCAAACTACAGGCTCTTTCTTATCGATGATTTTTTTAGCAGACTTAACTGTTTTTACAATTCCTCTTTCGATCAATTTACGGATCACGAAAGGCTTGTAAAGTTCAGAAGCCATATCTTTTGGCAAACCACATTCAAACAATTTCAATTCAGGCCCAACGACGATTACCGAACGCGCAGAATAATCCACACGTTTACCCAAAAGGTTTTGACGGAAACGACCTTGCTTACCTTTCAATGAATCAGAAAGTGATTTCAATGGTCTGTTTGATTCAGTTTTAACAGCAGATGCTTTTCTTGTGTTATCGAATAACGAATCCACAGATTCCTGCAACATACGCTTTTCGTTTCTCAAGATCACTTCAGGAGCTTTGATTTCCATCAATCTTTTCAAACGATTGTTACGGATGATAACTCTTCTGTACAAATCATTTAAATCTGAAGTTGCGAAACGACCTCCATCAAGTGGCACCAACGGACGCAATTCTGGTGGAATAACCGGAACCACTTTCATGATCATCCATTCAGGACGATTTTCTCTGTTCAGGTTAGACTCACGGAAAGATTCCACAACTTGAAGTCTTTTTAAAGCCTCAGTCTTACGTTGTTTAGATGTTTCGTTATTGGCAGCGTGTCTTAAATCATAAGACAACGTATCCAAATCGATTCTAGCCAATAAATCCATGATACATTCAGCACCCATTTTGGCGATGAATTTATTAGGATCACTGTCATCTAAATATTGGTTTTCCATCGGAAGAGTATCCAAGATATTTAGATATTCTTCTTCAGTAAGGAAATCCAATCTTTGCAATGATTCTCCATCAGGATTTTGTGCAATACCAGCTTGGATTACTACGTATCTTTCGTAGTAAATGATCATGTCTAATTTCTTAGATGGAAGACCAAGGATGTATCCAATTTTGTTTGGAAGCGAACGGAAATACCAGATATGAGCGATTGGCACAACAAGGTTGATATGTCCTACTCTATCTCTACGTACTTTCTTTTCTGTAACTTCCACACCACAACGGTCACAAACGATACCTTTGTAGCGGATTCTTTTATATTTACCACAAGCACACTCGAAATCTTTTACTGGTCCGAAGATTCTTTCACAGAAAAGTCCGTCACGCTCTGGTTTGTGTGTTCTATAGTTGATGGTTTCCGGCTTCAAAACCTCACCTCTTGACTCAGCAAGAATAGATTCTGGAGAAGCAAGTCCAATCGAAATTTTGTCGAACCTTTTAACTTGGTTCTTGTCTTTATTATTTCTGTTATTCATCATAATAGTTTTTACTATTGATTTATTGCAATTAAAAATTGAATTTCGTTTCAGCAGAAAGTAAACTTTCAACTTCCACACTACCTCGGATTACTTCTCTAAACCTCAAGCCTCTTTCATCTTGAAGCGCTAGTTATAAAATTAATTTTATAAAAAATCGGAACGGTTTACGGGTATAAATCCTCTAAAAACTTTATTAAAGCAATCAGTGCCCAGCTTAAGTCTTTCAACTATTACTGAACACTGATCACTGAATACTTATTACTCTTCTAATCTAAGATCTAAACCTAGACCTTTCAATTCGTGCATCAATACGTTGAATGACTCAGGCAATCCTGGTTCTGGCATAGTTTCACCCTTAACAATTGCTTCGTAAGTTTTCGCTCTACCAATTACGTCATCCGACTTAACCGTTAAGATTTCACGTAGCGTACTTGAAGCTCCATAAGCCTCAAGTGCCCAAACCTCCATCTCTCCAAAACGCTGACCTCCAAATTGAGCCTTACCTCCAAGTGGTTGTTGCGTAATCAACGAGTATGGTCCGATTGAACGTGCGTGCATCTTATCGTCAACCATGTGTCCAAGTTTCAACATATAGATAACTCCAACTGTTGCTGCTTGGTGGAAACGCTCTCCAGTACCACCATCATAAAGATAGGTGTGTCCGAAACGTGGAATTCCAGCCTCGTCCGTCAATTCATTGATTTGATCCAAAGTTGCACCGTCAAAAATTGGAGTAGCAAATTTTCTACCCAAGTTCATACCTGCCCAACCTAGAACTGTTTCATAAATCTGACCGATGTTCATACGTGAAGGTACCCCAAGTGGATTCAACACGATATCAACAGGAGTTCCATCTTCCAAGAAAGGCATATCTTCGTGACGAACGATTCTAGCCACAATACCTTTGTTACCGTGACGTCCTGCCATCTTATCACCCACTTTCAACTTACGTTTCTTAGCGATGTAGACTTTAGCCAATTTCAAGATTCCAGCTGGCAATTCATCTCCAACAGTAATCGTGAATTTCTCTCTTCTTAAAGCTCCTTGCAAATCATTCAACTTGATTTTATAGTTATGGATAAGATCATTAACTAACTTGTTAGTTTCATCATCTGCAACCCATTGACCTTTGCTCAAGTGAGCGAAATCTTCAACAGCGTTCAACATTTTTTGAGTGTATTTTTTACCTTTTGGCAATACTTCTTCACCCAAATCATTCATAACTCCTTGCGAAGTTTTTCCGTTTACGATATCGAAAAGTTTGTCAACCAATTTGTCTTTCAATTCAACAAATTTTACTTCAAACTCCATTTCAAGTGAAGACAAATCATCTTTGTCTTTACCTCGCTTACGTTTATCTTTTACAGCTCTTGCGAATAATTTTTTATCCAAAACAACACCGTGCAATGATGGAGAAGCTTTCAATGAAGCATCTTTTACATCACCCGCTTTATCACCGAAGATAGCTCTTAAAAGTTTTTCTTCAGGAGTTGGATCAGATTCTCCTTTTGGAGTAATTTTTCCAATCAAAATGTCGCCAGGCTTAACCTCTGCTCCAATTCTGATCATACCGTTTTCATCCAAATCTTTAGTAGCTTCTTCAGAAACGTTAGGAATATCATTCGTTAACTCTTCGTTACCTAATTTAGTATCTCTAACATCCAATGAATAATCATCAATGTGGATAGAAGTAAAGATATCATCACGAACTACTTTTTCAGAAATTACAATCGCATCCTCGAAGTTGTACCCTTTCCAAGGCATAAACGCTACTTTAAGGTTTCTACCTAAAGCAAGCTCTCCGTTTTGAGTTGCATAACCTTCAGAAAGTACTTGCCCTAATTTCACTCGGTCACCTTTTCTTACGATAGGTTTCAAGTTGATAGAAGTACTCTGGTTGGTTTTTCTGAATTTGATCAAATTATAAGTTTTTTCATCTGGGTCAAAACTTACCATTCTTTCTTCGTCCGTTCTGTCGTATTTAATCGTTATGATATTAGCATCAACATATTCAACAGTTCCGTCACCTTCAGCATTGATCAATACTCTGGAATCAGACGCTACTTGTCTTTCCAAACCAGTTCCCACAATTGGAGCTTCTGGTCTTAACAATGGTACCGCCTGACGCATCATGTTTGATCCCATCAACGCACGGTTCGCATCATCATGCTCCAAGAAAGGAATCAACGATGCAGAAATAGATGCGATTTGGTTAGGAGCAACGTCGGCATAGTGAATGCTTGATGGATCCACAACAGGGAAATCGCCTTCTTCTCTGGCAATTACCTTATCAGCAAGGATAGTTCCATCTTCATCAATCTCAATATTTGCTTGTGAAATCATTTTACCTTCTTCCTCTTCAGCACTTAAATATACTGGAGCAGAAGCCAAATCAATTTTACCGTTTGTTACTTTACGGTATGGAGTTTCGATGAATCCCATTCCGTTTACTTTCGCATAAACTCCAAGAGATGAAATCAAACCAATGTTTGGACCCTCTGGTGTTTCAATCGGACATAAACGACCGTAGTGTGTATAGTGAACGTCACGCACCTCAAATCCGGCTCTCTCTCTAGAAAGACCACCTGGTCCAAGTGCTGACAATCTTCTCTTGTGCGTAATCTCAGCCAATGGATTCGTTTGATCCATAAATTGAGACAACTGGTTTGTACCAAAGAAAGAGTTGATAACCGACGATAATGTTTTAGCATTGATCAAATCAATTGGTGTAAACACCTCGTTATCCCTAACGTTCATTCTCTCACGGATGGTTCTCGCCATACGAGCCAAACCTACACCGAATTGAGCAGAAAGTTGTTCACCAACTGTCCTAACACGACGGTTTGACAAGTGATCGATATCATCAATCTCTGCTTTAGAGTTGATCAATTCGATAAGGTATTTTACAATCGTAATGATATCTTCTTTGGTCAAGACCTGCTTGTCCATTGGGATATCAAGATTTAATTTCTTGTTCATTCTGTAACGACCTACTTCACCTAGGTTGTAACGTTGGTCAGAGAAGAACAATTTATCGATAATACCACGAGCAGTTTCCTCATCAGGCGGTTCTGCGTTACGCAACTGACGGTAGATGTGCTCAACAGCTTCTTTTTCAGAGTTTGTTGGATCTTTTTGCAACGTGTTGTGGATGATTGCATAATCTGCTTGATTAGCATCTTCCTTGTGCAACAAGATAGACTTAACGTTAGCCTCGATGATCTCTTCCACATTATCTTTATCAATAATAGTGTCACGATCAAGGATAATCTCGTTACGCTCGATAGAAACTACCTCACCAGTATCCTCGTCCACAAAATCTTCGTGCCAAGTATTCAATACACGTGCAGCTAATTTTCTACCTACATATTTTTTCAAGCTTGTTTTAGAAACTTTGATTTCTTCAGCAAGGTCAAATATTTCAAGGATATCTTTATCTCTTTCAAAACCAATTGCTCTAAATAGAGTAGTAACTGGTAATTTTTTCTTTCTATCGATATAAGCATACATTACGCTGTTGATATCGGTAGCAAATTCTATCCATGATCCTTTAAAAGGAATTACTCTGGCAGAATATAATTTGGTTCCATTTGCGTGGAATGATTGTCCAAAGAAAACACCTGGTGATCTGTGTAATTGCGAAACAACAACACGCTCAGCACCATTGATAACAAACGTACCACTTGGCGTCATATAAGGAATTGTTCCAAGATAAACATCTTGTACAATTGTTTCAAAATCCTCGTGCTCTGGATCTGTACAATATAGTTTTAACCTTGCTTTTAAAGGCACACTATAGGTAAGACCTCTCTCAATACATTCTTGAATAGTATAACGTGGTGGATCTACAAAATAATCAAGAAATTCTAAAACGAATTGATTTCTTGTATCTGTGATTGGAAAATTTTCCATGAAGGTGTTATAAAGCCCTTCGTTGCCTCTTTCGTCAGATTTCGTTTCTAATTGGAAGAAATCCTTAAAAGATTTAACCTGAATATCCAAGAAATCTGGATATTGAGGAATATTTTTTGTGGAGGCAAAATTCAATCTTTCAGTCTGATTTGTTATCATCAATGGACAAAATTTTGATTAAAAAAAAGTGATTTTTTGTGTGTAAACACTAAGTAATCCTTACTTTCTTTTATAACCTGTACATCTTTAAAAATAAACCAAGTTGGAGTCTATTTTTTTCTTCGTACGGATTAAAAGCTTTTCGTATTCAACTCAATGACTAATAAAACCGGATATAATTTTATTATACGAAAAATGGTTTAGGTCATTGGAACATGTCCAAGACCTAAACCTTGTTTCAAAAACTGGTAGTATTATTTAAGCTCAACTACAGCTCCAGCCTCTTCTAATGATTTTTTAAGACCTTCAGCCTCATCTTTAGAAACACCTTCTTTAACGTTTGCAGGAGCACCGTCAACTAAGTCTTTAGCTTCTTTAAGACCTAAACCTGTAAGTTCTTTTACAGCTTTAACTACAGCTAATTTAGAAGCACCAGCTTCTTTAAGAACAACTGTAAATTCAGTTTGCTCTTCAGCAGCAGCACCAGCATCTCCACCTCCTGAAACTACAACAGCAGCTGCAGCTGGTTCGATACCATACTCGTCTTTTAATATTGTTGCTAAATCGTTAACTTCTTTAACTGTCAAGTTAACTAATTGTTCTGCGAATTGTTTCAAATCTGCCATTTTTTCTATCGTTTAAAATGATTTGTAAAATATAATTTATTATTGTGCGCGTTTTCTAAACTTAATTCAGAAGAATTAAGCAACCTCCTCGTCTTTGAATTGGTTTTTAAGAGCAGAAATAACTCTTTGAGCTGGAGATTGAAGTAATCCGATGATTTCTCCAATAACCTCTTCTTTAGATTTAAGCGAAGCTAATGAATCTAATAAGTTATCTCCGATGTAAATTTCAGAGTTGATGAAAGCTCCTTTTAGAACTGGCTTATCTGATTTTTTACGGAACTCTTTAATAATTTTTGCTGGAGCATTAGCCGTATCAGAAAGGAAAATAGATGTATTACCTTTCAAGATAGATGGCAAATCACCATACTCCTTATCAGAAGCTTCCATTGCTTTTTCAAGCAAAGTGTTCTTAACAACTTCTAATTTGATACCTGCTTTAAAACAAGCTCTTCTTAAGTTTGAAGTAGTTTCTGCATTTAATCCAGAAATGTCTGCTACATAAACAACATTTGTACCGGCTAACTGTGCAGTTAAATCTTCAATCGCGATTGATTTTTCTTCTCTAGTCATACTAAAAATTTTTAACTACCAATTATACAGCTTTAGGATCTAAAGCTATAGCAGGACTCATTGTTGATGAGATGTGGATACTTTTAATGTAAGTACCTTTCGCTGCAGTTGGTTTCATTTTGATTAATGTTTGAATAATTTCATGCGCATTTTCGGTAATCATATCAGCTCCAAATGAAACTCTTCCGATTCCTGCATGAACGATACCAGTTTTATCAACTTTAAAGTCGATTTTACCAGCTTTTACTTCTTGAACTGCTTTCGCAACATCCATAGTAACAGTACCTGTCTTAGGGTTTGGCATAAGACCTCTTGGTCCTAAAACTCTACCTAATGGTCCTAATTTACCCATAACAGCTGGCATAGTGATGATTACATCAATATCTGTCCAACCGTCTTTGATTTTTTGCAAATAGTCATCCAAACCTACGTGGTCAGCTCCAGCAGCTTTTGCTTCAGCTTCTTTATCTGGAGTTACAAGAGCCAAAACTCTTACATCTTTACCAGTTCCGTGAGGTAATGTTACTACACCTCTTACCATTTGGTTTGCTTTTCTTGGATCTACACCCAATTTTACTGCGATATCTACAGACTCGTCAAATTTTGCAGAAGCAACTTCTTTGATCAATGCAGAAGCATCTTTCAAAGAATACAATTTGTTCTTTTCAATTTTTGAAGCAGCCTCTTTTTGCTTTTTTGTCAATTTTGCCATGTTTCTCTTATTTTAAAGGAGAATCTCCAGTTACAGTTATACCCATTGATCTAGCTGTTCCTGCGATCATGCTCATAGCAGACTCGATAGTGAATGCATTTAAATCAGCCATTTTGTCTTCAGCAATAGTCTTGATTACATCCCAAGACACGTTTGCTACTTTTTTACGATTAGGCTCACCTGATCCAGACTTTAGCTTTGCAGCTTCCATTAACTGGACAGCAGCTGGTGGAGTTTTTACAACAAAATCAAATGATTTGTCTTTATAAACTGTAATTTGCACAGGGCAAACTTTGCCGGCTTTATCCTGGGTTCTAGCATTAAATTGCTTACAGAATTCCATGATGTTAACACCAGCAGCTCCCAAAGCAGGTCCAACCGGTGGCGACGGGTTCGCAGCACCTCCCTTAACTTGTAGTTTAACTACTTTACTAATTTCTTTAGCCATTTCTTAAATTTTTACATCTATCAATTGGAAGCGATTGATGCGGTTATTATAATATGTGTGTAACAAAAAATTATACTTTCTCAACTTGCATAAAACTCAATTCCAAAGGTGTCTTTCTTCCGAAAATTTTCACCATTACTTCAAGTTTACGCTTTTCTTCATTGATTTTCTCAACCGTTCCATTGAAACCATTGAAAGGACCATCAATAACCTTGATTGTTTCTCCGATGTTGAAAGGAATTGCATGCGTATCGGTCTTAACAGCCAATTCATCTACTTTCCCTAACATTCTATTTACTTCTGATAATCTTAATGGAACTGGATCTCCGTTTTTAACTTCACCCAAAAACCCAATTACACCTGTAATAGACTTGATAATATGAGGTATTTCACCAGCAAGATTTGCTTCTATCATTACATACCCAGGAAAATAAACCCTGTCTTTTGTAATTTTTTTCCCTTCACGAACCTGAACCACTTTTTCAGTTGGTACAAGAACTTGAGAAATATAGTCGCTCATTCCCAATCTACTGATTTCAGTTTCGATGTAGGCTTTCACTTTATTTTCTTGTCCGCTTACTGCTCTAACAACGTACCATTTTTTCACATTACTGTCTGTCATCACAAATTAAGCTTTAATCCAATTAAAAAAACCAGCTAATGCTTTTGCAAAAACTTCATCAACTCCCCATGTTGCCAAGGCGAATAATACTGAAAAAACAGCAACTACAATTGTAAGACGTTGTACTTCTGCCCATTCAGGCCACGTTACATTTGATTTTAATTCAACAAATGCTTCTGATATGTAATTAACAACTTTCATTATAATTTTGTTTTATTGCACGGGCGGAGGGATTCGAACCCCCATCAACGGTTTTGGAGACCGCTATTCTACCCTTGAACTACGCCCGTTTATTAAAAACCAGTGTCGTCTTCACGACACTGGTTTTGTATATTTATAGAATAATTATTCTACGATTTCAGTTACCTGTCCAGCACCTACAGTTCTACCACCTTCACGGATAGCGAAACGTAAACCAACACTCATCGCGATTGGGCTTAACAAAGCAACATTGATAGTCAAGTTATCACCTGGCATTACCATCTCTACACCTTCTGGTAAAGAAATAACTCCTGTTACGTCAGTTGTACGTACGTAGAACTGTGGACGGTAGTTATTGTGGAATGGCGTGTGACGACCACCTTCTTCTTTTTTCAAGATATAAACCTCAGCTTTGAATTTAGCGTGTGGTTTTACTGATCCTGGCTTAATGATAACCATTCCTCTTTTGATAGATTCTTTATCAATACCTCTCAACAACAAACCTACGTTATCTCCAGCTTCACCTCTGTCAAGGATTTTACGGAACATCTCAACTCCTGTAATAGTAGAAGTCAATTTGTCAGCTCCCATACCGATGATTTCAACAGCATCACCTGTATTAGCAATACCAGTTTCGATACGACCTGTAGCAACAGTTCCACGACCTGTAATTGTAAATACGTCTTCAACTGGCATCAAGAATGGTTTTGCAGTATCACGAACCGGCTCTTCGATCCAGTTATCAACAGCTTCCATCAATTCAAGAATTTTAGGAACCCAGTTTGGATCAGCATTCAATCCACCTAAAGCAGAACCTTGAACAACTGGTCCGTTATCTCCATCATACTCGTAGAAAGACAACAAGTCTCTGATTTCCATTTCAACTAGCTCTAAAAGCTCAGCATCATCAACCATATCCACTTTGTTCATGAAAACAACCATTCTAGGAATACCTACCTGACGACCCAAAAGGATGTGCTCACGTGTTTGTGGCATTGGTCCGTCTGTAGCAGCTACAACTAAGATAGCTCCATCCATTTGAGCAGCACCAGTAACCATGTTTTTTACGTAATCCGCGTGACCTGGACAGTCAACGTGAGCGTAGTGACGGTTAGCTGTTTCATACTCTACGTGAGATGTATTAATAGTAATACCTCTTTCTTTTTCTTCTGGAGCGTTATCAATCTGGTCGAAAGATTTAGCACCTGTTTTAGAAAAACCTGCTTCAGTTAATACTTTAGAGATTGCTGCAGTCAAAGTAGTTTTTCCGTGATCTACGTGTCCAATAGTACCTATGTTAAGGTGTGGCTTGGTACGACTAAAATTTTCTTTTGCCATTTTACTTAATTTTTAATCTTAGTTATATATTAGTGTTCAAATTCTTACTTATTGAGCCAACTACGGGAATTGAACCCGTGACCTCTTCCTTACCAAGGAAGCACTCTACCCCTGAGCTAAGTCGGCAGAGAGTTTTGATTTTAGACTTTTGAATTTAGATTTTTCATAAAAACCTTCAATCCAAAACCTTAACTTCTTTTAGTGGGGAGAGCAGGATTCGAACCTGCGAAGTTCTCACAGCAGATTTACAGTCTGCCCTCGTTGGCCGCTTGAGTATCTCCCCTACTTCTTAAATTGCTTTCCTTGACACAACCTGTCATTTATTTGAGCCGGCGGAGGGACTCGAACCCACGACCTGCTGATTACAAATCAGCTGCTCTAGCCAACTGAGCTACGCTGGCAAATACAATAAAAAAAGTCCGCTATTTCTAACGGACTGCAAATGTATATCTTTTTGTTTTTTAATCAAAACATTTTTAATAAAAAATTTATTTTAAATATGTGTTCTAATTTTTTCTTTTCTTTTTACCAATAAACGCTCTAACGCTTCTGCAGATTGTTCAGCCGCTTCTTCAAATGTTTTGCATTGTTTTTTTACCATGAAATCATCTCCCGGAACGTGAATTTTTATCTCTACTATCTTGTTTTCTTTTTCACTTGTTTTTTCAACCTTGAGAAATACATCCGACGACACTACTTTATCATAATATTTCTCCAACTTATCCATTCGTTCTTGAATAAAATCTACTAATTTTCCGTCAACATTAAAGTTAACTGCGTGAACATTTACCTTCATAATCGATATTTTAATTGGTTATACATTTTTCGAATTATTATCTATTTCTAGGATGCGCATCTTTGTAGACTTTTTGCAACTCACTTAAACTATTATGAGTATAAACTTGCGTCGATGCCAGACTAGAGTGCCCTAATAATTCTTTAACTGAATTTAAGTCGGCTCCGTTGTTTAGAAGATGAGTCGCAAAGGTATGCCGCAAAATATGCGGACTCTTTTTTACCTTCTCGGAGACATTACTAAAGTAGTTATTTATTAAACGATAAACAAGAGAATCATTCAATTTAACGCCTTTTTTTGTGAGGAACAAAAACTCAGGATTGGCAATTACTTCTAAATTAGCTCGTTCACAAATATAGACTTGAATTTGTTTAGAAATTATTGGCAAAATCGGCAGGATCCGCTCCTTATTTCTTTTACCCAACACCTTTAGCGTATTGTTAGACAAATCAATGTTAATCATTTTTAAATGAATAAGTTCAGTCCTCCTAATTCCGGTAGAATAAAACAAATCAATCACAAGCTTGTCACGCAGACCTTCGAAACCCGAGGGATACACGATATGATGAAGCACATCATTCAATTCTTTTTCCGAAAAAGGGATTTGGATTTTTTTTGGAGATCTTAAAGCTTTATGCTTCAAAAGCGGAGTTGTAATTATTTGCCTCGTCTTAAGAAGAAATTTATAATAAGCTTTTAAGGAAGCTATTTTTCGATTTACCGAACTATTCGAAATACCATTATCAACCATCTCCACTATCCAGCTACGGATTTGACTATAATTGACTTCATCAATATTTTCCTGCTCAAAATTAGCCTTATTGAACTTTTCAAACTCAAGCAAATCATTATAATAAGCAGTAATAGTATGAAGAGAATAATTTTTCTCCTTCTCCAAATAATCTTTAAACTTTTGCTTATTATTTTCCATAAAAAAACCGTTAGCATCAAAAGTATAAAACTTTGATGACTAACGGTTGCATTTTCCTCAAAAGACTTGATTTAGTTTTCTAAATTGTCTTTCATGTTTTGGATATAAGCCGCTTTCTGAATTTTCATTCTGTTTACAACAGAAGGTTTCGTGAACGCTTGACGTGCTCTTAATTGACGCACAGTTCCTGTTTTGTCGAATTTTCTTTTATAGCGCTTTAATGCTCTATCGATATTTTCTCCGTCTTTAATTGGTATAATTAACATAATATGACACCTCCTCTCGTTAAGGGTGCAAATGTAATGCTATTTTTTGATTATGGCTTATGAATTACGATTTATTTTACCGCCGGTTTATAATTTTGATTATCGATTATCATTTTCGATAAAATTTCCTTCAGGATTTCCGAAGTTCCGCCACCAATAGGACCTAAACGGCTATCTCTCCATAAACGCGCCAACGGATATTCTTCCATATAACCATAACCACCTAGCATTTGCAGGCAACTATTGATGGTTTCATCGGCTACCTTTGTAGATTTCAATTTCGCCATTGTTGCTTCTTTAACCACGTATTCCTTTTGATTCAATCGGGCAACAGCTGCATAATTAAATATTTTACAGTGTTCTACGTCAGTAGCATGCTCCACAATTGTGTGACGCAATGCTTGAAATTTATCAATTGTTTTTCCAAAAGCCTCACGTTCGGACATATATCCTATTGTATATTCAATTGCATACTCCGCTCTAGCATGAGCATTGATGGCCATAATTAATCTTTCTAATGCAAAATGTTGCATGATGTATGGAAAACCTTTTCCTTCCTCACCCATTAAATTTTCTGCTGGAATCTCTACATTATCAAATGAAATTTCTGCCGTATCAGAAGCTCTCCATCCTAATTTATCTAATTTTGTAGCCGATATTCCTTTTGTATTTGCATCCACCAAGAACATTGTAATTCCTTTATTTCCAGCTTCTGGATTTGTTTTTGCGGCAACAACATAATAATCTGCATAAACACCATTTGTGATAAAAGTTTTAGATCCATTGATGACATATTTGTCACCTCTTTTTACTGCAGTTGTACGCATTCCTGCAACATCACTACCTCCAAAAGGCTCGGTGATACACAAAGCGCCAATTTTTTCTCCAGCAATGCTTGGCGCCAAATACTCTTGTTTGATTCTTTCATCGCCTTCAGCATTTAAGTGTGTCTGAGCCAAATAAGCATGGGCCCACATTGCAGCGGCGAAACCAGATGATTTAATTTTTTGAAGTTCTTCTAAAAAAACTACTGTATAGAACAAATCCAAGTTCATACCTCCATAAGCTTCCGGATAATTGATACCGAAGAAGCCCATTTCACCGAATTTTTTCCAAATAAAGCGTTCAATTGTTCCTGTCTTTTCCCATTTTTCAATGTGAGGCACAACTTCTTTTTGTAAAAAATCTTGAAAACTCTTTCTAAACGATTCGTGTTCTTCTGTAAAGTATATTGAATTCATATAAATATTTAGGATGTATTTTATCTTTATTTTTTGGAATTTCAAATATAAGGCATTTATTTTTTTATTTTAAACAGAAAAGCGATTAATGTTTGTTGATTTCGCAATTTTATAGCAAGTTTAACCTTTCAAACAAATTCAATAATTCAAATACTTTTCAATTACGTTTACTTTTTCTATCGGGAAACCTTTGATTTTCTTTAAATCTTCGGACGATTTTATATCTCCATGCATACTTCTATAAATCACAATCTCTTTTGCTAAGGCATATCTGAAATATGGAAAAAGGCTGAGCTCCTTTATTGAAGCGGAATTGATGTTGACTTTTTTAATATTCGGAACAGTTTTAATTTCAAAACGCTTGTTCAAATTTTCAATCACTTCGGGCGAAAGCCCCCAAATATGTTCCATCTGTTCCATCGTCATAAAAGCACCAAACTTTTCTTTCTCTTTTAAAATCCTTTCAGAAAGTGCAGGGCCGATTCCGTAAACTTTGATCAAATCTTCCTGAGTGGCTTCATTAATATCCATCACCACAATTTTAGGTTTCTTATCAAATTTTGATTTTGAATAATCAACAAATTGCTTGTTCTTCTTGTTCTTGACCCAATCTGGAAATTTAAAATAAGGCGACATTGTCTTTAACAATGAATCAGAAATCAACGTCACTTGCTGGAATTCTTCGGCAGAATTCACATATCGATTGGTTTTTCGGAAAGCCAACAACCTATCAATTTCTTCAACCGACATTCCTAGTTTGTATCCTTTAAAATCAGTTATAAAATTTGGATTGAAAGGATAAATCTTCGGAACATAATTTTGCTTTTCAACCTTCAAAGAATCCACATTTGTTTGTAAGGCAATCCATTTTTGTTTCGCAGGGTCAATTTTTTCAGAAATAGAAAAATCGCTAAAAAAATAGAAAAGCTGAATTATGATGATGATGCAAAAAAGCATAAGAATTCCGTTTCGCTCCATTCGCGAAAACTTTAAAAAAGATTTTATCATAGCAATAATTTTTTACAAATCGAATACCGACGTGCGTTTTGCCCTAATTAAATCCTTAAGTTTTATCCAGAAAGCCAAAGTTAAATAGACTCCAAACCAAAGGCCTGCAGTTACAAAAGATATGTAGATGAAGAATAAACGCACGCTACTGGCACGCATTCCTAATTTATCTGCCAAACGAGATGTTGCATTAAAGCCGTGCTTTTCGAAGAAATATTTTAGCCTAATTACGAATGACATTTGTTTTACTTTGGATGGTAAAATTAAGGAATTTAATTAAAAGCAGATTAGTTTTTTAAAAGTTCTGTTCCGATGGCACATTCCAAACACTTGCCCTTGTTGCAATATTCATTCTTGAGTTGCAATAAGGCCTGTGTGGAAAAAGCATTTTCGGATTTGATTCCGAAAGAGGAAAATTTTTCAATTATGGCGTTGCTTTCCCGGGCAATTTCATTTGACAATTCAATAAGATTTTCATAGACTTCTTTGTTTTGGTTTTTGTAATAGGTAAACTGAATTGGAATTATCGTATTGATGATAATCAAATCGATGAACGATTTTGAAAGTTGTTTTTTCTTCTTCGGACTTTCCTTGTCAAACTGGTAATGTGTCTGCCAGTAAGGAGAAACAGTGACATCAAGAAGCGAATAAATATCTTTTGCCTTTTTTACAGCCATTAATTTTGAGAACAAATTATGCTGATTGAAATACAAATTGGCAAACTGCGAAAGACGTATCGTTGGAAAATTATCCGGTCGATGTTTAAAAAACTGCAACGGAGCGATAGTCGTTTTTTCAATCTGATATTTATGAAGCAAATAAAAATACCGGAATTTTAAATCGTGAAAATAATTATCTTCCTTTTCCACATCTAGCAAACCCGACCTTCCAAAAAGCAAGGCTTCTATGTTTTCAACTTCAGTATTCTCTTTTCTGATGACTGTAAAAGGAATTGAAGTGGCAATTTTAAGAAAACTTTCACCATTGGTATTTAAGCCGAAGTTTTTCGCCAAGAGGCAAAACAAAACTGCTTCCCAATCCTTATCTAAAGTTTCGAATAAGTCCTGTATCGGAAATGACTTGCGTTCGAGACGCTCTAGAAACAAACGCTCTTTCCAATTTTCGAAAGTAAAAGCATTGATTTCTTTTAGTTGTTTTTCGCAGTAAATCCAAGATTTTGG
>NZ_JBMGQS010000023.1:0-57023 GCF_049060005.1 Flavobacterium sp. PLA-1-15 | reverse complement strand
TGTTTTTATTTCCATAACCGTAGCAATGCTCAAGGCTTGCGTGATAATTTTTTCGGCATTTGGGCCCTCAAACAGTTCATTTACAGTAGTGTTGAAATGGTTGAGCCAGATTTTATATAGCTCAGACGATAGATATTCCTTTTTGCTGATATCCAAATGAATTTGTGTAAGATTATTGAAATATCCACCCGTGTTGAACAAAGATTGCGACCAAAAAGTAACCAAAATAGGCAAATGTTCTTCCAGTTTTATCTTTACGACATCCGTAAAAACATAGCTAATTGATGCATCGGCGAGGAGTTTTTTATAGAATTCATCTACCAGAAGATAGAGATCGTCTTTATTTTCAATGTCTTTCATAAAATTTTTTTTAAGAAAAAACCCTTTCGGAGAAAATGCTCTGAAAGGGTTTTATTTATCTAAACATAAAATCTTAGTTTTCCATATAGGCTTCGATTGGAGCACAAGAACAGATTAAGTTTCTGTCCCCATAAGCATCGTCCACTCTTCTAACGGATGGCCAGAATTTGTTGTCTGAAATGTATTCCAAAGGAAATGCCGCAGCTTCTCTGGTATAAGGGAAATCCCAAGTATCAGCAGTCAACATTGCCAAAGTATGAGGAGCATTTTTCAAAACGTTATTTTTATCGCTTGAAGTAGCTGCTTCAATTTCTTTTCTGATAGAAATCATCGCGTCACAGAAACGATCCAACTCTTCCAAGTTTTCACTTTCCGTAGGCTCAATCATCAACGTTCCAGCAACCGGGAAAGATACCGTTGGCGCGTGGAAACCATAGTCCATCAAACGTTTTGCAATATCGGTTACTTCGATTCCTTTTTCCTTAAACGGACGGCATTCGATGATCATTTCGTGAGCGGCACGACCCATTTCTCCTGAATATAAAGTATCGTAGTGACCTGTTAATCTTGCTTTGATATAATTTGCATTTAAGATTGCATATCTTGTAGCATCGGTCAAACCTTCAGCTCCAAGCATTGTGATGTATCCGTAAGAAATCAAGCAAACCAAAGCAGAACCCCAAGGTGCAGCAGAAATAGCAGAAATAGCATTTTCACCACCAGTTGGAATGACTGGGTTTGTTGGCAAGAATGGAACCAAGTGTTCTGCAACACAGATTGGCCCAACACCAGGTCCGCCACCTCCGTGAGGAATTGCGAATGTTTTGTGTAAGTTCAAGTGGCAAACGTCCGCTCCAATTGTAGCAGGATTTGTCAATCCAACTTGAGCATTCATATTGGCACCATCCATATAAACTTGTCCACCGTTTTCGTGGATCAGTTTTGTAATTTCAATAATCGAAGCTTCGTAAACACCGTGGGTAGAAGGATAGGTTACCATCAAGCAAGACAAATTATCTTTGTGCTCGATTGCTTTTGCTCTTAAATCTTCCACATCAATATTACCGTTTTCCATTGTTTTGGTTACGATAATTTGCATTCCTGCCAAAGCTGCCGAAGCTGGGTTTGTTCCGTGAGCCGAAGCTGGAATCAAACATACATTTCTGTGGAAATCGCCACGAGAATGGTGGTAAGCACGTATCACCATCAAACCAGCATATTCTCCTTGAGCACCAGAATTAGGCTGTAAAGTTGTTCCTGCAAAACCAGTTACAACGTTCAATTGTTGTTCTAATTTTTTAAGCATCAATTGGTAACCTTGAGCTTGTTCTACTGGAGCAAATGGGTGAATGCTGTTCCAGTTTGGCATACTCAATGGCAACATTTCCGCAGCAGCATTCAATTTCATTGTACAAGAACCTAATGAAATCATAGAATGATTCAAGGCCAAATCTTTTCTTTCCAACATTTTGATGTAACGCATCAAAGCTGTTTCAGAATGGTGTTTGTTGAAAACATCGTGTGTCAAGAATGTGCTGGTTCTCGCTACTGCATCTGGATAATTGGTTTGATTGGTCAATTCAGAAACTTTTATAACTTCTTTTCCTACTGCTTCTGCGAAAATAGAAAGGATGGTATTGATGTCTGAAATGGAAGTCGTTTCGTTGAATGAAATCGAAATCGTATCGTTGTCAATGTAATAGAAGTTTACTTCGTTTTGTTCGGCAATCGCTTTTACTTTTTTAGCATCCGCTTTTACAACGATGGTATCGAAGAAAGCCGTGTTAGTTTGGTAAACGCCTAACTTATTTAAAGCCTCTGCAGTAGTTACAGCCGAAGCGTGAACTTTATCTGCAATATATTCCAATCCTTTTGGACCGTGATAAACCGCATACATTCCAGCCATAACTGCCAAAAGTACTTGAGCCGTACAAATATTTGAAGTCGCTTTTTCACGTTTAATATGCTGTTCGCGTGTTTGCAAAGCCATACGAAGTGCACGATTTCCATTGGTATCAACCGTTACTCCTATGATTCTTCCCGGCATACTTCTCTTGTATTCTTCTTTTGTAGCAAAAAAAGCGGCGTGAGGACCACCATAACCCATCGGAATTCCGAAACGTTGTGTAGTTCCAACTACCACATCAGCTCCCAATTCTCCAGGAGAAGTCAATCGAACCAAACTTAAAATATCAGCAGCAACCGCTACTTTGATGTCATTTGATTTTGCTTTTGAAATAAATCCGGCATAGTCGTAAACCTGACCGAATTTTCCAGGATATTGTAGAATCGCTCCGAAGAAATCATTTCCGAAATCAAACTCTTCGTGGTTTCCAATCACCAATTCAACCCCGATTGGAGTAGAACGTGTTTCTAAAACCGATAATGTCTGTGGTAAAATTTCTTCTGAAACGAAAAATTTATTTACGTTGTTTTTCTTTTGATCTCTCGTTCTAACATCAAAAAGTAATGCCATTGCTTCAGCGGCAGCGGTACCTTCATCCAAAAGAGAGGCATTTGCAATTTCCATTCCAGAAAGTTCAATAACCGTGGTTTGGTAATTCAACAATGCTTCGAGACGACCTTGTGCAATTTCAGCCTGATACGGAGTATAAGCCGTGTACCATCCCGGGTTTTCAAAAACATTTCGTTGAATTGCAGCAGGTACAATTGCAGGATGATATCCCAAACCGATATACGACTTGAATACCTTATTTTTATTTCCTAATTGTTGGATGTGGTTTAAAAACTCATATTCTGTCAAGGCAGGTTCAAGGTTCAAAGGCGCTTTCAAACGGATGTCATCTGGAAGCGTTTCATATATTAATTGCTCTATCGATTCAGCACCAATCGTATGCAACATGTGTTGTAAATCATTTTCTCTTGGACCGATATGTCTTAAAGCAAAAGCATCTGTTTTCATATAAAAATCGTAGGTTGTTTTTTGAGGCACAAATTTACTCATAAATAATAAATTTAAATATGTTTTTAAACTCGTTTTTTGTGATTTTTTAAAGTTTTAGTAGTGATTTTTGTTGGATTCGTTATTTTTGTAAGTATGAAGAGTATCAGGCAAGTATTCGATTTTTATCTTAATGGAAGCATACATGTTGCTTTGGCGGTACTATCATTGGTTTTGATGACCAACCACATGTTCCAGAATCCATTAGATTTGCCAATGGCAGGTTTTGCTTTTTTTGGAACCATTTTCGGATACAACTTTATCAAATACGAAGCTTTTTTCAGAAACAACAAACCATTGTGGGATGAATTGAAAGCCATTGCCGTTTTGAGTTTGCTTTCACTTTTAGCTTCAGCTTATTTCTTTTTTTGTTTGGAAAGCATAACCCAAATTACCGCTATTATTTTCTTCGGATTGACATTTTTATACACGGTTCCTGTCTTTTCACAGAAGAAAAATATCAGAAATTGGAGTGGTGTCAAGATTTATATTGTAGCGATTTGCTGGTCGGGAGTGACCACTTTATTGCCGTTGATGAATGCTGGAACAGCTGTTTTTTCGGACGTAATTCTAAAATGTTGCCAACGTTTTCTGTTGGTCATCATTCTGATATTAATCTTTGAAATAATCGATTTGAGAACGGATGACCCAGCTTTGGAAACCGTTCCGCAGAAAATCGGAGTAAGAAAGACCAAGACTCTAGGGATTCTATTATTGTTTCCCCTTTACTTCTTGGAATTTTTGAAGACGACCGTTGATGCAAATCAGCTTTTGATAAATGCAATTTTAGTAATCGTAACGGCTATGTTTATGATTTTTGCAAATGAAAAACGTTCCAAATATTACACTTCTTTTTGGGTGGAAACTATTCCGGTTTTCTGGCTGTTCTTACTGTGGATTTTCGGCTAGATTCTTTATAATTTCATTCCTTTTTTTGATAAACGAAGTCATGTATTTTTCAAGAATTATCGTATCGAAAAGCTTTCCGAAAATTCCAAAAGGCGCTTCATAGAAAATGTCATCGCTCATAATTGTTTTGCCATCTTCAAATTTAAAAGAATGTTCGTGGCGGAACGATTTGAAGCTTCCTTCGAGCATTTCATCCACAAAATAAATTGGAAAATCCATCTTTGGAATGATGCTTTTATGGTTTTGATAAAAACCAAAATGTTTGCCTCGCCATGTTACGGTTTCATTCAACTCAATCAATCCCGAAGTTCTGCCAGCAATTGCCTTTTCATTGGTTTGTTGTGTCGTGAGCAAATGAATATCGATGTTTCTAGAGAGATTAAAAACGGTTTCGATTGGAGCGCTTATGGTTGTGGTGATTTGGATTTTTGTCATAATTTTATCAAATATAAAATAGAATCCTACAAGGTTTAAAAACCTTGCAGGATTGAAATCAGTTTTAAGTTATGCTTTAAAAACGATTTTCTCAGTTGTTGTCATTTGTGCTTCTCGCGCTTTCCTTTTTCCTCTAAAGAAAAAATACAAGTTAAAGAATAACATCACGCCAAGATAGATAGAAAATCCCCCAATTTTATAACTCAACGCTTCAATTAAAACCTGATAATTATTTTCGTATAAATTCATTTCTAAAATCATCAAGGCAAAACCAATGTTCAAAAGGTAAAAACCCGTCTCGAAAAGTTTGTTTGTCGCTTCGGCAATTTCTTCTCGACCTCTAAAAATATCCAGCATAAATATCTTTCCGTTTTTAAAAAGTGTTTTAGAAACAAAGTAAGTCAGGAATAATGCAATTGGTAAATAAATACAATAACCGATTAAAATTTTTGAAGTTTCCATAATGTAGAATTTAAAGATTTATTTGATTAATTTTTGAATGTAATTCGTTAGGATGAAAATGTTTAAGTAATGTAAGACAGCCAGAATAGCAACTATGATTGCAGTTTTTGAAGCGATGATGGCTACTAATTCGGTACTGTTTGTAATGTTCGACCAACTTATCAAATTCATTGAACAATAACCAATATTGATGAGATAATAACTGATTAAAAGAATCTTATTGATTTGCTGGCACAGTTCTTTGTGATTCGGGATGAGTTCTAAGACAAATATGTTTCCATTCCGGTAGCATATTTTTCCAACAACTACAATGATGTAAATGGTGATAAGTAGGAAAATGATATAGCCAATGATGTTGAGGTTCATAATTTTTCTTTTTTATAAATTATGAGAGATAGATAAACAGCAAGAATTGGTGGTGCTGCGAATAAACAGTAGTTAAGTACGTCATAATCAATGAAATTGGTGTTCAAATACCAGAGTAAAAAAAACAATACTACCGCTGATAAATATATAGTTATTGGTTTGTTGTTTGTATTTGTGAAAAATAAAGTCAAGCCTAACATTACTTGTAAAAATCCGGTTAGCATTGTTGAAAATAAAGCATATCCAAAATAATTTCCAGTAGTATCATTGATAATTATTCCAATTAGTGCTAGAATGATTGGAAGTGATATTGCAAATGTGTTAATGTATTTTATCGTTTTCATATCTATAAATTTTTTAAACTTTCAGAAAAAATTGAAACATTCAATCAAATTTTTTTATTTAATTCGATGACTAATATTATTCTTTATCGGTCTCATTGAATAATTTTTTAAAGGTTTATTTTTCATCTGATAAAAACTATTTCATAATCTTCATCACCAAACGACCAATCCAATTGTCTTTGAATTCGGTCACCTTGTCAATCATATTATCGGCTTTCAAGACGAAACCGTATAATTTTGAAGTCTGTTCCACAAAATGTTTGGTTTCGGCAGATTTGGTTTTATCGATTGAAGAAACATCCTTCAAAACTTTCAAAGCAGGCTTGATTTCTCTTTTGCTTCTTTCCTGTGCAATTTTTACAGCCAATTCATCCAAGTCCTTTTCAGCTGTAAAAAACTCTTTTCGTTCTCCTGATTTGTATTCCTTGTACACAATTCCCCAATCCATCAAGGCACGTAAATTCATACTGGCGTTACCTCTGGAAATCAACAATTCTTCCATAATTTCTTCCATCGAAAGTGCCTCTGGCGAAACCATCAACAAGGCGTGAATTTGTGCCATCGTTTTATTGATTCCCCACTGAGAACCTAAAGCTCCCCAGGTTTGAATGAATTTATTTTTTGCTTCCTTGAATTCCATAGTTCAAATGTATAACTTTATTTTTAAAGTTTCAAAAATATTTGAAACTTATTTTAAAATAAAATGGATTGCCAGAACGTGGAGTCTAACAATCCATTTTTTTATAGTCTAAAAATCTAAGAAGTCTAAAAGTCAAGCAGTCTAAGGTGTCTGCTAATTCTTCAACAACCCTGCTCTTTTCAGCAAAGCATCCGGTTTCGGTTCGCTTCCGCGGAAGCGTTTGTACAAAACCATCGGATGTTCGGTGCCACCTTTTGAAAGTACATTTTCCTTGAATTTCTGTGCCACTTCCGAATTGAAAATGCCTTGCTCTTTAAAATATTCAAAAGCATCGGCATCCAAAACCTCAGCCCATTTATAGCTGTAATATCCCGAAGAATAACCACCCTGAAAAATGTGCGAAAACGACGTACTCATTGCATTTTCTGCCACATCAGGATATAATTTTGTAGAAGCGAATTGTTCGGTTTCAAAATCCTTGATGGAAGTGATACCAGTTGGGTCTTGTCCGTGCCAAGCCATATCGAGCAATCCGAAACTCAATTGTCGCATCGTAGCCAAACCTTCTTGGAAACTCGCACTTTCCTTGATCTTTTGGATGTATTCCGTCGGGATCACTTCTCCGGTTTCATAATGATGGGCAAACAAAGCCAAAGCTTCCGGTTCGTAACACCAATTTTCAAAAATCTGGCTAGGCAATTCCACAAAATCCCAATAAACGCTTGTTCCCGATAAACTTGGATAAACCGTATCGGCTAACATTCCGTGCAAAGCGTGACCAAATTCGTGGAATAATGTCGTTACTTCATTAAAAGTCAATAAAGATGGTTTTGTTTCCGTTGGTTTTGTAAAATTACAAACTATCGAAACGTGAGGCCTTTCGTTATTTCCGCCTAAAACATATTGCGATTTATAGGAAGTCATCCAGGCACCATTTCGTTTGCCTTTTCGAGGGAAGAAATCAGCATAAAAAATCGAAACCAAATCACCTTTGATGTCTTTTACTTCATACGTTTTTACATCTAGATTGTATTTTTCAACATCGTTTACTTCGACGAAAGTCAAACCAAATAATTTATTGGAAACCGTGAAAGCACCTTCCAAGACATTTTCTAGTTTGAAGTAAGGCTTCAGTTTTTCATCATCCAAATTAAACAATTGCTGTTTTAATTTTTCCGAATAATAGGCTCCGTCCCATTTTTCCAAAGTCTCAATTCCGTCCAAATTCTTTGCAAATTGTGATAATTGCTCAAATTCTTTCAAAGCAGACGGTTTCGCTTTTTCCAAAAGATTATTTAAAAAAGTATTCACCTTTTCAGGATTTTCCGCCATTCTTTCTTCCAAAACAAAATGAGCGTGCGAAGCATAACCTAGCAATTTAGCACGTTCAAAACGCAATCGTGCAATGTCCAATACAATTTGCTCGTTGTCGTGTTTGTTTTTCTGGAAGCCTTTTGCTCCAAAGGCAATCGCCATTTTCTTACGCAATTCACGATTATCAGCATACGTCAAAAACGGAACGTAACTTGGATAATCCAGCGTGAAAATCCAACCTTCTTTTTCTTGACTTTTTGCTATTTCCTTTGCAGCTTCAATCGTTCCTTCAGGTAAACCGGAAAGGTCTTTTTCATCTGTAATATGCAATTGAAAAGCATGCGTCTCGGCCAAGACATTTTCACCAAATTCCAGACTTATCTTGGATAATTCCTTGTCTATTTCACGCAATTGATTTTTCTTTTCTTCGGATAAATTGGCTCCGTTTCTAGAAAAACTCTTGTATTTTTTATCCAATAAAGTGATTTGTTCAGGCGTTAAATTCAAACCTGCTTTTGAATCATAAACCGTTTTAACTCTTTTAAACAAATTGGCATTCAAACGAACATCATTTCCAAATTCGGAAAGCAATGGCGATACTTCTTGAGCAATCTGTTGCAATTCGTCATTGGTTTCAGCCGAATGGAGGTTGAAAAAAATGCTTGAAATCCGGTCCAAAGTCGCACCCCTGAAAGCCATGGCTTCAATAGTATTTTCGAAAGTAGGAGTTTCTGGATTATTTACGATGGCATCAATTTCAGCCTTTGCACTCGCAATTCCTTCCTTAAAAGCGGGAAGATATTCTTCGGTTTTTATTTGAGAAAAAGGAGCTGTATCGTGTTTTGTAGTGAATTTATGAAGTAGAACTGACATATATTTTTAACGATTAAGTTTTTAATTAATGTTTTCAAAAGTATGAAATAGAGCAGTAATTTGAAAGGCTGTTGTGAAAAGGTTAAGGCAATAGTTATAGAAATGTTATTTAATAGCTTCTCCTTTTTATTTCCCCTAACTTGTCAAAAAAGAGAACATCATGAAATATAAGGTAGAGATCCAGAACATTGAAATTGTAGATGAAATTGCGAATTATTGGACAAACGAAGATTACGTAAACCTGTTGGGAAAGTTTGAGTTTCCAGATGCAGAAAGTATAAAACCTGAAAATCTTTTAGAATATCTAAAGATGGCAATTTCAGATTTTGAGCCAAAAGAGGCATCGAAAATTCTTTTAGAACACAAACTCTCAGAAGATTTAACAGAAGGCCAAATCGACCAGATTTCAAATGACATGCTCTTGGATAAAGTATGTGAGGAATATCCGGTAATTGCATTGCATGCAAAATTATTTCATGTGAACCAGTTACTTTTTAAGGCCTACAACGGTACGTTTCCAAATGCAAAAGCTTCAATAATTGATTGTTCTTTTGAAGCAATTGACGCCAAAGAAGAAACAAAAATCACAAAGGAAATGGCATTGGTTTTATTGAAAGACGGACTTTCTGGAAGTAATTTGATTAAGAGGATGTTTGAAACACAATTGAATCAGGAGGATGCTTTTCCAGATGCGGAAGGAATCGTTTGGTATTTAGAAAGTCAAGACCATGTGAATTATAAACTCACCACTTCAGAATATTGGATCAGCCGTGAAGATATTGTGGCTTCAGAATTTGAAGGCGTTTTTGTGGAAGCAGAATAGTTTTAACCGTAAAGTTCGCAAAGTTGTGAACGCAAAGGACACAAAGGTTTGTGAACTTAGCGTAAATCTTTGTGTTCTTTGCGGTTAAAAAAATTATTTCAAACCTTCCGAAGCTTTCATTACAGCCGCTTTCAAACCTTCTTTATAAGCAATCATTTTATCTTGAACCGTTTTATCTGAACTTCCGATAATCTGTGCCGCCAAGATTCCAGCATTTTTAGCTCCATTTAATGCTACAGTTGCCACGGGAACACCGCCCGGCATTTGTAAGATTGATAAGATACTGTCCCATCCATCAATAGAGTTACTTGATTTTACAGGAACCCCAATTACAGGAAGTGGCGACATAGAAGCTACCATTCCCGGTAAATGAGCAGCCCCACCAGCTCCAGCTATCACAACTGAAATGCCTCTTTTATGGGCATTCATGCTGAAATCAAAAAGCTTTTCTGGAGTCCTGTGAGCCGAAACGATATCTACTTCCGTTTCAATTCCGAATTCCTTTAATATATCGATGGCATCCTGCATGACGGGCATGTCTGAAATGGATCCCATTATTATGGCTACTTTGCTCATTTGTTTTTATTTAATGATTAAAGGATTTAAAGATTTAAAGATTCAGTTCTTCAATTTTAAACCATTAATCTTTTAATTTACTAATTACTCTTATCAACCCCTTCACTTCCTCTGCAATCTTCCTCGCTTTAACAATATCCTCATCTACAATCGTCACATGTCCCATCTTTCTAAAAGGCCTCGTTTCACGCTTGCCGTAGATATGAGGTGTTACGCCATCAATTGCTAATATTTTTTCAATATTTTCATAGACTACATCGCCAGAAAAACCTTCGGCTCCCACCAAGTTGACCATGATTCCGGCCACTTTGCTATCGGTATTTCCTAAAGGTAAATCTAGAATAGCCCTCAAATGATTTTCAAATTGCGAAGTATAACTGGCTTCAATCGAATAATGTCCCGAATTGTGTGGTCTTGGAGCGACTTCATTTACCAAGATTTCATCATCTTCGGTTTGAAACATCTCTACCGCCAAAAGTCCGACGTGGTTGAATTTTTCCGAAACTTCAAGCGCAATGGCTCGTGCTTTTTGTGCTACAGCATCATCAATCCTGGCCGGACAAATCACATATTCTACTTGATTCGCTTCAGGATGGAATTCCATTTCTACCACAGGATACGTCTTGATATCGCCTTTTGGATTTCTTACCACAATTACCGCCAATTCATTCTTGAACGGAACCATATCTTCGGCAATACATTCCACATCGGGAAGATTTTCCAGATCGACTACGGAACGAACCACTTTTACGCCATTACCGTCGTACCCAAATTCAGTGCTTTTCCATACAAAAGGCAATGGGATTTTTCCTTCCAAACAATGGAGGACCAATGTTTTAAGGTTTTCAAATAATCTGAAATTCGAAGTTGGGATGTTGTTGTCCTTGTAAAAAGCTTTCTGTCTGCCTTTGTTTTGAATGCCACGAAGCGTAGCCGGAGAAGGGTATACTTTAACTCCTTCTGCTTCCAATTTCTCCAAAGCGTCCAGGTTTACAAGCTCAATTTCAAAAGTCAGAACATCTACTTGTTTGCCAAAATTATACACCGTATCAAAATCCATCAGGCTTCCCTGAAAGAATTTGTTGCACGCCATTCGGCTTGGCGCTTCAGCACTCGGATCGAGAACATACGTTTGGATATCGAACTTTCGGGTATCTGACAAGAGCATTTTCCCTAGCTGGCCTCCGCCTAAGATACCGAGTTTGAAATCGGAAGAAAAATAATTCATTGTTGTTGTGTTGTTGTGTCTGCAAATATAGGTATTTAGGAGGCAATTTAAAAGTAAGGATTTGCAAGAATAAGCACTACATTCTATAAATATTTGCTAAATCCCAACCCGCCTTTTACAAATTTTGTAAATTTATAAAGTAACCCAACTATCCCGCTATGAATTCATCAGTTATTCCGCCTGACGGAGGATTCCCATATACCGAAACCAATATGGACTATCTTTTTCCAGAACCTTTAAATGCCATAACCTCTATTTTCTTCTTGCTTTTGGCAGGTTATTGGACCTATAAATTAAGAGGACAAGTAAAACAGCATCCGTTTCTATTTGCTTGCGTTTTGCTTTTATATGTTGGTGGAATCGGCGGAACCATCTACCACGGTCTGCGTCAATGGAGTTTCTTTATCATGATGGATTGGTTGCCGATCGCGCTGATTTGTATTTCTGCAGGCGTTTATTTTCTGGTTAAGGTTACGCGATGGTATTTTGCGATAGGAGTGGTGTTCGTCTACATCGGGCTGTCGTTTTATCTGCGGAATAAAATCGATGCGCATCTTTTTATTAACATCAATTATGCTATTCTGGCAGGTTTGGTATTGCTTCCTGTTTCCGCTTTTTTAGTGGCTACAAGATTCAGAAATGGGATCTGGGTTGCAATTGGATTGCTGTCTTTTATCGTGGCTTTGTTTTTCAGAATTGCCGACCGCTGGGATTTGCTACACTTCGGAACACATTTCCTATGGCACGTTTTCGGAGCGGTGGCCGCCTGGAGCATGTTCCATTATATTTATCTGATCAACGAGAATAAGGTAATGGAAACCCGAAGCATCTCCTAGGACCTGATTTTTGCAATATGATTTTTATCATATTTTATCACAATCCCAATTCTAATATTTGCAGTTATTCAATTTTAAAAAATGACTGCAACTACCAATTTACATACGTTTCACATTCCTGTAATGGGCTTGTCCTATACGATTGACAGCCCAATTCGTGTGGCGCAATACGGAATTTCATCGGTTATCTCGATTGTAGATGACGAGCTGATCGAAAAGATGAACGCCTTTTACAGCAAGAAATTCAACCTGCCGTATCAGGAAATCACACAGAAAATCCAAGACTACAGGGCTGAAAGAATTACGTCCTATCTGAATCTTGTGGATAAGATCGTAAAGGAAAAATTCGATCATTTCAAAACCGAACTCTCCGAAAGCAAACAAGCTGTAAGCGATTTTCTGGCAATGCTTCCGAATCAATCTTCTGTAAAAAAAGGATTGAAAAATCTTATCGAGGAAGGTACTTTGGTAAAGGAACACTTGATGGATTTTGTTGAAAAGCATTTGACGCCAGGCGAAATAGATGTCAATATTATGACGAAGGTCGACAAGGAAAATTTCATCAAGAACGATGCCTTGCCGGGCGAATTCAATGATGCACATGCTGCGCTTCGCGGATTTGCCAAAAGCAACCTTAATTCTTCTGTAGTACTTTCTGCCGGAATGAATCCGAGACTGTACAGCTATTTTGAAAACTTTCCAGATTTCTTCCCAGATGAAAATAATACCCTTAAAAAGAAAATCATCCTGAAGGTAAGCGACTTCCGTTCGGCGATGATTCAAGGAAATTTCTTGGCGAAAAAAGGACTTTGGGTTTCTGAATACCGAATAGAATCCGGACTCAATTGCGGTGGTCACGCCTTTGCTACCGATGGTTTTCTGCTCGGGCCAATTATGGAAGAGTTTAAGAATAAAAAACAAGAGCTTATTGAAAGCGCCTATCAATTGATGGTAAAAGCTTTGGAACAGAAAGGGCTCGCAGTGCCGTCAAAGCCATTGGAGTTGAAAATTACGGTGCAAGGTGGAGTAGGTACGGCCGAGGAACACGATTTCCTATTGGCAAATTATAACGTTGATTCGGTAGGCTGGGGTTCGCCTTTCCTGCTTGTTCCAGAAGCCACCTGTGTCGACAAGGAAACACGAAATTTATTAGCGAAAGCCCAAGAAAAAGATTTGTACCTGAGTCATATTTCGCCTTTGGGAGTGCCCTTCAATACAATAAAAGGAACGACAAACGAAGCCCTCAAAACAAACCGTATCGCCGAAAACAAGGCAGGAAGTTCGTGTCCTAAAAAGTTTCTTGCCCTCAGTCGGGAGTTTGACGACAAAGGAATTTGTACGGCTTCAAGAAAATACCAGCAAAGGAAACTCGAACTTTTAGAAGAGCAAAAAGACGAATTGACAACAGCTGTCTATGAGAAAGAGAAGTTTGCCATTACCGAAAAAGCCTGCCTTTGTGTAGGTTTGGCGAATTCTTCCTATCTCGAATTGGGTGTGCAGATAAAAGGAGAAGCGCAAGGTGTTGTCATCTGTCCGGGACCCAATATGGCGTATTTCGACAGGGAAATTTCACTCAAGGAAATGAGTCAGCATATTTATGGAAACGCAAATGTGATGCAGAATGAAAACCGACCAAATATGTTTGTGAAGGAACTGCAATTGTATGTCGATTATCTTCAAAAGGAACTGCAAAATACGGTGGAAGCCACAACGGCTCAACTGAAAAAGTGGAACTCTTTTAGAACGAATTTGCTAAACGGAATTGCTTATTACGAGGAGTTATTCCTAAACAGTCTGCATTTCAGAAAAGAAAAGGATAAAATGTTTGAAGCCTTTTATGAAATCAAAAATGAATTGCAAGCTATTGAATTTGAAGAAAAACAAGCTGAGTTTCAAATTTAGATAAAACCCTTTGCGTCTTAGCGCCTTTGCGAGATAAATTTCACGCAAAGGCGCCAAGACGCAAAGTTCGCTTAGTATGATAATTGTCATTTTAAATCCTCGGAGCCCGCTTTACCTTTGATCATTGAAATTTCCCAATCATGAAAAATTCGCTTATCCAAAAATACAATGTCCCAGGTCCACGATATACCAGCTACCCGACGGTTCCGTATTGGGATGAATCTAATTTTTACTACGATAAATGGGTGGATTCACTCCAAAAATCTTTTGCCGAAAGCAATGCTTCCGAGGGCATAAGTCTTTATATCCATTTGCCTTTCTGTGAGAGTATGTGCACGTTTTGCGGTTGCCATAAGCGTATTACCAAGAACCATTCTTTGGAGGATCCTTACATCACGGCGGTACTTAAGGAATGGCGTTTGTATTGCCAGATTTTAGGTGAAAAGCCAATTGTCAAGGAAGTGCATCTGGGAGGTGGAACACCTACTTTTTTCTCCGTCAAAAACCTGGAAGACCTCATCAACGGGATCTTTAAAAATGCGACCAAACATGCAGATTGCGATATGAGTTTTGAAGGTCACCCCAACAATACTACCCGCGAACACCTGCAGAGATTATACAATTTAGGTTTCAGAAGGGTGAGTTTTGGTGTGCAGGATTATTCGCAAAAGGTGCAGAAAGCGATTCATAGGATTCAGCCTTTTCAAAATGTGGCGAAGGTGACTTTTCAGGCTAGGGAAATTGGCTATACTTCTATCAGCCACGACATTATTTTCGGACTGCCTTTTCAGGAGGTTTTGGATGTGGTGGATACCATCGAGAAGACAAAATCATTGCTTCCGGACCGATTGGCTTTCTACAGTTATGCGCATGTGCCGTGGATAAAAGGCAACGGACAACGCGGTTTCAAGGATGAAGATTTGCCTCAAGACGATCAAAAAAGAATGCTGTATGAAATAGGGAAATCACTGCTTCATAAAAACGGCTACCACGAGATTGGGATGGATCATTTTGCGTTGAAAAAGGACAGTATGTATACCGCTTTCCAGGACGGAAACCTGCACCGCAATTTTATGGGCTACAGTGCTTCCAAAACCCAGCTGATGATAGGTTTAGGCGTGTCCTCTATTGGCGACAGCTGGTATGGTTTTGCCCAAAACATCAAAGATTTGGAAGATTATTACCAATTATTGGAATGGGACAAATTGCCTGTTTTTAAAGGGCATATCCTTACTGAGGAAGACCTCATCATCCGAAAACATATCCTCAACCTGATGTGCAAATTTGAAACTTCGTGGAAAGACCGAAGCGTTTATTTTGACGAATTGCCCGAAGTCCTGATACAACTCACCGAAATGGAACAGGACGGTCTAATAAGCATCAACAAAGATTCCATACAGGTTACCGAAGTAGGAAAACCTTTTGTACGGAACATTTGTATGGCGTTTGATTTACGCTTAAAGCGGAAGGCTCCGGACAGACAGTTGTTTTCTTTGACGGTGTAGGAGAAGAAGCAAGAGAAAAGAGACAAGAAAAAAGACTTTTCAAGCGCTGAGCAAAATGCTCGTGCTAGCTGAGGGAAGAAGCAAGAGAAAAGAGACAAGAAAAAAGACTTTTCAAGCGCTGAGCAAAATGCTCGTGCTAGCTGAGAGAGATAAAGAAAAGCAACCGGAAGCTCTTAAAGAATAAGACCTTAAAATAGCCTTAAACGATAATAAAGTTAGCCTTTAAGGCATAGTAAATTGTCTTAAACGAGAACAAAGTTAGCCTTTAGGGTAAAGTAGATTGTCTTAAATGAGAACAAAGTTAGCCTTTAAGGTATGGTAAATTGTCTTAAACAAGAACAAAGTTAGCCTTTAGGGTAAAGTAAATTGTCTTAAACAGTAATAAAGTTAGTTTTTAAGGCTACTATTTTCAATAAAAACTATGAAAAGAAGAGAGAGCAAACACGAAAATATCTAAAAGATTCTTATATCCTGAAATAGGTTTATACTTTTACGTAAACCTATTTCAGGGCAAGACAGTTTTATAAATTGATTTGAATTAGATGGGGGCACGAGCAAGATGCTTGAGCTGGCGGTGGTTATGCGACGTGTTACAATAAAGGATTATTAACCGAAGTGTTTAACTCAATGTCTTTTGAATTTTTATTCATTTTTATACGTCTATTGATTGCAACTCCTGACGTAAAAGCAAATAAGATTGTTAGAATTAGTGATATCCACCAAAGGACTTTGTCTGTTTCTCTTACAGTATTTTGAACATAAGAAACCCAAAAGCCGGTTACTGCATTAAGTAATATCCCTGAAAAATACATCCAAACTTCAAATTCATTTAAAAGAGAAGCATCGACAAGTTTAACTTTTACGGTATGTGGTACAGTTACAACAACATTTAAGTTATTCCCAAGCGGATTTCCAACGGAATTTGAAGATACGCTATTTTCCATATCTTATCCAGTTATTTGATTAATTAAGGTCCACTCGTCATTTTGAAGTAATCCATTATATCTCCCTCCATTCATTATTGGTGATACAACGAAACGAAAACCAGGCTGTGTACGGCCAAGCGTTGATAAAGCTGATATGATATTATTATATTCTATCTGACTTGGTACTTCAATGATGTAAAATGTTGTTAGAGGTTTTACAAATCTAAACTGACGAAAGCACTCTCTAAGTTGATTTTCAAATGTTTCTCGATTTGGTATTGTTGCAGGGATGTCCCAAGAAACTATAAAATGCATATAATATATATTTAATATGTAAATGTAATTAAATTAGATAAACGTCTTGACATGTTGCATAACTTATTTATAAGTCTGACTCTATCACACATATCCCTCAAATCTGCTGTATAAGTCTAACAAGTCAATTGTTTCTCAAAAATACCAAAAAACACTACAAAACTTCATCTAAAACATTCAATACCAAGAATATTTTTATCAACCAGCACCCTCAGAACATCAAAAATCAGGCTCCAAACGATAAGAAACACGTCCGGAGCCCAACTACCTAAATAAACCAAAATCTTTTCTCTTGTTTCTTGCTTCTTTCCTCTCAATGACAATTCGCTTCTGCCTGCACAAACAAACTCATTGAAGAGGGCGAAACATACGGGATCCCAAGTCCCAAGCCTCTCAATACAAACAAAACCCCAATACAAACCGCCACATACGGAATGGCCTTCTGGATTTTATTTCTAACGGAAACCGTAATAAACGATTGGATATAGACCACGGCACTCATCATTGGGATGGTTCCCAAACCGAAAAGCACCATATACAAGACACCAAGACCGGCATTCTGCATCGCAATAGCACCGAATAGTGCTACATAGACCATTCCACAAGGCAACAATCCGTTGAGCAATCCGATGGTGAATAAAGATTTGTAGCTTTTGTTTTTGAATTGGCTTCCCAAGGTCGTTTTTATTTTAGAAATCAGCCTGAAGACGGGTTTTGAAAAGTTATATTGGGCAAAAATCCTTTCGGGTATAATGACCACGAGGATCATCATCAGCCCAATAAAAATAGAAAGTTGTTGCTGTATTCCCGCCAGGAAAAAACCTTTCCCAATCAGCCCGAAGACCAATCCGATGCTTCCGTAAGCCGTCAATCGCCCCAAATGATAGGTAATAATCTGCGTGACTTTCTTCGCCGGATTGTTCCGATCCACAGGCAACATCATCGCAATAGGACCACACATCCCGATGCAATGGAAGCTGCTGATAAGACCGAAGAGGAGGGCAGTGGTGAGCATTTTTTTTTAGATAAAAGAAGAAAGAGGCAAGAAACAAGACAAAGTTGAGGATCTTTTGTCTTGCCTCTTGGTTCTTTTCTCTATTGAAGATAAAGCACTTCCTTAAACTGATAAGGCTTCTTTTCATATTCCCAGTTCAAAGTAATATCCCATCGACCGCCTACCAGCTTGTTTTTAGGTATGAGCAAAGTGGAATCGGAAAGCGAAATCGGAATTTCGAAATCCAACTTTTTGTTAGACGGCCGGTAGAGGGATACTGTTCCTTTGATATTCTTAGGGTTGAATTCTGCCGGAAAGGTTACTTTAATGTTTCCTTCAGAACTGCTTATTTTTGGTTTTTCAGCTAAATCTTCGGCACTTTGAATCTTGGCCATTTCATCCTGATAATGCGCATCGTGCTTGTAGTATTCGTCCACCACAAGCTCGTTGTCGTATTTCGGATTGGATTGTACCTTGAACACAAAGAACAGGATAAACGTCATAAACAATCCAAATGCAATTACGATTGAGGTTCCCCAGTTGATTTTCATCTTACTTGTTGTTTATTATTATTTTTTATTGCTATTGCCATTGATTTTTGCCATTGCCATTTTAATTGAAACTCCGCGGACTTAAAAAATTAGTCGTCGTTGTTTCGAGTAAATCATCTCCATTGTAAATGCCGATTTCGAGCTGTGTCTTATCGGTTTCCAGCAGGTACTGATTGATTTCGATAAACAAAGTGCCCTGCGTCATTTTTTGGTTCAGCACTTTAAAATGCGGAGCACCCACTTTCTTGATTTCGCCCTTATGCGAAATAAGCTTGAAGTGCACATTCTCATAATCCTTTACCGTCTTGTTGACAATCTTATACGTATAGACGTTGCTGATTTTCTCGCCTTTATGTTCAAATAATTGTCCCGGAAGACGCAAAACGCTTGCTTCGATATCGTTTCTTAAGAACAGCATTCCAGTGAAAATTCCCAAAAGAATCACCAGTACCGCTGTATATCCTTTCATCCTTGCGGTAAACTTGAACGGCTCTTTCTTCTCGATTTCATCTTCGGAGGCATAGCGGATCAACCCTTTCGGGAAACCAACGCTTTCCATGATCGTGTCGCATTCATCAATACAGGCTGTACAGTTTGTACATTCCAATTGTGTTCCGTTGCGGATGTCGATTCCCATCGGGCAGACATTTACACATTGCTTGCAATCGATGCAATCGCCTTTTCCGGTCAGGCTTCGTTCTTCTTTCTTGTTGAATTTCGCCCGGCCGACTTCCTTTTCGCCACGTACAAAATCATACGCCACATTGATGGATTTGTTGTCGAGCAAAACCCCCTGCAACCTTCCATACGGACAGGCAATGATGCACACCTGCTCGCGGAACCACACAAAGACAAAATAGAATACGGCTGTAAAAATCAGCAAGGCGATAAAGTTGCTCATCTGTGTTACCGGACCTTCCTTTATCATCAGGTACAGTTGCTTGCTTCCTACAACATACGCAAGAAAAACATTCGCAATCAGGAACGAAACGATAAAAAAGATCGTCCATTTTATCCCTTTCTTGCGGATCTTTTCTGCATCCCATTTTTGCTTGTTCAAACGCATCTGCGAACCACGGTCGCCTTCAATCCAGTATTCAATCCTGCGGAACACCATCTCCAGAAATATCGTCTGTGGGCAAATCCATCCGCAGAAAATCCGCCCGAAGATCACCGTAAACAGCAGGACAAATACAATTGCGATGATCAGAATAATCACAATAAGATAGAAGTCCTGTGGCCAGAATGGAAACCCGAAAATATTGAACCGGCGTTCCACCACATTGAACAGCATAAATTGGTTCCCGTTGATCGTGATAAACGGATTGGCAACCAATATCGCCAATAGTACGTAACTTACATATTTACGGTAGTCATAGAACTTTCCGCTTGGTTTTTTCGGGAAGATAAACCTGCGCTTTCCGTGCTCGTCTATCGTCCCGATGGTGTCTCTGAACGCCTCATCATCCGATACATCAGACATAATTTCTTGTTTTTTTATTTGCCACAGATTCACAGATTATTTTTTAAAATCTGTATGTGAAAAATCTGTAAATCAGTGGCTAACTTTTATGTGTTTACTCTGCTAGAGGTTTTTCTTTTGCCACAGATTCACTGATTATTTTAAAAAATATAATAATTCAGCTGACTGTGGCGAAAATTTTTATGAATTCCACATTTTAAAATCTCTTTTAATCTGTGAATCAGTGGCTATTTTTTCTTTGGCAAATATTGTTTATTTCGCAGGTGCTTCCTCTACCCAAACTTCACCTTCAGGCGCTTTCGCATCTTTAGGGTTGGTTCCTTTTAGGGAGATGATGTAACTCGCAACATGTTGGATTTCGGCAGGTTTCAGCATTGCATTCCACGCTACCATTCCTTTTCCATCACGGCCACCTTTACTGATGGTGTGGAAGATATTTTTAATCCCTCCACCTAAAATCCATTGATCATCCGTTAGGTTCGGACCAATCTGTCCACCACCATCGGCTCGGTGACAGGCCACACAGTTGGTCTCGAAAATGGTTTTCCCTTTTGCCAATTCAGATGCCTCGGTCAATAGGACAACGGTCTTCTCATCCATTAAATCCGGAGCTGTTTTTTTGTATTCTTCAATATCAATCTTGGCCTGGGCCAACTCTTTCTGAAGCTCCATTTCCTGGTCATCGGCACCCATCAATTCATAGCGAACCAAATAAATGGCAGCAAAAGCAATACAACCGTAGAAAAGATACACCCACCAAGGTGGCAAGTTGTTGTCGAGTTCCTTGATGCCGTCGTAATCATGCTCCAAAAGCAGGCTGGCTTCGCTTTCCATCGGTTCCGATTTCGTAAGCTTCTTCATCAGATTCTTGTACCACTCTGTTTCAGTAAGGCTCAAGTTGGTCGCTTCGTCCAATTTCTTTCGCTGTTCATCCGTCAAAAGACTGTAGGTAACGTTGTCAATGGCTTTTATCGTGATTTCTATTGCAATGAGAATAAAAAGAAAGACGAATAAAAATAGCGTCAACATTGGATATTTGATAAAGGCAGGCTTGCTACCGGAGTCAATAAAAAACTCCATTGCTCCAAAAACGGCAAAGAAGATGATCGGAACTCTTAAATAGGCTGGAATAAAATTTTTCATGGCTGTACTTATTTATGGTTCAGTGGAATCTGGCTCAACTCTTCGATTTTTTCCTTTTTATAAGAGAAAACCCAGATACCTAGTGCCAAAAAGAATAGAAAGAAGATCAGCAGGGAGAGGATCGGATAGATTTCTACTCCCGCAATGGTTTCCATATTGTGTTTGATTGCTTCGAACATGATTGCTTATTTTTTAAGGTTGTCTTTCACTTTAATATCGGTTCCTAATCGTTGCAAGTAGGCAATCATCGCCACGATTTCACGCTGGTTCATCGGAACAAATTCCTCTCCTTTGGCCACCGCCGCCTTCTTGCTGTTTTCATAACTCTTCACAAAATCGGGGTCAGAGTGCAGGTTCATTTCGATGGCTGTAGCTTGCTTTTTGATGGCATCCTGCGCATTTGCTATTTCTTCATCGCTATACGGAACACCCAGCTGCTGCATCGTCTTCATCTTCGCTTCGGTCTGTGAGAAATCCATCGCTTCATTGTCAAACAGCCATTTGTAACCCGGCATGATCGAACCGGCTGAGGTACTCTGTGGATCCCACATGTGGTTGAAGTGCCAGTTATCGTTGTATTTCTGTCCAACCCTTAGCAAATCAGGACCCGTACGTTTGGATCCCCATAGGAACGGACGGTCGTAAACAAATTCCCCTGCCTTAGATTGTGGGCCGTAACGTTCCACCTCACTCCTGAAAGGTCGAACCATCTGAGAGTGGCAACCAACACATCCCTCCCGGATGTACAAATCACGGCCCTCCAATTCCAAAGGAGTATAAGGTTTCACGCTTGCAATGGTTGGGATATTGGAGTCCACCATCAGCGTTGGGATAATCTGTATCGCACCACCAATAAGGATGGCTATTGTAGCAAGGATCGTCAATTGGATTGGCTTTCTTTCCAACCATGGGTGGAATTTTTCCCCTTTCACTCTGCTGCTGCTGATTTTTTGCAATTCAGGCGCTTCCGCCAATTCGTCTTCAACAGTTTTGTTGGCTCTGATGGTTCTGTAGATATTATACACCAGGATAAACATACCGAAGATGTACATACAGCCCCCAATCATTCTCATCCAATACATCGGGATAATCTGCGTAACGGTTTCCAAGAAGTTACCATACATCAGCGTTCCGTCTGAGTTGAATTGTTTCCACATAGAAGCTTGAACAAAAGCAGCTACATACAACGGAAGTGTATAAATTATGATACCAAGCGTACCAATCCAAAAGTGGAAGTTGGCCAATTTAGTAGAGAACAAAGGTCCTTTTGTCATTCGGGGAATCAACCAATAGATCATACCAAAGGCAAGGAAACCATTCCAAGCTAGGGCACCAACGTGTACGTGGGCTACGATCCAATCGGTAAAGTGGGCGATGGCATTTACATTTTTAAGCGAAAGCATCGGACCTTCAAAAGTCGCCATACCATAACCGGTAATCGCCACCACGAAGAATTTCAATACAGGCTCGACACGTACTTTATCCCAAACCCCTCTCAAGGTCAGAAGACCGTTGATCATACCTCCCCAAGAAGGAGCAATCAGCATGATGGAGAACACAACACCCAAGTTCTGCGCCCAGTTTGGCAAGGCCGAATACAAAAGATGGTGCGGTCCGGCCCAGATGTAGATAAAGATCAGCGACCAGAAGTGGATGATAGAAAGTCGATAAGAATACACCGGACGGTTGGCCGCCTTCGGTACAAAATAATACATCAATCCAAGGAAAGGTGTCGTAAGGAAAAACGCAACCGCATTATGTCCGTACCACCATTGCACCAACGCATCCTGAACCCCTGCATATACGGAGTAGCTTTTCATAGCCGATACCGGTAACGACAAACTGTTGAAGATGTGCAACACCGCCACCGTCACAAACGTAGCGAGGTAGAACCAGATGGCCACATACATGTGCCGTTCCCTTCTTTTGATAATAGTTCCAATCATATTGATCCCAAAAACCACCCAGATCAGTGCAATGGCGATATCAATCGGCCATTCCATTTCGGCATACTCTTTCGATGAGGTATAACCCAGCGGCAGTGTGATGGCCGTAGCCACAATAATCAATTGCCATCCCCAAAAGTGCAGGTTGCTGAGCAGGTCGCTGAACATTCTCGCTTTTAGCAAGCGCTGCATCGAGTAGTAGATACCCGCAAACATCGCATTCCCAACGAAGGCGAAAATAATGGCATTGGTGTGTAAAGGTCTTAATCGCCCAAAACTCAGCCACGAAACACCGTCGGTGAGGTTAGGGAATAAAAATAAGGTGGCCAATAACAGACCCACCGCCATTCCGACTACCCCAAAAAGGATCGTAGCATAGATGAACTTCTTTACAATTTTGTTGTCGTAATAAAATTGTTGCATTTCCATGGTTAAACTTGTTTTTCTTCTGTTTGTATTTGCTTTGGTTGTTCTTTTTTCAATTCATCGTCAAAAAGCATCCTCACCGATGGTGTGTAGTCATCATCATACTGGCCTGTCTTTACCGCCGTGATAAAAGCAATAAAAAAGCATATTGCAACGAAGATGCTGATGGAGATTAAAACATAAATGACACTCATACCTCTAATTTGTGTACAGCAAAGTTAGGGTTGAGGTTTCGGGTAAAATATGATATTTGTCATACTTCTAAAAAAGGTAAAGAGAAGCAGAAAGAAGTAGTAAGACGAAAGTTTAGCGCATAAAAAAACCGCAAGTAAATTGCGGTTCAAAAGTCAAATTATAGGCTATTTATTATTTTGTATCCATTCGCTCAAACGTCTGAGGGTCTTTATTGTCGGTAATGTTCTTAATCGTCATCACATCCTTTTTAAGAGTAAGAATGTTGAATGTTTTCGGTCTTCCGAATACTTCCATTGTGAGCTTATTGTCTTTTTTATTGATGCTGAATCTTCCAGTTATACTTCCAATCACTTCTTCGGTTTCGCCCTTAAACATTTGCAGGGTCAAGATACTGTCCTTGCTAAAGCTAAAGATAGCCGTATCGGGCGTGTCCTTATAATTCTTATGCATCCAGGAGCCTATCAGCAGGTTATAATCAGGTTTAGCATCGCCATACAGCGCAAGCACTACAAAAAGGAGTAAAAAATGTTTCATAAGTTTGAGGTTTAAAATTTAAAATTCGTTTGGGGAACTGAAACCTAATATGCACAAGCACATTATTTTAGGGGAAAGCTTCAGTCAAGCTAAAGTAATAAATTTCATATAAACATTTGCTCTTTTTCTTTAAATCTGCCAAATCTCAGATATAATGTCAGCCGAAACTATTGCTTTAAGTTCCGGTCCGTATTTCGACCTACAGCTGCCCAATAAGCTTTAAAGAAAGGACTGTCTTTTTTCGCACTCTTTATTCCCTCAGCAAAAAAAGATATAATTTCCTCTTTCTTGGCATGGTTCATCGTTAAGCAATCTTTGTTTTGAGCATCAAAGACAATCACCGAAGCATACATTTCCTCCATACTTTCCACACCATTAGCAGAAACAGAATACAGCTCGGTTTCATCGTCAAACAGTTTTACATTTTCCCAAAGTAGTATTGGACTATAAGCACCCTCAAACCAAATCTCCTTCGTCCAGTTTCCAAATTTATCAAACATCACTTGTTTAGTATACATTGCTGTATACACTTCATTAAAGCGTAACTCATTCAACCTAATTGTATCTCCATCTCTAAGAAATGGCAACTCAACGGTTTCATAATTCAAATAACCATTTACATAGATATAAGGATTATTAGCATTATATGTTTTAAACGGAGTTCCAACCGCGTTCTTATTAGGCCCAGTAACCGCACAGCTAATTAGCAAGGCAAAAACGGACAGAAGAAGTAATTTTCTCATAGATATCATGTCTATAATAAGATGTATGGCTACTTTAGTCAAAAAAAGCTACAACTTTTCTGCAAAGCAATAACATGACCGTCGGAATCTGCAAAGTAGCAAGCCCTGTCGCCCCAATCTCGGTCCAAAATCGGACTGATGACTTTAGCGCCAATTGCCACAGCATTTTCAAATACAGCCTCAAGATCCTCAATCAGAAAATAAAGTTCACATCTCGGTATTCCGTCGCCGGTGTCAGGATGAGGAGACGCATCTCCCAGCAGTTTCGCAATCCCTTTGTTCGGCATCAAGCCGAGCTTTACGTTTGGAGCCAATACAAATTCCGTCATTCCGGGAACATTCAAGTCGGGAGCCTTCCTAAAGAGGCGCTCATAAAAAGCCGCACTCGCTTGCTGGTCGTTTACATATAAAATCGTCTGGATATGATGCAAATGTTTCATTCTAATAGTTTAAAAAAGTAATCATTTCCCCTTCATCGCCCTAATAAGCTTCCTGTTCCGTCTATCCGCCCGCGAATTCTGCAACGAAATAACCGCCCACACCGCCGCCGGAATCCATCCAATCAGCGTAATCTGCAAAATCAAACAAATAATCCCGGTAAGAATCCTTCCTCGAAACATAAACGAAAGAAACGGAAAGAAAATCGCAATTAACGTCATAAACTGTAATATATCAGGCGCAATCTAATCAATTTAAGGAATAACTAAAAGTATATATTTCTAAAATAATTTCCCAAGCCATTCCATCCCAATTCTCCACAAACCATCGTCACCCAGAGCGCAGTCGAGGAAATTAGAAAAATTCGTATATAAAATTACTAAAAGCTAACATAACAGCATCAACAAAGGCGAAAGCACTGTCGTAAGCCTCATTATGGAAGAACTCTAAAACAAAAAACCGGCACACAAGCCGGTTTTTTTTATATACAGCAAACTAAGCCGTCCAAGAAAATCTAAAAATCCCTGCACAATTTCTTTGAAACATTGTAACGCAAACCAATTTTAAGGTAAACAATCAATATTAATTATGTTAAAAAACAAAAGAAATCGGCTAATCGGCTAATATTGCCTATCTTTACGCCAGTATTAACTCCTTCAGGGATTCAATTCGTTCCTTTACGGATTTTCAAAGACTTGTCTTTGCAGATTTTTAAACTTTCGTGTTCTGTTTCTGCAAATAAAATGCACAAGTTATGGATAACCCCTCAAATCAACCCCTTATTTATCTGGTAGACGATGATCAGGACGATCGCGAAATGTTTACCACCGCTCTGGCCTTGATCAACCCAGAAGCCGATGTAATAGAATTCTCCGATGGTCAGCAATTGCTCGATGCATTAGCCGAAAACCCGCATACCATTCCCAATTACATCTTTCTCGACCTCAACATGCCCAAGTGCACCGGAATGGAATGCATCGAACAAATGGCGCATAATATAAACATCCAGAATACCACCATTGCGATTCTCAGCACAAGCTCAAACCCGGATAGTATCGAGAAAGCATTCCAACTTGGAGCTGGTTTCTACATCATAAAGCCTACAAGCTTTACCAATCTAAAATCCTTTATAGGCAAAGTACTCAGCCCGGAATACCAAAACACAAAAGCACAAACCATCAAGGATTTTCTGCTAACTGTTTAGCCTTTCAGCGCAGGAAACAAAACAATTGGGTTCTAAAAAAACCTGCTTCGTTACCCTAATGCACAATTACGGAAGAGGAAAATAAATTCCCGCCGCAAAAGCACCCGAAAACTGCTCCACATCAGGATGATGATAGTAGGTAAACTTTATATCCACACTATGATTTTTGCCTACCGCAAACCCAAAAGCATACGGCACATGCAGCAAAACCCCGCTTTTTGATACATCCGTCAAAGGCGTATAGGTTTCAAACGATCCTAACGAGCCACCAATGCCAAGCTCAACAAAAGGAGCAACATAGGGAATAGGGGCCACAACCCGCAACTTTACACCCGCCAAAAATGCATTCGATTTCACGTTAAATTCCTTCAGCTCCTGCTTTTCAGACGAACCAGAAGCAATCACAAACCCGGCATAGGGCCTAATGCCAAACCATTTGTTCAAATTCAGGATATACTCCGCTTGCGCGTAAAAACCAACGCCCGCAATATCCGTTTCGTCCAACGGCGCAGCAAGTCCAAGACCCGCCGAAGCGCCAATAAACTTCCCTTCCTTTATTTGAGCCTTCATCGAAGGTATAAAAGCAACAAAAAACAGTAAACCGATAAAAGATCTAAAGCGTGTAAGCATCATTTTTAATTTTAAGAGCGCAAACTTACCATTTTATAAAGAATTACCTACGCATTATGCCGTTTTTTTGTGCCCTTCGTGCCTTCCTTGTGCCTTTGTGTTTATAAAACATACGAGAACATAAAACCCCATCCACAAACTTTTTTCGTACATTTAAAAATTCTAAAAACCACACCATGAACCCCAGTGTTGCCCTATTGATCATCGCCCTGCTGATATGTTTCATCGGCTTTTCCCGCCTCCTCTTCAATAAAATCCTCGATCCGCTCTATTTCTTCATCTTCAAAAAAACCATGCTCGTCCATTGGTACCCTTTCGGGATGAAAAAACTTCCGGAAACCAACCGTCAGTTCCTCGTCGACAACTTCAATTTCTATAAAAGGCTGCCGGAGAACAAAAAGGCCCAGTTCGACCACCGTGTCCACAATTTTCTCAACAAATACCAGTTCATAGGAACCCAAATCGACGTCCAGCCCCAGATGAAAACCTTCCTCGCCGGCTATTATGTCATGCTCACCTTCGGAATGCGCAAGTACTTGGTCGATACCTTCAAGAAAATCATCATCCATCCCCAGGCCTATTATTCGTCCCACTCGCAAGCCTACCATAAAGGCGAGTACAACAGGCCGCTCAGGGCCGTAATCTTCTCATGGGAAGACCTCCTCAACACACATCACAACCAGCAGGACAATCTCAACCTTGCCCTCCACGAGTTTACCCACGTCCTCCACTGGAACGCCCTCCGAAGCAACGAGATGAGCGCCATAGTCTTCTATGACGAGTTCCGGGAGATGTTCGAAATCTTCAAGAACCACGAAAAGATGCAGGCAATAAGGGAAAAAAGCTACTTCAGGGAGTATGCCTACGAAAATCAATTCGAATTTCTTTCCGTAATATTGGAGCATTTCTTCGAAACCCCCCAATCCTTCAAGACACAGCTCCCAGACCTCTTCGAAAGAACCCGAAAAATGATCAACTTCGACGAAAAGCTCCTCTAAAACAATCGATTAACAATACCCCTTTCGGGAAAAACCATAGCGGCATCTACCATCTGCCTAATTAATACGAGTATTGTCCGTACTACTCTCGTGCCACTGTTGTCACCCCCGTTTCCTTCCGTTGTCACCCCGAGCGCAGTCGAGGGGCTACAATCTGAGCCCTCTAATGTTGTCACTACTCTCTTGTCACCCCGAGCGCAGTCGAGGGGCCGCAATCCACATCCCCAATCTTGTCATCCCGACGAAGGAGGGAACCCCGCAAGCAGCTCCACCCCAAGGAGCACTCAAAAACACCAAAATTTCTCCATCAAAACATTTTATTTATAGACATAAATTTCCTTACCTTTAAAATAAAAAGCCATGATATTCGGACAAGTAGAAAACCCCGCCAAAATAGATTTCACCCTACCACCAGACGCACCCCAAACCAAGGAAATACTATCAAAATCGAAAGCCAAAGGCTTCGAGGCCTACGTTGGCTGTGCAAAATGGAACCGAGGCGACCTCAAAGGTTTCTACCCACGTGGCACAAAGGATGAACTCGTTTACTATTCCACCCAGTTCAATTCCATCGAGCTCAACGCAACATTCTACAAGATGCCCACATGGCAGCAAGTGGAAACATGGAAAAACAAAACCCCCGATAATTTCAAGTTTTTCCCAAAATTGACCAACAACATCAGCCATTATCAGCGGTTAAATCAGGTAAAACAAGAAGTCGATGATTTCTGCAACGCCATCAGCAACTTCGATGAGAAGCTCGGCATGGCATTCCTCCAGCTCCGCGACGATTTCAAGCCGAAAGATTTCGATAGGATAAAGACTTTCGTCGAAGAATTTCCAAAAGGAGTACCATTGGGAATAGAAGTCCGCAACAGCGAGTGGTTTGATAGCAAAGAAAACCAAGAGGCATGCTGCAACCTCCTTGAAAAGCACAATGTTGCCAACATAATCGTCGATACAGCCGGCCGCCGAGACATGCTCCACATGCGTCTCACAAGTCCCGTTGCTTTCATCCGATACGTTGGCGCAAACCATCCATCAGATATCCAAAGACTCGACGATTGGATTCCAAGAATTCAAAAATGGAAAGAAGAAGGCCTGCAGAAACTCTATTTCTTCGTACACCAGAACGTAGAAGTCGAGTCGCCCTTGCTTGCCGAGCATTTTATCAAGAAACTCAACAAGGCCCTAAAAACAAATGTCCCGGTTCCTAACAAGAAACCGGGACAAAGCAATAATTTATTTGATATGGATTAAGAAGCCAGCAGCTTCTTCAAGTCGGCAATTGTCTGCGTAGGATTTTCAGCCTTGAAAACAAAGTTTCCGGCTACTAGAACATCTGCCCCGGCTTCTGCCAATTGAACTGCGTTCTTGCTTGTAACGCCTCCGTCAATTTCAATAAGCGTCGAAGCGCCGTTTCGGGTGATAATCTCTTTCAATTGCTTTACTTTCTTATACGTATTCTCAATAAACGACTGACCGCCAAAGCCTGGATTCACACTCATGATGCAAACCAAGTCGATATCATTGATAACGTCTTCCAACAAGCTCACATTCGTATGCGGATTGATGGCAACGCCTGCCTTCATTCCCTCCGCCTTGATGGCTTGAAGCGTTCTGTGTAAATGAGTTGTCGCTTCGTAGTGAACTGTAAGGATATTGGTACCCAGATCAGCAAAAGTCTTGATGTAACGATCCGGATCGATAATCATTAAATGCACATCGATGGTTTTCTTCGCATGCCTGTTGATGGCTTCCAAGACCGGCATCCCAAAAGAAATGTTGGGTACAAATACCCCATCCATAATGTCAATGTGAAACCAATCGGCTTCACTGTTGTTGACCATTTCGATGTCGCGTTGAAGGTTTGCAAAATCTGCAGCAAGCACTGAGGGTGCTATTAAGGTGTTTTTCATTGTAGTTGTTGTGTGTAGTTTCGGCAAAGATAAATTTTAACCGCAAAGAACGCAAGGAATTACGCAAAGTTCGCCAAGAATGTTGACGATGTTGGTGAAAAAGATTAAAAGGAGCCTTTTGATTTTAATCTAGCCCCGACTGGAGGGAAAATCCTTTTTATTTTTGTCCTTTAAAAAAATAAAAAGATTTGGAAGGAAGGCGGGAACATGGCTTTTGAAAATGCCAAAAGTTTTGCTTCTAATTATTTTGATTTAAAAACAAAAAAAACTCCGGACCCTAGGCTGAAAGCCGAACTGAGCGAAGCTAAACCCGAGCGCGAGCGAACAGACCGAGAGTTTTTTTAAAAACAAAAAAAAACTCCGGTAATCAGCCGGAGTTTCAATCATCAATCAAAAAACGAACAGTTAATCAGACTGTTGTTACTTTAAATATTTTTGGGTAATAGTTTACTAAATTGGATGTGCAAAATACAAATTAATTTGATAACACAAAAATTAGTTTCAATTAGTATGCCAATTATCCTAGGTATGTTTTTAAAATCTTGCTTCTAGAAGTATGTTTCAATCTTCTAATCGCTTTTTCCTTGATCTGACGAACACGTTCTCTTGTCAAATCAAACGTCTCACCAATCTCTTCCAACGTCATCGGATGTTGGTCGCCCAATCCGAAATAAAGACGAACTACGTCCGCTTCACGAGGTGTCAAAGTCTCCAATGAACGCTCAATTTCTGTACGCAACGATTCGTGGATCAATTCCCTGTCTGGGTTTGGAGACTCTCCAGAACGCAATACGTCATAAAGGTTGGAATCTTCTCCCTCAACAAGCGGTGCATCCATCGAAAGGTGACGACCAGAGTTTTTCATAGACTCTTTTACGTCGTTTACCGTCATGTCCAATTCCTTTGCAATTTCCTCAGCAGATGGCGGTCTTTCGTTAGATTGCTCCAACAAAGCATACATCTTGTTGATTTTATTGATCGAACCAATCTTGTTCAAAGGCAAACGAACGATACGAGATTGTTCTGCCAAAGCTTGAAGGATCGACTGACGGATCCACCAAACGGCATAGGATATAAATTTAAAACCACGTGTTTCGTCGAAACGTTGTGCGGCTTTGATAAGACCTAAATTTCCTTCGTTAATTAAATCGGGAAGTGTAAGTCCTTGGTTTTGATATTGTTTTGCTACAGAAACCACGAAACGTAGGTTGGCCTTGGTCAATTTCTCTAATGCTCTCTGGTCTCCGGCTTTAATACGTTGTGCTAATTCTACCTCTTCATCGGCTGTGATAAGGTCAACTTTTCCGATCTCCTGAAGGTATTTGTCTAAGGAAGCAGTTTCACGATTGGTTACCTGCTTGGTAATTTTAAGTTGTCTCATTGTAGATTTGTACGGATTTATAAGTGTACAAGTGGTTATACGTTTTGAGTTGCAAAAAAGTTACAAAGACAATTCAATTAAAAATTAAAAATTAAAAAAGAAGCTTGAAATCAGTTAGTTATATGTTTAAAAAATAAAATATTTTTTTTGTTTAACACAGATTTCCACAGAGATAATTTGTGTAAATCTGTGGAATCTGTGTTTTAAAACATCAAATCAACCTGATTGTTCAGTCGTTCGGTGTAATACTCTATTTTCCGGATGGCCCTGTTAAAGAACAAATTCTGCTCTTTAATGCCCGACTGGTTCAATGCTTTCGAGTTATTGATCTGCTGTTTGAAGAACTGATGTACATTTTTACACGCACTTTCATTATCGGTAATAAAATAGCCCAACAAGGTGTAAGGCACAAACATGGTCAGTTTTTCTTCGGTTTCGATGAGCATGTTGTTGTTGAGCAAGATCAACTCATTATAGTAGATGGAAAAATTGCCGTCGGGCTGGTTGCATTTGTCCTGGATCAGATTGATGATCCTCTTCAAGTCCTTGCAGAGCGCATTGGCACTTTTCAGGTCGAGCATTCCCGCTTCGTAGAAATACAAAATCTGTTGCAGGCTGCTGTTGATGGTCGTATCGTTCCATACTTCCTTTACGCTCACGGTTTCATAGATGTGCTTGAGCTTGAGCATGTGTTCCAGAAAAGATTCATCGACTACAAAATGTTCAAAGCTGATTTTCTTCTGGTTCGGATTCAAAAGATTCAACCAGACGAATGCCTTGAATTTCGATAGAATCGTACTGTCCATGAAATAAAACAGCGGAATGTCTTTGGCAGAATAAAAAAGGACCGTCTTCGGATGCTGCGTCAGCAGGTCAATCTGCTCGGCCGATTTCTTGAAATACTGCAGCATGTCCTTCAGGTTGGCAATCTCAATCGTCTTTTCTACAATTATCTTTTCGTCCTTTAGAAACAGATGATCCAGCGAAATATTGAAGTGATTCGCCAACTGCACGGTTTCGTCAATCGAAAACTTGCTTTTTCCAGACACCCTTCTGTGTGCCGCATCATAGCTGATGCTTAAGACGGTGGCAATGGCGTCGTTGAGTGATGTTGTGGGTGCGAGTTGCTTCCTGATTTCCTTTAAGAGTACATCTTGTGATTCCATGATATTTGCGATAATCACAAATGTATAAAATTTAATAATTGTTTCTCGCAATTCTATATGTGATAATCGCAATAGGTTTGTCGTGTAATTATAAATGAAACAACATGAAAACAAATCATTCTACAAGCATCCTACTTCAAAAGGTGTTGCTGTTGCCGTTTGCGTTTCTTTTTTTTTCTTGTTCCTCTTCCCTTTACGATCCTATGAAACGAAAAGGATTGGTGCCACTCCATAAGGAAATTTCGGGGAGTTATGAAAATACCATCATTACGCGTAATGACAGGGAAATGAAGCTCTCGGGTTTTTTCGCCTTAGCCAAAAATGACTCGGTGGTCGAGATCAAAACGGTAAAGAACAGGCTCGTGGTTACGTTTATTGATTCGCTCCAAGCCAAGCGCCACAAGGTTTTTGAAGGAAAATTCAAGAAAAGATATTTTCAGTTCCATCTTGAGTATGAAACGGTCTTGGTGCCGCCATTGATGGCCACCATACATGAAAACAGGGTGCGCCTTTCGCAGGACGAAAACGGAAATCTGGTGGTGAATGATTATTATGACAACTCCGGGATGATCCTTTTTCTAGGAGCCGGGGGCAGCGGAAATTCGAGATATGTATTTACAAAAAACAATTAGTCATGAAAAAATTTGCCTTACTATTGCTTCTTACGTTTGCAAAAATGCAGGCGCAGGACACGATTTATTATCCTAAAGTAGACGATTTTAAGCGAATGTACCTTGAGGTGGGCATCATGAAACCACAGGGCGACCTTGCCGACAAGTTTGAAAAATCGACCAATATTGGGGTGTGGTTCCGGAACAAAATCAAGCGCAATCAATTTATAGACCTTGGTATCGAAGTCGATTTGCTGGTAAAGCCACGAATGGTAAAGTATAATTTTAATGATTCCCTTGTTGGGTTGGAGTCCAGCAAATCGGGACTCAAGATTGGTTTTCGCTATTCCCGCATCTTTCCGCTGAGCAAAAAGGACCCCAACTTCAACCTCGAAACCAACACGGGCATGGGCTGGTCGGCGCTTTACTATTCCCTGCCCGACGATTATCCCGAGCACCTTGTTGACAAGCTCGACAGGAAAACCAACCTCCATACCATTTTCCTTTCGCACACCCTCAAGTTCAACATCTATGATTTTGGCCTCTTCGGTACCTATTCCTATACACCCCACACTTTGTTTACGCGCCATTATGAAGCCGATTTTGGTTCGCAGTCGGTGGCGGTAGGGCTTGTGTATCGGTTTTAGCATCCAAAAAAGGATAGTTGCCTGAAAATGAGGAAATCCGTAAAAGGTATTTTTCATTGGTGAAAAGAAACCAAAATCACATAATCGTTAAAAATATGTTTTTAAAACAATTTATTTAGGTTTAAAAATTAAATAATTCACAAAAATGATTTTAAAATTGATATAAATGTTTTTTGAATAGTTGGTTTTGTTAAATTAGCATTATTAATATTAACAAAAAGAACTATGGGAAACACTATTATTAACAAAATCAATGGCACTATCACGCCAGCACAAGTAATCAATGTAAAAAAAGCCTTAAGGGATATTAACGACAACCTGACGATTTTGGTTGGCCTTACCAAAGAGGAGCGCGAGACCCTGCTGGGTATGGATGTGGACAACAAGGTTTTTACCGAAGACGCCATCCAGGCGGCGCTCAACAATGCGGAGATGCTTCCGGGTTATGTGAAAATGGATTATATTACGAATGATCTGGAGCTGTTCAAGCAGGTAGATGAGGTCCTGCCGCTGTTTGTTCAAGTGACAGAGAAATTGATGGACACGCGCCTTTTGGCCGGAAGTGAGGCCTTTATGTCGGGCCTCATGTTGTACCGCCTTTTTGTATCGGCCGCCCAGGCAGGAGTTCCGGGAGCCGACTCGATTGTGGCGCAGTTGAAGCCACGTTTTGCGGGGCAGGGGGGTAAGGGTGCTAACGGTGGCGAACCAAATCCACCAAAGGCGTAAGTAATTTAGTAACAAGAAATGGCGCTTCCTAAAAGAAGCGTCTTTTTTTTGTCCTGAAAAAACAACAGAAAACTTCAAAAAGTAGTAGTTACTACTATGTTGTCTATTAGTAACTACAAACAAAGTTAATAGTAAGTACCAACTAATTTGATAGTAACTACTAACTAATTTAGTAGTAACCATCAACTAAGATAGTAGTAACTACCAACTAAGTTAATAGTAAGTACCAATCAAGTTAATAGTGAATGCTATGCAAGTTAATAGTAACTACAAACCAAGTTAATAGTAACTACAAACTAAGTTAATAGTAACTACAAATAGAGTTAGTAGTAAGTATTAAATTTCGATATAAATTATCATTTTAAAAGAGTATAAGATGAAAGATACCTCCCAAAAATACCTCAAAGAAGAGGCAAACGACTGCCAGCATGTGGGCAATTTTGTACACTGGTTTATAAAGCTAGGCCATCATAAGAAGAAAGATGTAGCCGGCCATTTGAAGGTGGTGCCCACGACCTTGAATAGTTATTTTAAACAGCAATCCTTGCAGTTTGCCATAGTGTGGCGCATCAGTCAGGCCATCAACTATAACCTGGTGATGGATTTGGGGCAACGCCTGAAGATCCCGTTTGAAACCGAAATTGAAAAAGAACTCCGCAAGCAACTGGCGGAGAAGGAGGAAATTATTAAAAGGATGGAGATTCAGCTGGAGGTTTTGAGGGAAAGAAGGGGGTAGGTGGCTCAAAATAAGTTGGTTTGAATTGTTTATAAATACTTTTTTATATATTTAACAAAAAAAAACCGCCATTTATCATATCATACTTGTCACTATTAAGACCTTGTTAAACCAAAAACATAAAAATGAATACTGTAATCCCTAAACAAGCTATTTCGCAACTAAGAAAATCACTTGATAATTTTAAACTTGATGATGCAATTGAACTTTGCACAAATGAAGCACAGACAAGGAAATTTTTAATTGAACCATTTTTTCATTTTCTTAATTACGAATCAAATAACTTAATCCCCGAATATAACGCCGATTTTGGAGACAGAATAAGTCAAAAAATAGATTATGCTGTGCTCCTTAATAAGAAAGAAACCATTTTGGTTGAGGCGAAAAAATACAATAGCAAGTTAACAGATCGAGAAGCTGGTCAGCTCAATGGATATTTCGGAAACACGAAAAACTCCAAAATTGCGATATTAACAAACGGCATAGAATACAGGTTCTATTCGGATATATTGGAGCCGAATATTATTGACAGCAAGCCGTTTTTTGTTTTTAGTATTCTCAGCTATTGTGATTCTGATATTGAAACTCTTATAAAATTTGATAGAAGGTACATTAAAATTATCGAGATTGTAAAATCAGCTCAAGAAGTCGTATTTGCAGAAAGTTTTGAGGGTGCATTTTTTAAAGAGATGGCAGCACCTTCCAAAGAACTTTTGAAGATAATTCATAAGAATATGACCTTTGGATCTAAGTTTAATGAAGATACGCAAGGTAAAATGATCAACCTAATTAATTCTGCTTTCCTAAAAAGTATTTATGAAAAAAAGATGTTAGAAGAATCAAATTCGAACTCTTTAGGAGTTATTACTACAGAACTTGAAATTCAGGCATATCATACGATTCGTACACTTTTGATTCAAAATAAAAAAGTAGCAAAAGAGCGTATTAGTTATAAAGATTTCAAAGGCTTTTTCAATATTTTAGTCGATGACTCTTCAAAGAAAGTAATCTGCAAATTAATCTTCAATGATAAATTTATGAAGATTGTGATAGATACGAATGAATACTTGCTTGAGCATATTGATGATTTGATGAAACATAAGAACGAATTAACTAACCGAGCGATAATGATGATGGAGTAAATAATTACCCCGATCGCACGGATATACCCAACAGTTAGAACGGATTGCAAACCCGATCGCGCGGATATCCGCAACAGTTAGTGCGGATTTGCAAATATGTAATCGAGTAAAGGTTTATTGACATTTAGACAACAACATAATGAATGAATTTAAAGATTTAATTTTTTTAGGTGAAATTGTTCTTCAATCAAAAATTGCATTTAGAGCGAATGAACGCTTAGAAGCAACCAAAGACAATTTTGACAATTTGGAAGTATGGTGTTCAATACAGTCTATTCTTGTGTCGGTTGCAAACGTTTCAAAAATTCTTTGGCCTACTTTCAAAAAATATCAAGAACGTGGAGAGAGATTACGGAAAACACTCAACGTGGAAGAAAGTAATCCTCTATCAAATCGTATATTTCGAAATCATTTCGAACACTATGATAGTCGAATTGAAGATTGGTTTAGCAATCGCTCAGGTGGAGTTTACGTCGATTTAGTGATGAATCCATCACTTAATGGTAGGGATTTTGAAAATTTCCATCATCGAGGATATAATTCATTTAATGACACTTTAATATTTCGTGGCGAATTATTGGATTTGAATGAAATTTTAAATGCACTAGAAGAGATACGTAATAATTGTAAGGGATTAGTTTTAGATTATCCCTGATATCGAAAATAAACCCGATCGCTCGGATATCTCCGCTCTCCGAAGTCTTGATAGAGTCTCGGTGCTGTGCGAAGTCTCCCGACTTCGCATCCAATACAAGTAAAAAGAGTGAATAGGAAAATCCCAGCTTGCCGAAAAGGAGGAGGTGATCAAAAGCATGGAGATTCAGTTGGAGGTTTTTAAGGGGCTGGGAGAGAGGAAATAGGATGGTGGTTTGTAAGAATTAATGGTTACATTTGGAAGGAGTAAAAAATGATTTTATCAGACATATAAACAAGTTGTACATAACATAAACCTACTGCTATGAAGAAAAATTTAATTTACATTTTGACCTTTTTTTCGCTTCTAATTACAAGTTGTGAAGAAGAGCCAATTCCAGCTGATATTGAAACTTTAGTATTTGGAAAAATTTATGATTCAACTAATGATATTCCAATAGTGAATGAAAAAGTAAAATTGGCGGAATTTAGTACACAGCCAACTTTTGCTGGAACAAATTATATATTCAAAGGATTTGTAGATTCAACTACGACAAATATAAACGGGGAATACAGTTTACCATTTAGAACTACTGGAAATGGGAATAAATATCAAATTCAACTTGATTTTAATGAACAAGTACACATACCAAATTTGGTCGAATTTATTCAAGACCAAAACATAGGAAACCAAGAAGAAATCAATTTTGAAGGTTTAAGACTTTATCCTGTTGATTTAAGAATTATAGTTACGGATGAAATAACTCAAGAAATAAATGTGTACAAGCAATTTCCTGAAAGACGAATAGAACCCATTCCTGCTTCAAATCAAAATTCCGTAAGAAGAATTTGGATTGATAAAAATGTGGTTAACTTAATTACTTTTAGAATTGGAACTTCAAGTCCTTTTTTAAGCCACACTATTGAAATCCCAATTAATAATACAACCGAACTTTACGAATATGAAACTGAAATAAGTTCAACTGATTTTCAATAAATATTATGCACAACATCGACTATAGTTTACTGCTTGGTAGTTTTTGTTTCGGAAAAATCTGCTCTCCGAAGTCTTGATAAAGTCTCGGTGCTGTGCGAAGTCTCCCGCTCTACGAAGTCTTGATAAAGTCTCGGTGCTGTGCGAAGTCTCCCGACTTCGCACCTGATAGAAACATTAGCACCCATCGTAAAAACTTTAAAACTATGAAATTTACTTCGTTGCAAAATAAAATCTTAACTTTAGGGGCGGCAGTCTTTGTTTTAAGCTGCACGACTCCCAACCCCAAAAAAGCAACTACTATGGATAAGATTTCTTCGACCAAGCACCTTAGCACTGCTGTAGATAAATCCAGTGATGACGTTTACAGTTATGTTTCAAATCCCGAAAATTTCCCTAAATGGCTGGCGTTCGCAACATCGATTTCTAAAAAATCAGAACTTGTTTGGGTTGCGAAAACAAATTTGGGAACGATCGAAATGGAAATGACACCACCAAACGAATTTGGAATTGTGGATCATAAAGTTAAACTTCCGGATGGCACGGTGCTCTACAATCCGTTAAGGGTCATAAAAAATGGTGCAAGCAGTGAGGTTGTTTTCACACTCTTTAAAGCTCCCAACAAAACGACTGAAGAATTTGAAAACGATGCAGCCTTGGTGGAAGCTGATTTGAAAACATTAAAAAGCATTTTGGAAGCGCAATAATATTCTAACAAGCAATCAATAAAAAATCATGGCATTAATCAATCCACACATCAACTTCAACGGCAATGCCGAGGAAGCTTTTACTTTTTATAAATCTGTTTTTGGTGGCGAATTCGCAAAGGTGATGCGGTTTAAAGACCTCGCCAACGATGCATTTCCGATGGAGGCACACGAAGCCGAAAAGATCATGCACATCGCGTTGCCTATTGGTCCGAATGTTTTGATGGGCAATGATGTTCCCGAATTTATGGGAAAGACCAATGAAAACGAAAACAGATCGAAAATTTCCATCAGTGCGGCAAGCAAGGAAGAAGCCGAGCATCTATTCAACGGTCTTTCTGCTGGCGGACAAGTTGAAATGCCTATTTCGGAGAGTCCTTGGGGTTCCTATTTTGGAATGTTTCGGGACAAATACGGAATTGAATGGATGGTGGATTTTGATCCTAATCATAAAGGTAAAGTTTAAAAACTTAAAACGAAGGACATGGTAAACATCAAACACCGCGTAGGCATTAAAGCCTCCCTGCTCGTGAAGTTTAAAGATGCTTTTATGAGCACGAGCAAGATGCTCGCTAGCGAGGGCTATTTTGGGAAATGACACGAATTAAATTTGAAACTATTAAATATTTATTTAAAAACTATATTGAAATAACATGAGGACAATTACAATTGCATTATTACTTTTCTGTAGTATCATGAAAGCACAATCTCCTTCTTTGATTTGGAGTGAAACTTTTGGTGGTCATGAAGCGAGAAGTGTTCAAAAAACTAATGATGGCGGATTAATTATTGGAGGTATTGCCTTAGCACCTCATGTACATGCTGTTGATTATCATGGTGTTTCCGATGGTTTTGTAGTTAAGGTTAATTCATTATTTGAAATTGTCTGGTCTAAATGTTACGGATCTTCCTCTGCAGAAAGAATTAATGAGATAAAACCAACTAGTGATGGCGGATATATCTTTGTAGGAGATAAGGTTGTTCCAACTTTGGGAAGAGAATTTTGGATTGTCAAAATAGATTCAGAAGGAACTGTAATTTGGGAAAAAACTTATGGTGTAGCTAGTTTTGATGAAGCTCATAGTGTTGCTGAAACGGATGATGGTCATTATATTGTAACGGGTCTTAGCGGTAACGTGAACAATAATAGTTCTGTAAATAATTTTGGTTATGATGATTTTCTTACCCTGAAGATTGATTCGCAAGGAGAGTTGGTTTACATGGTAAATCATGGAGGCCCAAGTAATGATAGATCTTATTCTGTAGTAGTTAATTCAGATGGAACTGCAGTAGTAGCTGGTGAATCTCAGTCAGAGAGTGGTGAAGTTGTTTCACAAAATGGTACAATCTGTGCATCTTCATTTTGGATTACAAAATTGAGTACTAAAGGATCAATAATTTGGGCAAAAGCATTTGGTTCTGATGTTTCAGGGGCTAATTTTTTTAATACAGCTCGTGAAATTATAAAAACCACTGATGGAGGCTATGCAATTGTAGGATCTTGTAATGGTATATTTGGGCAAAATTATTTGAAGGATTTTTATTTAATTAAAATTGACTCTGAAGGAAACTTACAATGGAGAAATACTTGGGGTGGATCAGGGCATGATACTCCTTACTCAATTGAGCAAACTACGGATGGTGGCTATATATTAGCTGGCGAAACATTTTCTGATGATTATGATGTGTCTCATAATTTAGGATCAAGCTTTAATAATGGATGGGTTGTAAAAGTCAATTCTACAGGAGAGTTAGAGTGGCAAAAAACAATAGGAGGTACAGGAATTGATCGCTTTTATGATATTATACAGCTAAACGATAATGATTATTTAGCAATAGGTGATTCAAATAGTCACGATTTTGATTGTATTCAAAATACTGGTTTAAGTTTTTGGTTGGCTAAAATTTCAGCATCTACTTTAGATTCTGATGATTTTGTTGAAAGAGATTTTAATATATACCAAAGCAATAATGGTGAAACTTTAAACTTAAAATCTACAGATGAAATCATTTTTCTAACAATTTACGATTCTACTGGAAAGAGTATTATGCAAAAAAAGGATCAAAATATACAAGAAGTTGATATTTCGCTTTTGCCTTCGGGAGTATATATAGTCCGTGTTAGTACTAATTCAGACTCAATGAATAGGAAGTTTATAAAATTATAATATCAAAAAATCTAGGTTACAAAAAGTTCTCTACAGGCAGTTTTCTATATTCTATTTAAAAGATCATGACGTTCTTTTTTGGTATGTTCAGGGATATTATGGCATTGAATGGAGGGTAGATTTTGAGGATTATTTTTATGGAGAGGATTAGAAATAATTTAAATTGGTAAATGACATCAACTTAAAAACCCCATCTCAAATAAATGAAATGGGGTTTTAGTTGAATTAACCTTTTTAAAAAGAATAATTATTTTTTTCTATCGTCTCTACGATCATCGCGTCTTTCCGGACGTGGTGCTCTTTCTTCTCTTGGAGCGTTTTCATCTCTTGGAGGTCTTGGCAATAAAGCCTTTCTAGAAACTTTTTCTTTTCTTGTTTTAGGGTCTAAACCTAAGTATTTCACTTGGAATATATCACCCATGTTTACCACATCGGTTACGTTTTCAGTTCTTTCCCAAGCCAACTCCGATACGTGCAATAAAACTTCGTTTCCTGGCGCTTCTGTATATTCCACAACCGCACCAAAATCCAACATCTTGATTACTTTTACTTCGTAAGCTTCTCCAACCTGTGGTTTGAAGATGATAGAATCGATTTTAGCCAATACCGCTGCGATTCCGTCTGGATCAGTTCCAAGGATTTCAACAACACCTTGTTCGTCAACCTCGTTGATAACGATAGTTGTTCCGGTAGCTTTTTGCAATTCTTGAATCACTTTTCCACCAGGACCAATCAAGGCACCAATGAAAGCACCAGGAATAGTACGCATGATGATTTTTGGAGCGTGAACTTTCACGTCTGCTCTTGGTTGTTCCAAAGTTTCGATCAATTTACCTAGGATGTGCAAACGTCCATCACGAGCCTGAGCCAAAGCCTGCTCCATGATTTCATATTTCAATCCGTCGATTTTGATGTCCATTTGACAAGCCGTGATACCTTCTGAAGTTCCAGTTACTTTGAAATCCATATCTCCCAAGTGATCTTCATCACCTAAGATATCCGATAGAACTGCAAAACGATCTCCGTCGGTAATCAATCCCATCGCGATTCCAGAAACCGGACGGATCATTTGAATACCAGCATCCATCAAAGATAATGTTCCAGCACAAACCGTTGCCATTGAAGAAGAACCGTTTGATTCCAATACTTCAGAAACCACACGGATGGTATAAGGACAATCAGCAGGAATCATGTTTTTCAAGGCTCTTTGTGCCAAGTTTCCGTGACCAACTTCTCTTCTCGAAGTTCCTCTTAACGGACGAGCTTCTCCTGTTGAAAATGGTGGGAAATTATAGTGCAAGTAGAATTTTTCTTCTCCTTGTTCAGATGGCGAATCAATTTGGTTCGCTTCTCTAGAAGTTCCTAAAGTGGCTGTTGCCAAAGCTTGCGTTTCTCCACGTGTAAACAATGCAGAACCGTGAACTGATGGCAAATAATCTACTTCCGACCAAATTGGACGAATTTCTGTAGTTTTTCTTCCGTCAAGACGTGTTCCTAAATCTAAGGTTACGTTACGAACCGCTTCCTTGTTGACTTTGTAGAAGTATTTAGAAACCAAATCTCCGTTTTCCAGCAATTCTTCGTCAGTAAACAACGCTTTTACTTCTTCTTTTACAGCATCAAATGCAGCAGAACGTTCGTGTTTTGCAGAACCTTTGCTTGCAATTGCGTAGATTTTATCATAAGCCGCTTCTTTAACTTTCGCTAAAATAGCTTCGTCTGATTTTTCTTTTTCGTACTCACGGATTTCTTTCTTTCCAAATGCTTTTGCCAATCTTTCTTGAGCGTCGATTTGTACTTTGATGTGTTCGTGGGCAAATTTAATGGCTTCCACCATTTCTTTTTCTGAAATCTCCTTCATTTCACCTTCCACCATGGCGATAGAATCTCTTGAAGCTCCAATCATCATGTCGATATCAGACAATTCTAACTGTGCACGAGAAGGGTTGATGATGAATTTTCCATCAATACGTCCAACTCTTGCCTCAGAAATTAAAGTTTCAAAAGGAATGTCAGACAAGGCAAGTGCTGCCGAAGCCGCCAAACCTGCCAATGCATCCGGCATAACGTCTTCGTCATGAGACATCAACTGAATCATAACTTGAACTTCTGCGTGATAATCACTTGGGAAAAGTGGACGCAATACACGGTCAACTAATCTCATGGTTAATACTTCGCTATCGCTTGGGCGAGCTTCTCTTTTGAAGAAACCTCCTGGAAAACGACCTGCTGCTGCAAATTTTTCTCTGTAATCTACCGTCAACGGTAAAAAGTCGATACCTGGACTTGCTTTTCTTGCGGAAACAACGGTACCTAAGATAACCGTTTTTCCAATTCTTACTACTACAGAACCATCGGCTTGTTTGGCCAAACGCCCTGTCTCGATTGTGATGCTTCTGCCATCACCTAAATCGATGCTTTCTACAAATAATTGTGGAATCATAAATTAATTCTCTAATTGATTAAACAATGGGTTTTAGTTGTGTTGTAGTTGTTGTTGTGTAGTTGTTGTCCTAAAACCCAATGAAAAACCAAACTTTTTCTGCAATAATGTAAAAACAAAAAGAGGCGCGTGAGCACCTCTTTTCTGTATGGATTATTTTCTAATACCCAATTCCTTGATAATCTCACGGTATCTGTTGATTTCCGTTTTCTTAAGGTAATCTAGTAAGCTTCTTCTTTTACCTACCAATTTCACTAGAGAACGCTCAGTATTGTAATCGTGACGATTGTTTTTCAAGTGCCCAGTTAGGTGGTTGATTCTGAATGTGAATAAAGCGATTTGCCCTTCAGCTGATCCAGTGTTTTCAGCTTTTCCTCCGTGTTTAGCGAAGATTTCTTCTTTAACTTCTTTAGTTAAGTACATGCTAATATTATTTAATGATTATTATGTAGTGAATAAGTTTTTCCTATTCGGGTGCAAAAGTAACTTTTATTTTTGGATGAAAAAATTTAAAGATTGAAAAATTTAAAGATTATTTAAAATTCAACAAATCGTTTAGAATTGTTACATTAAAATAATTTGGCTATTTCTTCATTTACAAATTCAAGGAAACGCTCATCGGCTTCTGTGAAAGGATCTAAAACATTCGAATCAATATCAATCTGCCCAATGTTTTTTCCATCCACAAAAAGAGGTACAACAATTTCAGATTTTACTGTGAAACTGCAGGCAATATAATTGTCCTGTGCCTTAACATCTGGAACTACAAAGTTTTCGTTTGAAACGGCTACTTGCCCGCAAATTCCTTTTCCAAAAGGAATAACCGTGTGGTCAGTAGGCTCTCCTGCATAAGGACCTAAATGAAGCGTTTTTTCTTCATGATTGGCAAAGTAAAACCCAACCCAATCGTAGTAATCAATGTTGTCGCGAAGCAAATGGCAAACTTGTAAGAGCTTATCTTCTCTTAAAATGTTCGTATGATGTAAAATATCTTGTACTTTTGGTTTTAATTCTTGAAAAGTCATTGTGCTTAATTTTTATACAAAAGTAATATTTGCACACGGCTTTAAATTATATAAATTTGTTAAAACTATATTTTGAAAGACTATTTAATAAATTACCGCCCCTTCCTTATTTTTCTAGGGAAATTCTTTTTAACCTATTTGCTGCTGATTTTGATCTATCAAGCTTTTTTGAGTCAGTATGATTCAAAAAAAAATGAAGTGGACGGGATGACACAATTGGTTGCCAATCAGAGTGAAGATATTTTGAATATGTTTAATCAGGATGTAGCGCAAAGAAAGATGAAAACAGAGCCTTCGGTTGTGATTTTTATAGATTCTTCTCCTGTTGTTCGTATTGTTGAGGGCTGTAATGCTGTGAGCATCATGATTTTGTTTACTGCGTTTATCGTTGCCTTTAGTGGAAAATTCCTTAGGACTTTCGGATACATAATATTCGGAATTGTTGCAATACATATATTGAACATCTTCAGAATTGCATTGCTTGTTGTTGGAATGGTTAATTATCCTCAATATGGAGATTTTCTTCACGGGGTGCTTTTTCCGCTCGTTATTTATGGTTTTATTTTCTTACTTTGGGTACTTTGGATAAACAAATTTCAACGTTATGCTAAAAAAAATACTTAGCCATAAAAAAGAAACGGCGATAGTAATTTTTTTAGTGTTGCTGTTAGCCTTGGTCAGAAGCTACGAAAGCCAATTGTTCTATGATCCCTTCTTGAATTTTTTCAAAGGAGAATTTTTAAATTCAGGAATCCCAGCATTTGATGGTTTCAGATTGTTTGTTGGTTTGAGTTTGCGTTATTTGATCAACACAGTCATTTCGTTGGGAATATTATATGTAATTTTCAAGGAAAAGAATTTGATAAAATTTGCGGGTTTTCTTTATGCTCTCTTTTTTATACTGTTGGTGATTGCCTTTTTTGCAGTCGTTTATTTCTATTCCACTGATAAAAGTATGATGCTTTTTTACATCAGAAGATTCATCATCCAGCCCGTTTTTTTATTGTTGTTCTTGCCAGCGTTTTATTATCAGAATCAATTTTTAAAGAAATAAGGCATTGAGTTCTAACTTTTTTGAATACTTTTGTGGTATGAGAATCAAAAAATGTACAAGTTTATTTTTGGCCTTCCTGCTATTGGTTTCCAATTTCGGACTGGCTTTCAATGTACATTATTGCGAAGGTAAGATTGCCTCGATTTCTTCGGTTTTCAATGTTGAAGAAAGTTGTGATGCTCCAAAAAAGGTTGCTGATAAAAAGTGCTGTGCCGAAAAAGCAAAGGATCACAAACAATGTTGCAAGGACAAAGTGGTGGATCTGGAAGACAAATCATCAGACACGATCATCAAGACCTTCTCTTTTCAGATAGATGTACCATTTATCGCAGAAAACTGGAAACCTCTTGCTTTCAATGAAATTGTTGCTTTAAAGCAAGCACAAAACATAGTTTATTATTGTGATGCGAATGCGCCACCACTCTTTAAACTCTACAATCAATACATTTTCTACGCCTAATTTTAATGTTTAAAGAAATCGCAAAACTTCGCGATTGGACTCTTTATTAAACATTAAAATTAAATCATGCAAAAATACATTTCAATAGTCTTGTTGCTGTTTTTGTCTTTCAATGCCTTTGCACAGGATACTTTGCAAGCGGTGAAAGTGCAAGCAAATTCAAAAAGCACAAGAAAATCATATAAATCAGTTACCAACACGGCAGTAATGACCAGCAAGGAATTGCTAAAGGCCGCTTGTTGTAATTTGGCGGAAAGTTTTGAAACCAATCCGTCCATCGACGTTAATTTCTCGGATGCACTGACAGGAACAAAGCAGATCAAAATGCTTGGGCTTACAAGTCCATATCTAATGATCACCGAAGAAAATCTTCCATCCGTGCGAGGAGCCTCACAGGCTTATGGTCTATCGTTTACGCCTGGAACTTGGATCGAAAGCATCCAGATTACCAAAGGGGCTGGTTCCGTTGTAAACGGTTACGAAAGTATTTCGGGCCAAATCAATACCGAATTGATAAAGCCCGTTAGCGATATTCCATTCTTCCTGAATGCGTACGGATCCACTGATTCCCGTTTTGAATTGAATACCCATTTCAATAAAAAAGTTTCCGATAAATGGAGTACAAGCTTGTTTCTTCACGGAAATGCAAGGGTTTCTAAAAACGACATGAACCACGATCATTTTCTGGATAATCCGTTAGGGAAACAGATCAATGTTCTCAACCGTTGGCAATATACCAATGCCGAAACAGGCTGGGTAAGTTTCATCAATTTCAGATATATGAAAGATGAAAAGCAAACCGGAGAGCTGGAGTTTGACAAGGACAGGGACAGAGGAACAACCAATTTTTGGGGCTCGGAAATCAATACCGAAAAATTAGATATTTCGAATAAAGTAGGATATGTTTTTCCGGATATGCCGTATCAAAGTATAGGATTCCAAAACTCTTTGAATCTCCACAAACAGGAATCTTATTTTGGTTTAAACCTTTATAATATTACTCAGAAAAGCTATTATTCTAATCTTATTTTCAATTCTATTATTGATAATACGATGAATAAATTCGCAACCGGATTGAACTTTACCTATGATGATTACAATGAATTCGTGAGCGTTCCGAATATTGCCGGAAACTACGACAGGATTGATACATCGGTTGGTGCTTTCTTTGAATATACTTACGATAATACCACAAATTTCAGTCTTGTTGCGGGAGGTAGAGTGGACAAACACAATCGTTTGGGGCTTTTCGCAACGCCAAGAATCCATATCCGATACAATCCTTGGGACAAAGCAGTTTTAAGAGCTTCGGCAGGAAGAGGAAAACGCTACGCTAACATCTTTGCCGAAAACCAGCAGCTTTTTGCAAGTTCAAGAGCTTTTGATATCTTGAACAGAAATGGAAACAATTACGGACTTGATGCTGAAATTGCGTGGAATTATGGTGTAAGTTTTATGCAGGGCTTCTTCCTTTTTGATCGTTCGGCAGATATCGGTTTTGACTTCTACAGAACCGATTTCCAAAACCAAGCCGTTGTTGATTTATACGCAGGACCACAACAGGCTTTGTTCTATAACGGGAAATCGTTTGCAAACAGCTTGCAGGTCGAATTCAATTACGAATTGGCAAAGCATTTCAATTTGAGAACGGCTTATAAATACTACGACATTCAAACCGAATATTTAAGTGGAGATATTGAAAGGCCTTTACAAGCAAAGCATCGTTTCTTTACCAATTTGGCTTATGAAACACATATTGTAGAAGGAGGAAAGCAATGGAAATTTGATTTCACCTATAATTGGATGGGAAAACAAAGATTGCCTAACACATCAACCAATCCGGCGATGGAACAATTAGGTGATTATTCGCCTGCGTTTTCTTTGATGAATGCCCAAATCACAAGAACTTTTTCTTCGGTTTTCGAAATGTATGCAGGAGTAGAAAATCTTGGTAATTACAAGCAAGAAAAGGCAATCTTGGGTAGTCACGATCCGTTTGGTCCGCATTTTGATACGTCTATCATCTATGCACCAGTTTTTGGACAGATGTTTTATGCTGGATTACGCTTTAAAATAAAATAATCAATAACGATAAAATTTATAAAAATGAAAAAATTAATGTTCGTGCTTTTCGTTTCCTTAATCGGATTTACATCTCAAGCACAAGAGAAAAAAAACAAGAATGCAAAAGTAGATGTTGAAGTTCGAGGGAACTGTGAGATGTGTAAAAAGCGAATTGAAAAAGCAGCTTATGCAGTTGCAGGAGTAAAGTCGGCAGAATGGCACCAGGATGATCAAACTTTGCATCTTATTATAAATGAACAAAAAACGAGCGATCTTGAAGTGCAGAAAGCCGTAGCAAAAGTGGGGCACGATACGGAAAAAGTTCGCGCTACGGATGATGCTTATGAAAAGCTTCATACTTGCTGTTCTTACGAAAGGAAATAATTAACAACCGAGGTTCTTCCTCGGTTTTTTTATGATAAGAAATAATATCGAGTTTTAATGTTTATAAAGTGTTATAAAAAACTAAAAGTATCTGAATAAAATTGTGGTTAAAATAAATAATTCTTACTTTCACGCTCGAATTTTAAGCACCAAAAGATGAACAATTTTGAATGGAAAAACCTCATAGATCCACTTTTTTATATACAGTTTGATATCAACGGAATCAAGCTGGGATTGTATTTAGTATTGTTTATTGTATTTGCCGAAACTGGGCTTTTTGCTGGTTTCTTTCTTCCAGGAGACAGCTTGCTTTTCTTAGCTGGAATTTACAATAGAGAATTGATACAGAATGTTCTTCTTATTGATAGTGCTTTCCTGAATGTGACATTGCTTGCTACATTTGTAGCTCTTGCTGGTATTTTAGGAAACGCAGTGGGTTATTGGTTTGGTTCTAAAAGCGGGTATTATTTATACAATAAGCAAGATAGTTTTTGGTTTAAGAAAAAATATCTGATCCAATCTAAAGATTTCTTCGAAAAACATGGAGGTAGAGCCATCATCTTTGCTCGTTTTTTACCAATCTTCAGAACATTCGCACCAATCGTGGCAGGAATTGTGATGATGGAGAAAAAGAAATTTATGTTCTATAATATTCTAAGTTCTTTTGTGTGGTCGTTCAGTTTGATTTTTGCAGGGCATTACCTTTATGGATTCCTTTTGAAAAATTATGAGATAGATTTGAAACAACACATTGAATTGATTGTTATCATCTTGGTTGTTATTACGATTTTACCGGTGATATTAAAGTTCAGCAAAAAGTCTAAACCAGAAGAAGAAACTGAAGAATAGATTTGTAATACTATAAAAAGAAAAACCCGTTTGATGATTCAAACGGGTTTCTTTTTTTATTTAATTTCCAGTATCAATTCTTGTTGGATTAATTCTCCGTTATTATTTATACCTTCTATATCGATTATAAATTTTCCTTTTTGGGTGTTTAATAATTCAAAATCAAAACTTCCTTTTTCATTTGAAATTATATTTGGACTCCATGAAATGGCTCCATAATTTTCGAATCCTTTGACAGACAAGTTTGCATACTTTTCAGTACTGTATTTTGTTGGTTTAGAGAATCCTTTTTCTATGAAGAATTTAAATGAATTATAATCTTTTCCTTTGCTCAAATTCTTTTTAGTATAAATCTTTATTAAACCTTCTTTGTTTTGCATTCCTGGAAGAAGCATGTGACGGTTTAAGAAAATTTCATCTATCTCACTCATTTGCATATAATCCAATTCATCAAATGTAAAAAGTCTTCTCTCGTTTATAGTTATCTCAACCGTTGACTGGGCCGCATTAAAAGAAGTAAGGTTGTTTCTTTGGCTTGTAATGGAAATCTGACCACGATTTCTTGTTACTATGAATCCTTGTGAAGAAATGAAATGTATCAGTGGCATGGTATAGGTACTGTCAATTTTAAAACCACGAAGGTTGATGTTGCCAAATTCATTAGCAAACTTGAGTTTTGGTCTTCTGGATTTATTTTCGACAATAACATCTTCTAATCTTATTGTTTCAGAGGATAGTTTTGGATAGTCATCAGATGTGTTTTCATATTCAGAAGTTGCACATTCTGCTTCCATTTTCATTTTAAAGGGTTTCTTGAAAGGCTTGCTTCTGTTGAAGATTTGCGGAAATAGTTTGGTGTCAACCTTCTTAAAATCGGGCAGCTTTAAAAGTGAAAGATCCAAGTAAGAACTATCGGCAACTGCAAATTTATCTATGAAATATTCTCCGGTTTCATTTACATCCGAGACAAGGCTAATAAAAGCGGTGTGAGAGAGCAATTTTACCTTGTGTTCTGTTTTATTTTTTATTTTTTCATCGATTTTTCCTTTGATACTTAGGCCTATATCAAAACTGTAATTCGGCTTTGGGATGTTCGTTTTGATAGTGTTCCAGTTGTATTTCAATTCAGGTTGATTGACAAGGAATAAGTCCAGTTCTAGCTTTTTTATTCGGTCTGCATCCTTAAAATAGTAGGAAGCATTTTCCAGCGGATGTATAAGATAGGGATTGATGTTCAAACCGACATTTATACCGGTTTTGTTGTTTGCCTTGGTCTTCTCCGGAAGCGCCGAGATGCTGATACTCGACTCCTGCAGGCTGTTTAATCCAACGAGGTTTATTTGATTTTCATCAGCAGATTTCCTGCTAAGCGAGATTGCCCTGTTTGTCCCTAGTTTGATTGAATCAGAATAAAGGAGCCTTTCACAGAGGAGATTGAGCTCGGCGTCTACAACCCTAAGCGTGTTGATTCCGTTGAAGAGATTTTTTTTCTCTATGATGAAATTCTTTTTTGCATCATCAAATTGGAATTCCTGGATGATGGATTTTCCATCCTTACTGATGACAAGGTAGAGCTTCTTTTTGTTGAATGTTTTTAATGTCGATGCATTTGTATTAAGATTGACAAAGGTTTTGTTCTCATCCCTGAAATTGTTTACAGTCAATCCTATTCCTGTTTCAGCAGGAATTGGAAGTTCCTTCTCGAAAATATTTCCCAGATGTTCAAATACGACCTTCAGTTTCTTTTCGGTGGCGGGCACATTGATCGTTGCATATCCAAATTTATTGAGCTTGAAGGTCCTCATGACTTCGCCTTCGGGTGTCTGCAGTCTGCCTTCTATGCCGTCGACAGAGTTCTTCCTGCAGTCCAAAAGTGAAATTCCAATTGTGTTCTCAATTCCCCTTATATAATTCCCGCCTTCGGGATTGATGCCAATTTTCAGCGAACTGATATTGGTTTTTTTATAGTTTTTTGCACCTTCGGCAGGATTGATGATGGTGATTTTTGAAATGGTGGATTCGTCTTCGCTGAAGTTGTTCATCCAGTTCGTATAAGTCTGGATATAGTAGTCGCCCGATGGCATATTTGATTTCAGGTCTACCTTTCCAGAGAAAATGCCATTGCTGGCATAAACAAGCTGTTCTGAAATCTGTTTTCCATTCTCATCGAGCAATAATACAAAGACATTTGCGGTAAAGAACGGTTTGGAATCCTTTCTGTTGATTACATATCCCTTGAACCAGATTGTTTCCTTTGTTAGGAACGTGGTCTTGTTAAGGTGCAGGTGTATGGCTTCTCTTTCGAGGGTGAAATAATTTTCCAAGACGGATGCTATCTTGTTTTTTGGATCGGTACTATTGGTTTGGGATTGGCCAATTGAAAAAGTCAGCAATAAAAGCAGTGTGGCTAGTTTGATTTTCATAGCTTTATTTTTTTTAAAAGTATAAAAAAAAACTTATAAAAAAAAGCCTCAAGATTATTGAGGCTTTTAAGTATAGTGGAAAATCTTACATCATTCCTGGCATTCCGCCACCCATTGGCATTCCGCCTCCGGCACTTTCTTCTTTAATTTCTACTAAAGCACATTCGGTAGTCAAGATCATTCCAGCAACAGAAGCCGCATTTTCAAGTGCTACACGTGTTACTTTTTTAGGATCGATGATTCCTGCTTTTAGCATATCAACATATTCATCCGTTTTAGCATTATAACCAAAATCTCCTGAACCTTCGGCTACTTTTGAAACGACTACAGAACCTTCCAGACCTGCGTTTTCAACAATAGTTCTCAAAGGAGCTTCAACAGCACGAGATACAATTTGGATTCCTGTTGCTTCGTCTGCATTGTCTGCAGTGATGTCTTTCAAGGCATTTTTAGCTCTCAATAGAGCAACACCTCCACCAGCAACAATTCCTTCTTCAACAGCTGCACGAGTAGCGTGAAGAGCATCGTCAACTCTATCTTTCTTTTCCTTCATTTCTACTTCAGAAGCTGCACCTACGTAAAGAACAGCAACACCGCCAGCTAATTTAGCCAAACGCTCTTGCAATTTTTCTTTATCATAATCAGAAGTAGTTGATTTTATTTGAGACTTTATTTGATTCATACGATTTTTAATCATATCATCACTTCCAGCTCCATTTACAATTGTAGTATTGTCTTTGTCGATAACTACTTTTTCTGCAGTTCCTAACATTTCCAAAGTTGCATTTTCCAATGTGTATCCCAATTCTTCAGAAATTACAGTTCCACCCGTTAGGATGGCGATATCTTCCAACATTGCTTTTCTTCTGTCGCCAAAACCAGGTGCTTTTACAGCTGCGATTTTTAAGGCTCCACGAAGTTTGTTTACCACTAAAGTTGACAGAGCTTCTCCATCAACGTCTTCTGCAATAATCAACAATGGTTTTCCAGATTGAGCAACCGGCTCTAATATGGGTAGTAATTCTTTTAAAGAAGATACTTTTTTGTCGTATAATAAAATGTATGGTCTTTCTAATTCTACTTCCATCTTTTCTGGATTGGTCACAAAATAAGGAGAAAGATAACCTCTGTCAAATTGCATTCCTTCTACAACGTCAACGTAAGTATCCGTTCCTTTTGCCTCTTCAACAGTGATCACACCTTCTTTTCCTACTTTGGCGAAAGCCGTAGCAATCAAATCACCAATGATCTCGTCGTTGTTTGCAGAGATGGATGCAATTTGTTTTATTTTTTCAGAATCGCTGCCTACAACTTTAGCTTGCTTCGATAAATCGGTAACTATAGCTTCAACCGCCTTGTCAATTCCTCTTTTCAAGTCCATTGGGTTTGCTCCAGCTGCCACGTTTTTCAAACCTTCTTTAACAATAGCTTGTGCCAAAACGGTAGCAGTTGTTGTTCCGTCTCCGGCTAAATCATTGGTTTTAGAAGCAACTTCTTTTACCATTTGAGCACCCATGTTCTCCAATGGATCTTTTAATTCGATTTCTTTAGCAACAGTAACACCGTCTTTAGTTACGTTCGGTCCGCCAAATGATTTTCCGATGATCACATTACGACCTTTTGGTCCAAGGGTTACTTTTACTGCATTTGCCAATGCGTCAACGCCACGTTTTAATCCGTCACGTGCTTCAATATCAAATTTTATATCTTTTGCCATTTTTTATTTATTGTTTATATGTTAATTCGTTATTTGTGTATTCGATTTTAGATAATTGCTAAAATGTCATCCTCACGCATAATCAAATAATCTTTTCCTTCAAATTTCAAGTCGGTTCCAGCATATTTTCCGTATAAAACGGTGTCACCAACTTTAACGGTCATAATGTCGTCTTTTTTTCCATTTCCAACTGCAACTACGGTACCTTTTTGCGGTTTTTCTTTTGCATTGTCAGATATTATAATTCCTGATGTTGTTTTAGCTTCTGCTTCTGCTGGCTCAATTAGAACGCGATCTGAAAGAGGTTTAATGTTTAATGCCATGATATTTGTTTATTATTATAAATATTAATTTGTTGAAATCTATTTTTCAGAAATTATGCCATTCAGGGGCGTGCTGACAAATTTTCAGCTAAAAAAAATGCCAGCATTATAAGCTGGCATTTGATGTTTATAAGTCAGAAATTATTGTGCAGGTTGAGCTGCTGGAGTTTCTGTAGGAGTAGTTGCCGGAGCAGGAGTTTCTGTAGCTGGAGCAGCAGTTTCATTTGCTGCAGGAGTAGCCGGTTTTGGTGCGGCTACTTCAGTATCATCAATAATTTTAGTATCAGTACCAGAAGTAAAGCTTAAGCTAGAAAAAAGGATCAAAAGGATCAATATCGTAGCTAAAGTCCAAGTACTTTTATCCAAGAAGTCAGTAGTTTTTTGAACGCCACCTAATTGTTGAGATCCACCTAATGTAGAAGACAAACCACCACCTTTAGGGTTTTGAACCATTATTACTACTACTAAAAGGAAACATACTATTGTAATTAGTACTAAAAAAATTGAAAACATAATGCTATAATTAATTGTTATTTTGTTGTAAAGACTTTATATCCGAAATTCGGTCTGCAAATAAACTACTTTTTTCTGGATATTTCAAAATTAATATTTCATAAGCTTGAATTGCCTTTTGATATTTTTTTTGTTCGAGGTAAACCTTCGCCAAAGTTTCGGTCATCAGATAGGAGGTATCGCCTTCGGGTTGCTGTAAAACTATAGGAGTTGGCTCGTTTTGTTTAATAGGTGGAATTTTTGGATTGGCTTCAATAAATTTATCAATGATGTCTAATTTTTTCTTTTTCTCAAGATCAATTTCTTCAGACTTCTCTTCAATTGGATGATTTTCACGGTTTATCGGATTTAAACTAGCCAATTGCAACCATTCTTGGAAGGAGTGTTTTTCTTCCTTTGAAAAATCTAATGGTTTTCCAATTTCAAGTTTCTCCTCGATAGATTCCGTATCTTGTTCTTCAATTTCGTTTACTTCTTTTGTCTCATTTATCTCTTCAACTTCTGGAGAAGCTTCTTTTATGGAAATTAAAATAGATTGTTCTAATTTACTTATTGGTTCGTGTGTTTTTTCTAAAACAGTCTCTTGTAATTCCTCACGGACAATAACACTTTCGTTTACAATAATATTATTAATTATGGCTTCTTTTTCATCCAAAAAAGTTTTTTGAAGTGTTGCAAAGTTGCCTGATGTGATAAAATCAAAGAGAATGCTCCTATCTGTTGTGTAAGAAGCAGTAACTCTTAAAGCTTGGTTGTATTTAAAACTGTCCTGATTGTAAAGACCTTTCAAGTATAAAGCACGAGCACTTTGAAAATAAGGAAACTCCTCTGCAATTCGCTCCAAAGCAAAAGTATGCTTATCGTTGATAGCATTCGGTTTGTTGAGTAAATTGATTAATTCAGAAGTGTTCACGGCTTAGATTTAAATTACCATTTTGCTAATGATTCATTGAAAATATCTTGCGTGATTCTTTCGAAAATAGTATCCAGCGCTTCGGTAAGTCTTGCACCTACAAGTTGCTGATCGCCACCATAATCATAGAAAAAGCTAAATGATTTCTCAAAATCGTCGGCCTCTTTATTTTTGTTTGTAAAACGAACATTGATTCGAATAGTCAAACGGTTTTGTGCGGCTCTTTGATCAGCTGTTGCTGTCATCGGACTGATTCTGTAGTCTGTAATCTCACCTTCGTAAACCAAGTCCCCTCCAGAATTTGTCAGGCTTAAATTGGTTTGATTCTGAATCAAATCTTGTAAAGCACGTGTAAATTTCAATTCAATTCCAGGTTCTACCAATTCCGAAGCGTTTTGAAAATAGTTTACTTGAAATGTCTTGGCATCAATCTTTCCGGTTCCTGTAAAATTATAAACAGAACAACCATTGAATGTTAGTACAATCAGGGTTAGAAAAGCAATATATTTTAATTTATTCATTTTAATTTTTAAAAGATTCAAATATACTATAAATCAAATTGTTTTATTTTTCGGTACAACGTTCTTTCGGAAATTCCGAGTTCATCCGCGGCAGCTTTTCGTTTTCCTTTGTTTTTTTCTAATGATTTTTTAATCATTTCGATTTCTTTCTGTTCCAATTTTAGAATTTCTTCTTCTTCAACCGTTTCGGCAAAAAGATAATTGTCATCCTGTTCTTCGAAATCATTTTTAGGGACGGCATTTTGAACTGGAATCACTGAAAGTTCGTTCTGGTCTTCATAATCAATTTCAGAATCTTCCTGGTGTGAACCATAAATTTTCTGAATCAGATTTTTATTGTTTTCCTGAACTTTTGAACTTCCGTTTTGCATTAATTCCAATGTCAGCTTTTTCAAATCGTTTAGGTCGCTTTTCATATCAAAAAGCACTTTGTACAGAATTTCTCTTTCGGTACTGAAGTCGTTTTCGCTTTTCTTATCCTTAATTACCGAAGGCAAGCTACTTCCTTCCACTGGCAAATACGATTGCAAAGTTAAAGCCGAAATATCTCTATTTGTTTCCAAAACGGATATCTGTTCAGCTACATTTCGCAACTGACGGATGTTTCCGCTCCAGCGAAATTTCAATAAAAATTGTACCGCAGTATCGTCCAGTTTAATTGGAGGCATTTTATATTTATGAGCAAAATCAGAAGCAAATTTTCTGAAAAGCAAATGAATGTCGTCTTTTCTATCTCGCAATGGAGGCAAAGTGATGTCAACCGTGCTCAAGCGATAGTATAAATCTTCACGGAATTTTCCTTTTTCGATCGCATCAAACATATTTACGTTTGTCGCGGCTACAATTCGGACATCCGTTTTTTGAACTTGGGAAGAACCCACTTTGATAAATTCTCCATTTTCCAAAACACGAAGCAAACGAACTTGAGTTGTCAAAGGCAATTCTCCAACTTCATCCAAGAAGATTGTTCCGCCATCGGCTACTTCAAAATAACCTTCACGTGTAGAAGTGGCTCCTGTAAAAGCACCTTTTTCGTGTCCGAAAAGTTCACTATCAATAGTTCCTTCTGGAATGGCACCACAGTTTACGGCAATATACTTTCCGTGCTTTCTGTGTGAAAGAGAATGGATGATTTTCGGAATGCTTTCTTTCCCGACACCACTTTCTCCCACCACCAAAACCGAAATATCCGTTGGTGCAACCTGGATTGCTTTTTCAATCGCACGATTCAATTTCGGGTCGTTCCCGATGATTTCAAATCGCTGTTTTATGGCCTGAACTGATTCCATAATTTATTTTTTTAAACACAGATTTCATGAATTTCCACAGATTTAATTTGTGCTAATGTGTTAAATCTGTGTTGAAATTTATTTTTAATTCATTTCGCTATAACCCACAACTTCCCCAATCAAGGTTCCGCTGGTGCAAGTATTGATTTTTACA
>NZ_JBMGQS010000022.1:0-58720 GCF_049060005.1 Flavobacterium sp. PLA-1-15 | reverse complement strand
AAACGCTCTTTCCAATTTTCGAAAGTAAAAGCATTGATTTCTTTTAGTTGTTTTTCGCAGTAAATCCAAGATTTTGGTGAAATCAAAGATTGATAGGCTTCCAATGTAGTTTTAGAAACATAATTTTTTAATTCCAGTACAGGAATCTCGGTATTATTTTTTCTGAAAATTTCGGTATCATGCTCCCAAACTACGTGAAGGATTACATTTTCATAAGCTACATCCCTTTCGTGATGATGCACATACCAATCGGAAGATTTGAGATGAATTTCTACATTTCCTGCCCATTTTTGATTTCCAATAATGATTTGAGCATTAAAAAAATCAGGACCAGCCAGTTGAAGGTATTGTCCGGAATGTAAGATTGTGATTTTCTCCTTATTGAAAGTTGCTAAATCCGAAGTGTCGAATTTTTTGAATTTCCAGAGATAATGTAAGAAGTCTTCTTTCATTTTTTTTGGCGTTTATTGGTTGATTTTGGCTTTTAATCTCGAAAGATTATTTAAATGTAATAAATTTTTCGTTTCGAAGTATCTATTTTTGTAAAAATAATCCACTTTTCAAAATGAAATATTTCATTGTCCCAATTTTACTGATATTTTCACTTGCCACAAATGCTCAGAAAGACCCAAAAACCTTAAAGATTACCTATTCAAAGAGTTACAACGGAAAACCCATTGAGCAACAAAACCCAATTATCATATTTGCCGATGCGAATCAGACCGTATTGACCTCCGAAGAAATCATCAATAAAAAAGCGATTTTTCCTTATGAAGCATCTTTTATCGAACGAAGAACAAATCATTACATTCAAACTGCAAAACTATCTCCTTCCAAAGAAATCTTCACAATCGACAGCCTTTCCTTGGCAAAGCAGACCTTTGAATTTCTAAATGATACAAAGAAAATATTAGGCTACAATTGCAAAAAAGCCAAAACGATTGTTAATTCAAATACCATAGAAATCTGGTACACAAATGATGTTGCCATCAAAGGAGCTCCAAGCATTTTGGGTCAGAATTTAGGATTGGTATTGGAAGTGAACCGCAATAATAATTTTATCATAACGGCAATAAAGATTGAAAAATTGAAAGCCATTCCTGAAAACGTCGAATTGCCAAAATCGGATTTCAAAACAATGGATTTGTTGTCTTACAGGGACCAGCTTTGGAAAGCCAGATTTACAACAATAAAGATTTTTGAGAATGAAATCATTAATTTTTCGGATGCTTCTAAATCAAATGACAGCATTTTACGATTTGGAAACGGAACTATCATTCTTAAAAAAGTAAAAATTCCGAAGATTACATCTGGAAGTCAGATTTATGTAGATTTGACCGAGCAATCAAATGGTGATGCCTACGACAGGACAGGTTCGGTATTTTTGATTCCGATGGATTCTAAAATTTCATTTCTGGATGGCTTGCAAAAAGGAGCCAAGACACTTCCTTCCTACGAAAACGGGAATGGAAAATCCTACTTGGGAATGGTCCGCACCGAAGAATTTTCACCACTGATTGAGTTGATGCGCTTCTTTACTCCTTTCGGAATAAAACAATACAATTATCTTCAACTGAAGGATAAAACTTGGGAAGAAAGTGCTTTTTATCGTCAAGAAATTTCGGAACTTGTTACCGCTTTAGACAATCAAGAAGTGTACATTGGAACTTTCATAGGTAATTATGACAAGGGCGGTCATAAAATCAGTTTGAACTTGACTATTCATGCCGAAGAAAACAAAACGCCAAAAAGCACAATTGCATTCCCTATTTTTAATTCGACAAACGTAATGGAAATGGCCGGTCAGGATTATGCAACGATGTTCAACAACGAGAGTGGCTTGGAAGTAAGCTTTACATTGGATAGAGACATCAAAAATGCTAGATTACGATACATCACTACAGGACATGGCGGTTGGGAAAATGGCGATGAATATTTACAAAAGAAAAACACAATTACTTTAAACGGAAAAGAAGCTTACAGTTTTGTTCCTTGGCGTACAGACTGTGGTTCGTATCGAATGTACAATCCAGCTTCAGGGAATTTTACAAATGGACTATCTTCTTCTGATTATAGCCGTTCCAATTGGTGTCCTGGAATGGCAACCAATCCCATCTATATTGACTTGGGTGATTTGAAGGCAGGAAAACATACAATGTTTGTGAAAATTCCGCTTGGCGAAGTTGAGGGGGGAAGTTTTAGTTTTTGGAATGTTTCGGGAGTTTTGATTGGAGAATAATCCTAAACTTATAAAAACAAAAAAAGCCTGACAAATTAATGTCAGGCTTTGTATTTTATATAAAAATCTACAATTTATTTAATTCCGAAGCTTTGATGGTAATTACTTTTCCATCACGCATAATAACCAATGATTGGTTCTTTTCGATCTTGCTTTTTATCATTCGTTCAGAAGACAATTTTAAACCTTTCAATACTTTTGAAATAAACTCTGAATGACTTTCTTTTCCTTCTTTCATCTTAAATATTTTTAGATTTCAATAAATCCCAATTATTTTTATTTGCAACAATTACTTCTGATCCAATTCCTTCGGCGATCAAGTCTGGGGTTTCATCTGAATTATCAAAAACTGCCCAATCGTTACACAAAGGTATGTAAATTTTAAATAGGTTTTCAATTCCGCGTTCGTATCTTCGTGCAACTACATCATTTGGAATATTGTGTCCGCCTTCGGAAACACGAATTGCAACACGATTCACTGCCATTTCAATTGTGGGCAACCAAAAAAACAAAAGCTTTACTTTGAATCCGTTTTGCTTGGCCCAAATTAATTTCTGCTTGTAGGATTTTGTAGAAAGTGTTGTTTCAAAAGCGAAATTTTCATCTGATTTTAAAAGCACATCAATTCTTTCCAACATAATTCTTCCTGCTTCAAATGCCACTTTTTCGGGTTGAAACGGCGAAAGTCCTTTTGCAATTTCATCTGCATTCACAAATTCCTTACAATCTAATATTTCGGGCAATATGGTAAACGAAGCCGTTGTTTTTCCCGCTCCATTACAACCTGCAATGATATAGATGTTTTTTTCTTTCAATGCTTTTAATTATACCTAACATGTTTTGGAAACCTGTTAGGAAATTATTTTCAAAATTATTTTATCGAACCAATAATATCATATTTTGTAATGATATGATGCTTACCATTTCCTAAATCGACCAAAACGGCTTGATTATCTTTGGTAAAAAGTTTAGAAACTTCCTCGATGGCAGTTCCCACTTTTACAACTGGATAAGGTTTCCCCATTACTTCACGGATTGGCTTTTCAGCTACATTTTTATCGGAAACATAGCTTTGGAACAAATCAGTTTCGTCAACAGAACCAACAAAACCATTTACGTCGATAACTGGAATCTGCGAGATTTTGTATTTACGCATTCTTTCAATGGCATGTGAAACCAATTCTTCTGTACGAACAATTACCAATGGCTTATCGATATGGTCTTTGATTACGTCTTCCGCTTTTTTGATTTCTTCATCAAGGAAACCTCTTTCACGCATCCAATCATCGTTGAACATTTTCCCTACATAACGGCTTCCTGAATCATGAAACAATACCACAACCACATCTTCTGGCTTGAAATGTTCTTTTAACTGCAATAATCCTTTAATGGCAGAACCTGCTGAATTTCCAACAAATATTCCTTCTTCAAGAGCAATTTTTCTGGTATAAACTGCGGCATCTTTATCAGTCACTTTTGTAAAACCGTCAATTAAAGAAAAATCAACGTTTTTAGGAAGAATGTCTTCTCCGATTCCCTCTGTAATATAGGAATAGATTTCGTTTTCGTCGAAAATTCCAGTCTCGTGGTATTTCTTGAAAACAGAACCATAAGTATCAACTCCCCAAATTTTAATGTTTGGATTTTTTTCTTTCAAATATTTCGCAACTCCAGAAATTGTTCCTCCAGTTCCTACTCCAACTACGAAATGTGTAATCTTGCCTTCCGTCTGTTCCCAGATTTCCGGACCAGTTTGTTCGTAATGAGCAATGGCATTAGATGGATTGTCGTATTGGTTCACGTACCAAGAATTTGGCGTTTCTTCACCCAACTTTTTTGAAACTGAATAATAGGAACGTGGGTCAGTTGGCTCGACATCTGTAGGACAAACCACAACTCTTGCTCCAACGGCGCGAAGGATGTCCATCTTTTCTTTTGATTGTTTGTCGGTTATTACGCAGATAAGCTTGTAGCCTTTTACGATTGCTGCCAAAGCCAATCCCATTCCTGTATTTCCTGAAGTTCCTTCGATGATGGTTCCTCCTGGTTTTAAGCGTCCGTCGGCTTCTGCATCTTCGACCATTTTCACGGCCATCCTGTCTTTTACGGAATTTCCTGGATTGAAGGTTTCTACTTTGGCCAAAACCAAGGCATCTACTTCTTTTGTTACTTTGTTTAGCTTTACTAATGGTGTATTACCTATAGTTTCTAATATATTTTTAGCGTATTTCATTTTATTTGCGGTTTTATTGCGAAATGGTTGCAAAGGTATTGATATTTAAGTGGTTTCCAAAAGTGCTATGGTATTTTCTCTAACCCTGATTGAGGCATTGTTGGAGCTCTTGGCATTTTTGACCAAAAAATACCAAAGCGACTGCCGAAAGCAGGAAAACGGATTACTGAAAATGCCCGAGCGTTTCGTTCCTGAGATTACTGGAAGAAATTCCACACGAGTCCAAAACGAACCATAAAATCCCTGTATGGATAGCTTGGTGCCGAGTAGAAATCATTTCCTGTGAAGCTAGAATTGAAATGCTCTGCTTTTAGATAGATTCTGGTTTGACGAATTTTAGCATTGATGAAGAAATCGAACATTGGGAATTCGCCAATTTCTTTTTGATTTTGCACATAGAATTCTCCAATCAACGGATTGTAATCGTTGGCAAAATATTTAGTAAAATAGTTGAACGTTATACCTGTTTGAAGAAACATCGCTTTTTTGAAGAAATGATCAGAAAAATAGAGGGTGTTTCTTGTAACCAATTCGGGAACATTTAAAATTGGATTGTCTTGATCTACTTTTTGATAGAGGATGGTGTTGTCTAACGCAAATTTTCCGAAACGGAACTCTTTACTCACTTTTAGCGAGAGGTAGTTAATTGTATTATTATATTGCTTTGGAGACACTAAAAGTATATCTTCAACATTACTGTCGTCGCTAAAATACAATTTATCGTTTAAGGTTGTAAGTTGTAGTGAGGCACTAGCCCATTGAGTTTCGGCTTTTACTTCAAAATTATTGATTTTTTCATTTTTGAAATCATTCACCCAATTGTAGGCTTTGTAGCTACTTTGGTAAAGATTATACATGTGATCCGGCAATTTACTGAGGTTTTGGTATTGAAACGAGAATACATTGTCTTGGTTCAAAGTATAAGTTGCTGATAAATCCAAATTAGACATTTCTTGATCGGATATGGATTTTGAATAAAGTGCTTTTCCATTCCAACTTCCTTTTTGATAACGGTATTGACCTCCCAAAGTATTTACTCGATCGCCTATGGAACTTGGAATTGTAGGAGCATCATCAAAAACCAGTATGGAATTATAATAATAATTGTATCTGAAATCTTCTACAAAGAACTGAAACTGACCTAATGTTTTATTTTCATAGGTGGCACCAACTTTGTTATACATCCTGTTGTACCTAGTTTTATCTTTTATGTTGGCTGTTATGTATGCATCTCCAAATCTTTGGATGTATATATCTTGTGGCTCATTAGGTATCAATGAAACAAGTGATCCTTGCGTAAATTCAAAAAATTTATTTTCATAATTGAATTGATGATCGAAATATAGATTATTCTCGCCTTCTTCTTTATTAAAACGAAAGTGGTGATCTACGAAATATCGGTTACCGTCCAATAATGACTTTGCGTCTTGGAAATAAACATTAAGCCTGGCCCTATCTTTAAAATTAGCATCCTTTCCTTCGAAATCCTGGGGATTTGTTATTCCTCCATTTTCACCATTTGACATGTCTTGGGAGGTGATGTGAAGATTTACTGCATATCTTTTATTTTTTGTATGATAACTGGTAGTGAATCTAAAGTTTCCGGTACTTGATAATTGATTCACATATTTCCCTAATGACCTAACACCTTTATAAGCGATCGATAAATTTAATCTTTCGGAAGTGTTTAATGTTATAAACGCATCCAATGATTGGCCTTGCTCCATAACAGTTTTGAAATATAACTCTGTTAAAGGAGTAGCAACTGAATAATATTTAATTTGATTTGCTTCAAGGAAGTTAAAATGTTTGGCCTTGAAACCGAATTCTGGAAATGGTGAAAATTCATTTAAACCATATTGCAAGGTTTGATAGGTTTGTCCTTCATTGGCAAATGGCAGTAATCCAAAATTATCTCTTCGGAGATAATTATAAATATATTCTTTCTGAATTGTTAGAGAAGTGTCAATGTAAGTGGTATCTTTTTCAAGGGTTACAACTCTATACATGTCTATTGAAGCCTTTGGTGCTTTTGCTTTTAAAGGTTTTTCTCCGTCCGCATTACTACTTCTATCATTGGAATTCTGGCCAGCAGGAGGAAGATTCCCTTTTTGCTTTCTTTGCGCAACAGCTGTAACTGATAGGAGTAAAATTATAAAAACTAAAAACTTCTTTGCCATCTATGTAAAACATTTGAGCAAAGGTAATTTTTTTTGTGTTAACTAAAATAAAAAACCCGCTATAAAGCGGGTTCTAATTATATTTAAATCAATGTATTTTATTAAGATTACATCTTGATAAACTTCTTAGTTAAAGATTGTCCATTTGAATCAAACTTCACAAAATATACTCCTGCTTGAAGGTTAGAAACATCAATAGTTTTAGAGTTTAAATCAAATTTAGTACTAATAACTTTTCCAGTTATGTCAATTATAGAGATATTATTTATTGACGCAACATCACCTAAATTGAAATTTAGAACATTATTTGTTGGATTTGGATAAATTGACAATTTACTCAACTCAAATTCGGGAGCAGAAAGTGTTGTTGTATTAAAACCAGAAACTACCAAACTCACTGCTTGACTACCGCCTTGCAAAGTACCTTTGTGCGTGATTTCAATTGTATAAATACCAGAAGCATTATCTACATCTATTCTCTCAACGTTATCAACAGTATTATCCGCCCTAATTGCTGCTAATGCAACATCTGATAGTTGCAATTTCCATGGCAAGGTAACTACCGTACCTTTTTTAACTTTTATATCTAAATCGTTCACCAAAGCTGGTGTAGCCAAATTCAATTGATTATCTCTAGAATTTCCAGCTGGATCTAACCAGCAAATAGAGGCTTGTAATTTTTGGGCAGTTGTGACATTTACTTGTGTGGTGAATGTTTCCCCTTGATTTAATACTATTTCTGTTAGGATAGCAGTAGGTTGTGCATCAAATGACTTTTGCATTAGTAATGCCGCTTTTTCAGCATCCAATAATCCCCATCCAAACTTTGCATCAGGACCAGGACTTGGACCACTTTCTACAGCAGTATGACATACTAACCCCTTTAATGTTGACGATCTCATGAAATTTCCTGGATTCAATTGGCTGTAATATTGTTGCAATAACAATAATGTACCCGATGTATTAGGCGCAGCCATAGATGTACCTGACAAAGTATTATAAGAGGTAGGACCTGCATTAAAAGTAGACAATAAACTAGTCCCATCTGCTGCGATATCTGGTTTAATTCTACCATCATCAGATGGTCCTTGACTACTAGAAGTATTAATAACATTACTTATCAACACACCATTAATGGCTGTTGGATTTGCATTTGCTATCACCAAATTATTTTTAGCATTTTTTTCACCTGTTAGCTTATCATACCCAAACTTCAATCCTCCCACATAAGAATCAGTTCCATTATTACCAGCAGATGCTACCATAAGATAATAAGGGGCGTTGTTAGCAATTAAATCCCATGCACGCGCATCTGAGTTATAACAGCCCATATACCAAGTTGGTAATTGAACTCCATTGTCATTTACAATAGGCACCCCATATGAGTGATTAGAAAGCAATAATGCATTATTAGTGATTTCTGAAACCACCTCTGTCTCATCATTAATCCAATTATAAGATACTAGACTTGCTTTTGGAGCCATACCTTTTGCTGCCGGATTAACACCCTTTGCAACCATTGTTCCACCTACGTGAGTACCATGGCTATCAGGAGTAGAGCTTACAGGCTCATCAGGAGTAGTCACTCTTGTAACAGCAGGAATTGCATCGTTCATAAACTCAACATGGTTAGACATAACCTTTCCACCATCCCAGATACCAATTCTCATATCCTGACCTTCTAAATTCAAGCCTAATCCTCCACCATTATGAAGTTTGGCTGTTTTAGTAGCTTGAGCGGCGGCTTGATTTTGATTGGAAATATAAATTGGTTTTCCATCTACAATATCCTTGATCTCATAGAGTGCACCATCAGTGGCTGTATATCTCTTTTTAACATCAGAATTTGTGGCTAGGAACTTTTCAATTCTCTCTTTCTTAGCATTTTCATTTTTTTGAATATCTTTTGATAATGCATTCAAAGCAAAAACATCCGTTTTAGAGATAACGGTTCTTTTTTGCTCTTCTGTTTGTGCAAAGACAACATGCTGAATAAAAAAGAAAATAAATAAAGTAAAATATTTCATGACTATTAAAAATTTATAGAAAAGCAAATATATAAAAATATGTCTGAAAAAAATGTTAATAAAAAAGGCTATCACATTAGTGATAGCCTTTTTAACTAATTATTAGAATTTATTAGTTTGCCGGATCTGGCAAAGAGAAAGAAAACTCTAACATATCTGTAAATGTACCACCTTCAGCATATTTTTTTCCAGTACCTACATTACGCAATAAGAAAGAACCTGCACCGGCTCCGGAATTCATTCCGTCACCATATAAATCATAGATTACAAATTTATAATCACCATCAGGCAAACAGAAAGAGAATTCTTTTTTAGGTTGTGTAACACCAGCAGCTCCTTGAGTATAAGGACCACCTGAAGCCACTACGTTAGTACCTTCGTATAGTTCCCATACTGTTTCTTGACCGTATTGGTCAAGAATTAATTCAAGAACCAAATCATTTGTAGGACATACAACTTTAGGTGTCAACATCAAAGGAGCAGCTCCTTTAAAAGTACCATCCATAAAATCAGCATCAACAAAATCAATTGCTAAAACTTTTCCAATACTAGCAGATTTCATGGTTAAAGTAAATGAACCTTCTCTTGAATTAGCAGGAATTGTTACACTTGCAGGCAAAGTATATTGGCTAGGAGTAGCAGTAGTTAAATCTGGATTAACAACCAAGCTATAAACTCTATCAGAACCAGAAGCTTGAGTAGCATAAACTTTGATTTCGTGGGTTGCAGTAGTAGCACCTGGATCAAAACCAAATATTCCATCATTCTCAAAAGATATATGAGGTACAACTGTAGGGCTATTGTCTTCTTCGCAGCTTAGAAAAAGTCCTGCTGAAAGAAACAACAATAATAAAGATATTTTTTTCATACTAAATATTTTAATGTTTAATTATTCGTTATTGATTGAAGGCTCAATATTAATATTAGCATCAATCTCTAATTGTGGTACTTTTAAGTAAAACAATGGGCTATCCACAGGAACTGTCAATTGCACTCTATGAACATTATCTCTAACTATAGATCTTCTCAAACGTTTAGCATCCATAAATTCTACACCCACTTCACCGTAAAGCTCTTTTCTTCTTTCTAACAAGATCTCTTCCAAAAGTGCAGCACCTGTAGCAGTAGATCTTACAGCAGCTGGATTTCTATCCAATTGCAAAGCAAACAATAAATCTTTAGCACCTTCAGGGTTGTTCAAGTTAAATTGAGCTTCCGCATCGATCAAGACCATTTCAGATTTTCTCATGATTGGAATATCTGCATCGAAAGTAAAAGCAAACTTTGTAGTTACATACTTTCTCCAAGGAGTTGCCACACCATAGATGTCAAAAAATTTCTTTCTAATATCTGTATCCGCAAATTGATTCACAAACACTGAGTTCACATAAGTTGCTTGATAAGACAATGTCAAGTGATCCATCATTGAGTGAGGAGCCGCAAAATAATAAGTTGTTTCAACGTTATCTTGGTACATAGCCCATAACCAATCCTGATCAGTCATATCGTTAAAGCCACCTGCCCAGTTTGTAGACACTACAGCAGCTGCAGCATTTCCACCGTATGCAGCAACAGCAGCATCAGATGCTCCTTGCCAATCATCAGCAGTAACTAATAAAACTTGTGCTAAAATACCATTAGCAACAGATTTATTGATATAACTCTTACCTAATCTAGTTTCTGGTAAATCAGCAATCGCTTCACGCAAATCTGTTTTAATCAAATCATAAACTTCTTGAGTTGTACTAGCTGGCGCTCCAGGTGTATCTCCTGTTACTGGTCCTAACATGATAGGCAATTTTGCAGCTGTAGGATTTGAAGTATAGTTAGGTGCATAATCCAAAGCCAATTGGAAATAGTGGTATGCTCTAAGAGCTTTACCAACAGCGATTAACTCCTTTTTTTCCAATTCTGGTAAATTACTTCTTTCTACTCCAGAAATCAACTGATTTGCATGGAAGATAATTTCATAGTTAAATCTCCAATTGAAAACAGTTCTTCTGTAGTTTGGCTCTCTATTTTCATGCACATAATCAAATGCATACCAGTTATCGGCCTGAATCAAGTCGTTACCTTTCATAGATCTTGCGAAGAACAAAGAATACAAACCTCCTGAATCTGTAGAAGTATATTGTCCTCTATATCTTCTCATTATACCAGTAATATATGACTCTGCCAATGTTTTGCTTGAAAACACCACATCACTTGTCAAAGCTGATTCATCCTTTGGTTCGTCCAAGAACTCATCTGAACAACTTGTAGTCACTACAAGAGCACTTACAAGAATAAAGGCAAATTGAATACCTTTTTTAAACAAATTTATTTTTTTCATAATACTATTTTATTTATTTAGAATGACAACGTTACACCTGTAGAAACAGTTCTAAACTGTGGAGATCTAAAAGCTGTAGTACCTCCAAAAGATTGTTCTGGATCTATTCCTTTGTGAGATTGGAATGTTACAACGTTATCAGCTTGAACGAAGAAACGCACATTGCTAAAACCAATGTTATTAACCATATCAGAAGGCAAGTTATATCCTAATGTTAAACTCTTTAATCTCAAATAATCATTATCAAACAAGAATCTTGTTGATCTAGCATTATCGTTATTATTACCCGCAACCAATCTTGGAACATCAGTAATGTCTCCTGGATTCTGCCATCTGTTTAGGTTATCTGGGTGCGCATTACCACCTGGAGAACCAAATCCATTCATCAAACTAGAATAGTCAGTATCAAGAATTTGACCACCTACACTAAAGTTGAAAATAAGATTCAAATCAAAGTTCTTGTATCTTACATTTGATGTAAAACCTCCTTCAAAATCAGGCAATGAAGAACCATGATATCCTCTTGTAGCTTCAGAGTATACTTTTGTAGTTTCTCTACCTGTAACATTTCCTTCAGCATCTTTGATGTCTTTGAACCACATTGCAGCTCCATCAGCAGGATCAACTCCAGCCCATTCTTCGATAAAGAAATCAAAAGCAGAATAACCTACTAACCATTGCTTACTTCCGCTAAGAATTGGACTATCGGTAACCAATTTTTTAATCTCATTGTTGTTTTTTGAAAAGTTGATACTTGTTTTCCAAGTAAAATCTTTTGTCTCAACGTTAGTAGAATTTAATACTACCTCGAAACCTGTATTATCAATCTTACCAATATTTGTATCTATTGATTCAACACCAAAAGAGATAGGAAGTGGCTTATCTAATATCAAATCCACAGAACTTTTTCTGTAATAATCAAAAGATCCTGTAATTCTATCGTTAAACAATCCAAAATCTAAACCAACAGAAGTTTGTGCTGTTTTTTCCCATTTGATATTTAAATCAGAAACTCCACTCAATAATACTCCTGAAATTCCTTCATTGTTCCAACCTGAACCAAAAAGAGATTGATAAGCAAACAATCTATCAATTTCCTGATTACCCATTTCTCCGTAAGATCCTCTCAATTTCAAATAACTGATGTATTTGCTGTTTTCCAAGAATGCTTCTCTAGAAATGATCCAACCACCACCAGCAGAGTAGAATGTACCCCAACGAGCAGCTCTATCAAATCTTGTAGTACCGTCACGTCTAACACTTCCTTCTACAAAATATTTATCATCATAGTTATAGTTTAACCTTCCGATATAACTGAAAATTTTATTTTGTCCCACAAATCCTGAAACACTTTCTGGAACTGTAGCACTTGTTAAATTTGAAAGTCCTGGTAAAAACCCAGTTCCTTGAGCAAGCATAGTATCACCAGTTCTTGTGTAAGCTTCAATCATAGCATCTGCTGCCAAGTTGTGGTTACCAAAATCTTTGTTGAAATGAAGACCATTTACAGCATTTAAAGTAGTGGTGATATCTCTAGATTGAGAAACCCTTCCACTAACAGGAGCAGCTGCTCCGAACAAATCATCATTAAAACTGAATGAATCAAACAAATAGTTTTCATAATTCAATCTAGTCTTGAAAGTCAACGAATCGAATATTTTTGCTTCAGCAAAAACTGACCCTAAGTAAGAAGTTCTTCTTTCTCTTTCTTTACCTAAAAAGATGTTTGCAACTGCATTCTCTCCACCATTTACTGGTCTTGTTGCATTTACAGATTGCCCAACTAGATTTCCAAAATCATATTGCAAAGCACCGTTTGCATCTAGAGCCAAAGCTCCTGTTGCATCTCTTTGATACAAAGGATAAATGCTTGAAAGATTATAAATCCAACCAATAGCCTGAGTTGTAGATCCTGAAGTTTGATCTGGATTTCCTGAATTAGAGTAAGAAAAACTTGAATTTATTCCCACTTTCAACCAATTTGAAACTTGAGATTCTACATTTAATCTTGTAGAGATTCTTTCAAACGCAGAAGTAATCACTGGACCATCTTCTTTCAAATAATCAACAGACATAAAATATGTCGTTTTATCATCACCACCAGAGATATCAAAACTATGGTTAGTTCTCAACATAGTTCTTCTAGTCAATTCTTTTTGCCAATCTGTTTCCCACAACAATTGTGCTCCAGGAACCAATTCTCCGTTAGAATTGATAGGATTAGCAACACCATAAGGATTATATCCTAATCTATCAATCAAACCAGCAGAAGCATTTGATGCCGCTGTAGTGCTGCTTTGACCCAAATCCATATTTGTATTTCTAAGAGCTTCCCATGTTAATTTCATGTTTTGCTCGGTTCCAACCATATCATGAAGACCAACCGCCAAACTTGAAACCCCTACTTGAGATCTGATATTGATTCTTGGAGCAGTACCTTTCTTACCTTTTTTAGTGGTTACGATGATAACACCATTAGCACCTCTACTTCCGTAAAGAGAAGCAGAAGCTCCATCCTTTAGAACAGACATAGACTCAATATGATCCTGGCTTATAGAATTCAGATTTCCATTGTATGGAGCACCATCCACCACAATAAGAGGATCTTGACCAGCTCTTAAACTGGCAAAACCTCTAATTCTAATTTGTGGATTTGAACCTGGCTGACCACCTGCAGTAACCATACTTACCCCAGCTACAGTTCCCTGTAACGCTTTTAGAGGAGAAGTTACTTGCTGTTGCCCGATTACTTCAGCACTGATTGTACCAATAGAACCCGTTACAGCTTCTCTCTTTTGAGTACCATAAGCTACTACTACTACCTCACCTAAACCAATAGCGTCATCTTCTTCCATAGTTACACTAACTGAATTTGAAGAGCCAACGGTAGCAGATTGAGTTTTAAAGCCTAGGTAGGAAAACTCAATAACTTGTCCCGCACTTGCTTTGATAGAATATTTACCATCAAAATCAGTTTGCGTACCATTTGTAGTGCCTTTTACCACAACAGAAACACCCGGTAAAGGCATCCCTTTCTCTGTAACAATACCTGTGATTGTTTTTTCTTGTGCAAACGAAAACTGCATAGAAAACGCTAATAAAAGCGCAAAAATCCATTTGAATTTCGATCTCATATAAAATTTAATTTGAATTAGTTATCTCGCAAACTTCTTAATAATTTCTTAATTAAACAAATATTTCCTTTGAATAATACGAAAATTAACTTTTGGCAACTCTTCAAAAGTTTGATTGATTCGCTACATTATTCTCTATAGAGATGATTTAATTTTAAATAGGTTGCGTAAATTTCAATCATTTATCAAAAAAAAATATTACAACCTCTTTAAAACGCACATAAATTATGGATTTAATAGTTTTGATAAATTAAGTTAACAAGATGTTTTCATTAAGATTTTGTTTTATATTTTTGACACATGCTACTAAATAATTTCTCAGAATTTGAATTTGAAGCCGGAACTGATGAAGCTGGACGTGGTTGCCTAGCAGGACCGGTTACGGCTGCAGCTGTAATATTACACAATGACTTTAGCAATCAACTTCTAAATGACAGCAAACAGTTATCTGAAAAAACAAGAGAACTTTTAAAGCCTATTATAGAAGAACAAGCAATTTGTTATTCTGTAACTCATCTCGAACCCGTAATCATTGATGAAATAAACATTTTAAATGCTTCCATAAAAGCAATGCAGGAATGCATTTCGAAATTAAAAACGACTCCTTTATATATTATCGTTGACGGAAATCGATTTAAACCAGTTGCCAATATCCCACACAGCTGTATTATTAAAGGAGATTCTCTATATACGAGTATTGCCGCCGCTTCGGTTTTAGCAAAGACTTATCGGGATGAATATATGAATAGAATCCATGAGGAATTTCCAATGTATAATTGGAAACAAAATAAAGGCTATCCGACCAAAGAACACAGGGAAGCCATTCGAAAATACGGCACAACAAAATACCATCGAATGAGTTTTCGATTATTATCCGAACAATTAGAATTGGATTTATAAATTAGACACAGCTGGTTGCAAATCAAAATTGCATTCGAAGAGTTGTGCAAAATGCTTTAGGATTCTTTCCTTTACTTCAGCCTCGTCAACTTTTTCCACGCCAAGCTCCACATTTAAGGAAGTAACTGCTTTTCCGCGAATACCACAAGGAATGATATTATCAAAATAACCCAAATCAACATTTACATTTAATGCAAAGCCGTGCATCGTTACCCAACGCGAAGCACGAACACCCATGGCGCAGATTTTTCGGGCAAATGGAGTACCTACATCGAGCCAGACACCCGTTTCTCCTTCACTTCTGGTAGATTTCAAACCATAATCGGCAAGCGTCAAGATAATAGCTTCTTCCAAGAAACGCAAATACTTGTGAATATCGGTAAAGAAATTTTCTAAATCAAAAATCGGATAACCCACAATTTGACCTGGACCGTGATACGTAATATCGCCACCACGATTGATCTTATAAAAAGTAGCCCCTTTTGCTTCCAATTGCTTTTCCGACAAAAGCAAATTCGTGAAGTCGCCACTTTTTCCTAAAGTATAAACGTGCGGATGTTCTACAAACAAAAAATGATTCGGTGTTTCGAAATTGGTTTGTTCCCTCCTATTTCTGATTTTCAAATCTACAATATCTTTGAACAAGCCTTCTTGATATTGCCAAGTTTCGTTGTAATCCTTTAATCCTAAATCCTGAAGTTGTACTGATTTGTTCATGTTGCAAAATTACGATTTAAAATCGAATGGAATCACTTTTCAAGCACCACTTCCAAAAATGCGATTTCAGGGTTATCCAAGCAATCAATTGCGGACATTTTTAAAGTCAACATTTTCTTATCAGCAGACAATAAAGCATCCGGATTCGAAACCGATTTTATTTTTCTTGGAAAATGGTAATTCGCCGTATAACTGAAATTCGAAATATTCAAAACCTGCTTGTAGCTTTGAATGGTTTCTTTGTATTCATCATATCGTGCTTGATTCAAAACCTTAAAATTCCGTCTAAAAATTGTTCCATCAAATGTATAATTCAAATGCGTCCGCTTTCCCTCAGGTTTCATAGGATAATTATGCTGTAAATCATCCACATAATCATAGACATTAGTCAAATCTTCAACTTCATTTATATTTTTGAAAGCCATTGAAACCATTTTCCTATAATCCTTTGCATAAGAATCTTTTTTAGTACGAACTTTTACATTTTCATATCTTCTCATCAACGCCTGATGTTCTGGCAGGAACCGTGAAAAGATTTCCTTTTCTTTTTCAATGACATCCTTTACCACATAAGTCGAATCGGTGAATTCTTCATGCGTGAAGTATTCCTCTTCCATAGACTGCATATAAATATTTTCATCTCGAAGGCATTCAGCCTCAATCCTGCCACTTCCGTCTTCATGGATGTAAATATCTTCCTTGAAATGACAGCTTGTTGCTAAAAACAATACGAAAAATGCTTTGAATAGATTTATTTTCATCGACGAGTATTTTTCTGACATAAACTAACGGAAAAAATTCCACAATCAATCTAGAGTTTCCTTCATTAACCTCTCATTAACATTTTTGGATGTTAGCTTAACCGATAGCTCTTTTTTAATTCAAAAATCCAACCGTTTGAAACATTGCGGCTTTAAAACTTATGCGTTACATTTGCAACTTCAAAAATTACATCAAAATGGCATTATCGGAACAAGAAATCATCAGGAGAGAAAAACTTTCTGCTCTCCGCGAACTCGGCATCAATCCTTATCCTGCGAATTTATTTCCAGTAAACCACACTTCGAAGCAAATAAAGGAAAGCTTTGAAGAAGGCAAGAAGGTGATTGTTGCAGGTCGTTTGATGAGTGTTCGCGATCAAGGGAAAGCCAGTTTTGCGGAATTGCAAGACAGTGAAGGTCGTATTCAATTGTATCTGAACCGAGATGTGATTTGTCCAGAAGAAGACAAGACACTTTACAACCAAGTATTCAAAAAATTGACCGATTTAGGTGATTTTATTGGAATTGAAGGTGAATTATTTACCACAAAAGTAGGTGCTCAATGTATCAGAGTGGATAATTTTTCTGTTTTAAGCAAAACGTTACGTCCGTTGCCTTTACCTAAGGTTGACGAAGATGGAAAAGTGCACGATGCCTTTAATGATGCTGAATTGCGTTACAGAATGCGTTATGTAGATTTAACAGTAAATCCGCATGTTAAGGAAACTTTCATCAAACGCACTAAGTTGTTTACTGCAATGCGAGGTTATTTTAATGATGCTGGATATCTTGAAGTTGACACACCGGTTTTGCAATCTATTCCTGGTGGCGCCGCTGCACGTCCGTTTGTTACACATCACAACTCGCTTGATATTCCGCTTTATATGCGAATTGCAAATGAATTGTATTTAAAAAGATTAATTGTTGGTGGTTTTGAAGGTGTTTATGAGTTTTCTAGAAACTTCCGTAACGAAGGAATGGACAGAACGCATAATCCTGAATTTACCGCAATGGAAATATATGTAGCCTACAAAGACTACAATTGGATGATGGACTTTGCCGAAGGCTTGCTTGAACACTGTGCAATTGCCGTAAATGGAACAAGCGAAGTGACTTTTGGCGAGCATACAATCAACTTTAAAGCGCCTTATGCTCGTGTTACAATGACCGATTCTATCAAGCACTTTACTGGTTTTGACATTTCTGGAAAATCCGAACAAGAATTGTTTGAAGCCGCAAGAGGAATGGGAATTGAGGTAGATAATACAATGGGGAAAGGAAAATTGATTGATGAAATTTTCGGTGCAAAATGTGAAGGAAATTACATTCAGCCAACTTTCATTACTGATTATCCAAAAGAAATGTCTCCGCTTTGTAAAGAGCACCGTGATAATCCAGACTTGACGGAACGCTTTGAATTGATGGTTTGCGGAAAAGAAATTGCAAATGCCTATTCTGAATTGAATGACCCAATTGACCAAAGAGAGCGTTTTGAAGATCAAATGCGTCTGGCCGCAAAAGGTGATGATGAAGCAAATGGAATTATCGACGAAGATTTCCTTAGAGCTTTAGAATACGGTATGCCGCCAACTTCTGGTATGGGAATTGGAATGGATCGTTTGATTATGTATTTAACAAATAATGCTTCGATTCAAGAGGTTTTATTGTTCCCACAGATGCGTCCAGAAAAGAAACAAGTGGAGCTCACAGAGGAAGAAAAATTGGTTATTACACTTCTAAAATCCAATGAAAGTAAAATGGAATTGGGTGGCCTAAAAATGGCATCTGGTTTAAGCGGAAAAAAATGGGATGCTGCCATGAAAAACCTTTCTAAACAAGGCCTGACTAAAGTTTTAGTGGATGGCGATTCAAAAATTGTGGAATTGGTTGGATAATAATTCAACTTAATAATAAAAAAACGGGACTCAATTGAGTCCCGTTTTTTTATCAATGATTAAAAATTAATTCAATTTGTTTAGCACATCTGTATAAGTTCCTGTAATAGTAACGTTGCCATTCTTTGCAACATTACCGTGAACAGTGATGGAAGAATTTGGACCTAAGAACTCCAATTTTGCACCACTGTTTAATGTTAAATTACCATAGATTACGACACTACCTTCTACTCTAAAAGTACCATTCACATGCATTGTCGTACTACCATTTTGGCCTTGAGCCAATGAACCTTTTAAAGTAAAAATTCCGTTGCTATTCACATTTAATTGTTGAGAAACAGATAATGATCCGCAGAAAGTTAAGTTTTGATTTACGTTAATACCTTGCAAAGCCGCAGAACCCTGATAGTTCAACGTTTCTCCTGAGTTCACATTCAACCATTGCCCTCCATTGTAAGCAGCAAAACCTGTACAATCAATAGAAGAGACGGTCACTTTTTTGATGATTTTTAAACCACCTGTACCTGTTGCAACAAAAATATAATCGCCAACACTTTTTACATAATTAGAAGATCCTCCTAATTGGATTGACCCTAATAAATTCAGGTTTCCGCTAACTTTTTTATAAACATAAACCCCCGCAGCACCGTTGGCAACATATACGAAATCTCCGTTTACAGAAACTGCATTTGTAACCACATCATTCTGATCTACATCAGGCAAACCGTTTGGAAGAGATAGTGTTTGCAATAGGCTTCCAGAAGTCAGGTTATATACCTTCAAACCTTGATAACCTTCAGAAACAAGTAAATTATTTCCTTGAAAATCAATTGTTCTTTTTGCATCCAAAACATCAGAAGAGGTAGAAAAAGAAGATTGCAAAGACAAATTATCTGCATTAAAAACTTTCACACCTTCAGATCCACTCAATACAACAATTTTATTATTGATGTGTCCCATGGCTCTTAAATCAGCTATTGCTATCGTAGTTTCAATTGTATTGGTAGTCTTGTCAATTTTAGCAACAACTCCATTATTTCCTGAAACACCAAAATATTTTGAATCGGCTACAGCCAATCCTGTTGCTACATTCCCTACCAATGAAACCGAAGTATAATTAGTAGTAAGCATTCCGTTTTGAAGTGGCATCTTGGCCACAAAAGCAGGAGATGATAAAGTTCCATTACTATCAACATCAGTCGCTCCTGCAATATAGAGCTGACCGTCACGATAAACAACAGTACTAATATCTGTATTGGGTAAAATTGCCTGAACAATTAATTGAGGATTATTAGGCTGAGAAATATCGATAACATCAATTCCACCTAAATAAACATCACCTTGAGTATTATATGAAACGTAAACATAATTATCTTTAACATCGACATGTGAAGCTGTCAATGTTATCCCAGAATAAGTTGGAGGATTGACCTCTGCAAGCAATGACATTGGGAAATCTGACGAAGAACCTCCATCCTTTGCCGCAAGGTTAGCATCAGCTGACAAATTAATGACTCCAGAATTTTCAAAATTCATTCTCTTGGAGAGCTTTTGAATATCTGTATCAAGAATTACTTTTTGTTCTTGATTGTTTACTGAATTGATGTCATCACTCTGACAGGCTTGCAAAATAACGAACGCACCTACTAAAAGTGCAACTAAACTTTTTCTCATATTGAATGTGGGGTTTTCGGCTACAAAGTTACATCTTTTCAAATATCTAAGACAATATTAACTAGCTGTTTAACTGCTGTTTTGTGCCGTTAATCGAATTTAACAAAACGAAAATTTAAACATTCATTAAACCTTTTTTTATATCGAATGTCAAAGTGGTATAACTTTAAAAAATTACATAATGAAAAAATTAATTGCAGGTGCATTATTACTAGTTGGAATGACTGGTTTTGCGCAAGAAAAAGTTTCTTTACAAGACAGAGCTGACAATGAAAAATTTACAGCTGAACAAAGAAATGAATTACAGTTAAAAAAATTGACCCTCGAACTAGATTTGACTGCTTCTCAGCAAAAGGAAATGTCAAAAATTATTGCTGAACAAAACAGTAAGCGTGAAGCTGCAAAGGCTGATTTCAAATCTACAAAAACCAGCAACAAAAAACTCACAGCCGATGAACGATTTGTGATGAAAAACAAAATGTTGGATGAGAAAATTGCAATGAAAGAAAAAGTAAAAAAAGTACTTACTCCTGAACAAGTTGAAAAATGGGAGAAAATGAAGAAAGATAGAAGAAAACACTTTAGAAAGGATCTGAAAAAATTCGAAGGAAAACAAATTGAGAAGAAGTAATAGAAAATAAATGTTGTGTCTTTATCTAAAATTAATTAGATTTGACACAACTAAAAAACTAATTCTTTATCAATTATGAAAAATATATTTGTAGCATTGGCCTTTTTTCTTGCTGTTGGAGCAAGTGCTCAGGTTAAAAAAACTCCTGTAAAAGCAACTCCTGTAAAAGCAACTCCTGCAAAGGCAATTCCTGCTAAAGAATTGACAACCTTAGAGGCTGCTCAGAAAGATTTTACAGCTTTAAATGCGATTGTTAGCATAACTAATGAGTCTACAAAAGCAAATATCATCAAAACTTTCGAAACAAAACACAGGTCTTTGGCTAATGAGGCAAGCTTATCTCAAGATAGAAAAGATGCTCTTTCCGGATTTGTTATTTCTAGACTTGAAGAGCTTTTGGGAACTGAAGATTTTGCAAAATTTAAAGCGAACACCAAATTGTTTGCTCAATTGACAAAATAATAATTTTCATCTTATAAAAAAACGTCCTGAATTTCAGGACGTTTTTTTTAGAATGATTTTGATACTTTTCGTATCGCTTCTATTGTAAAATCTAAATCTTCGTAGCTTAAAGCATCTGTTATAAACCAAGTTTCATAAGCTGACGGCGCGATATAAACACCTTCTTTCAATAGTCCGTGGAAGAATTTCTTGAACAAAGGATTATCTCCTTTTCCAGCCGTTTTGAAATCAACAACTGGATCGGCATCAAAATGAACCGATATCATTGATCCTACCCTATTGATCGTAAATATTACATTATTTTCTTTTAAAACCCTATCAATCCCAGCTTCCAAATAAGCTGTTTTTTCTTCTAATCTTTTGAAAATCTCTTTATCTTCATTCAAAGCCTGCAGCATTGCCAAACCAGCCGCCATAGCCAACGGATTTCCAGACAATGTTCCTGCTTGATAAACCGGTCCAATTGGAGCCAAATAATTCATGATTTCTTCTCGAGCGGCAAAAGCACCAACTGGCAAACCACCACCGATTACTTTTCCAAAACAAACAATATCGGCTTGAATATTATACAACTCTTGCGCTCCACCTTTTGCAAGACGAAAACCCGTCATTACTTCATCAAAAATCAATAAGATACCGTTCTCATCACAAAGCTTTCTCAAAGCTTCCAAAAAGTCTTTTTGTGGTGGAATACAGCCCATATTTCCGGCAACTGGCTCAATGATTATCGATGCGATTTCACCTTTATTAGCATTGATTAAAGTTTCCACTGATTCTAGATCATTATAATTTGCCAATAACGTATCTTTCGCAGTTCCAGCCGTTACACCTGGACTATTTGGCGAACCAAAAGTCACAGCTCCACTTCCCGCCTGAATCAAAAAGGAATCAGAATGGCCGTGATAGCAGCCTGCAAATTTTATAATCTTATCTCTATTGGTAAAGCCTCTTGCCAAGCGAATGGCGCTCATACAAGCTTCCGTGCCTGAATTTACAAACCTGATTTTGTCAATTCCTGGCACCATGTTTACTGCCAAAGCTGCAATTTCAGTTTCCAAAGCGGTAGGCATCCCGAAAGAAGTTCCCAATTTGGCTCTGCTGATTACGGCTTCTACAACCGGCTCATACGCATGCCCTAAAATCATTGGTCCCCAAGAATTGATATAATCGATTAATCGTCTATCGTCTTCATCATATAAATAAGCGCCACGTGCATATTTTACGAAAATTGGCGTTCCTCCTACTGCTTTAAAAGCTCTTACAGGTGAATTTACGCCTCCGGGAATCACTTTTTCTGCTTCAGCAAAAAGCTGACTACTTCTTTGGTATATCATTTTAGATTTCAGATTTCAGATTTCAGATTTTGTTCTCTTTTATTGAACACATCTAAATCCAATAATTATTTTACGATTAATTTTTGTCCGATTGAAAGTGTATTATCGGAAAGGTTATTTTTCTGTTTCAACTGGTCAACCGTCAGATTAAATTTCTTTGAAATGGAATAAAAAGTATCACCTTTCTGCACTTCATATAGATTTCCTACCTGATGATCTGCAATTTGAACAGGCTTGATTGTTTTCTCAGAAGGAACAAAATTATTCCCTAAAACTTCCGCATCATATTGATGCAAATTGTATCTTTCAATGTAGCCAATCAATTTTTCAGGATATTTAGGATCAGTAGCATATCCAGCTTTTCTCAAGCCTCTTGCCCAAGCTTCATAATCATCTTTTTCCAATTCAAAAAGACTTGCATAACGGCTTCTTCCAGTTAAAAATAACGCATGATCTCTGTATGATTCGGCAGGATCATTATATTTTCTAAAACATTCTTGTTCAGCATCATCGTCGTGATGTACGGTTTCTCCTGTCCAACCAGTGTGGCATTTAATACCAAAATGGTTGTTTGATCTTTTGGCCAAATCGCCTCTTCCTGCTCCAGATTCCAAAATTCCTTGCGCCAGAATAATACTTGCCGGAATACCATAGCTTTTCATGTTGCCTTTTGCTACGTTCTTGAATTCCTCAACATACCCAAAAACCACATCACTATAAACAACAGTTTTTGAAGTAGATTCAATCACTTCTTGCTGTCGGGTTGAATTAGAATTTGTCGTAGCGACCGGTTTTTTTGTTGGAACTGGCTTTTTAGTCGCTACCGATTTATTTGTTTTTGGAGGTGTTTTTTTAGTGGTTCGAACATATTTCTTGGATGAATTACAGCCAACGAAAACTAGAATGGTGAGTAGGAATAGGATTTTTTTAAACATCTGTATTTATTTTGGATAATTTCTTTTTTTCGAGCAACTGATTCATTCCTGCGATGCCTTGAATACCACCAGTATGAATGATTAATATCTTGGAGTTATTGGGAAAGTAATTGTTTTGGATCAAATTTATAACGCCAAAAACCATCTTTCCTGTATAAATCGGATCTAAAAGAATTTTAGTTTTCTCTGAAAATTGATTCAAAAACAGCACTAATTCCTCTGTAATTTTCCCGTAACCTCCAAAATGATAATCCTTTATCAGTTGCCAATTATCGTGCTGGGCAAAATTACGAATTTCATTTTGTAAAAAGTCCCCTTTTAACGCTGGAAAGCCCAAAACTTTCTGATTTGGACGAGCACTATTGATTAATCCTGAAATGGTTCCGCCTGTTCCAACTGCACAACATACATAATCAAAAGCAGTATCATCTTTTGTCAAAATCTCTTCACATCCCTTAACAGCAAGAGGATTCGTTCCGCCTTCGGGAACCAAATAAAAATCTCCGAATTTCAATTTTAAATTTTCTAAAAAATCAACATCTGTTTTCTTTGAATAGGCTTCTCTTGAAACAAATTCGAGTTGCATTCCGTTTTCTTGAGCAAACTTGAGCGTTGGATTTTCTTCTATCTTATCTGCCAATTCATCACCTCGAATGATTCCAATTGTTTTGAAACCTTCCAATTTCCCAGCCATTGCAACTGCCGAAATATGATTGGAAAATGCTCCGCCAAATGTCAATAATGTCGAGTGATTTTCTTCTTTTGCTTGAAGCAAATTGTATTTCAGCTTCCTGAATTTATTACCCGAAACAAAAGGATGCATCAAATCTTCACGTTTGATGAAAACATCTATATTTCGTTTTTCGTCTTTGAAAGCAAATTGATTTTCAGACTGTATTATTTCAATCATTTCTCAAGTATTTAAGAAAATTCCAAAATCGCATTTCGTTTAAATAATTCAAATTATGCTCATTTGCATAGGCTTCACGTTCAAAACTTATGTTCCGATACGCTTTATTTTTATCTCCGAATTGCATCCATCGAAACAAAAATTCGAGCAGATACCAAATCAAAAAAGGTAAAACCAACAGCTGAATTTGTTGTTTGATATGGATTTTTTCGTGATTGATGAGCACCTTATTTTCCTTGTCGAAATTATTCCGAAGCATCACAAAAGGGAACAACGTCAAGCCATTATATCCTTTCGGAATTAAATATTTCGTAACGATAACAAACATTCGTTGTAAAGTTTATATTTTTGTGATTATGAACGAGCAAAATAAGGAAAATAAATTAATTGAAGGCGAAGATTTTTATTATACGCCCGAAGGTTACAAATGTTTTACCGAAAAACACCATCTAAAACGTGGTTATTGTTGTAAAAGCGGTTGCAGACATTGTCCTTATGGGTATGATAAAAAAACAGGAACGAACAAAAAGACTTCTTAGATTTTTAGACGTTTTAGATTGAATTAAATTGAAAATAATTTTATAAAAAACATATTGAGTTTACTTTCTTAGAAACTTAGCAACTCAAAAACTTAGCAACTTAAAAAATGACTTTCCAAGAACAAATACAACAAGGAATTCCATCGGTTTTACCACAACCAAAACCTTACGAAACGGCTATTAATCATGCTCCAAAAAGAAAAGAAATCCTTTCGGACGAAGAAAAAAAACTGGCCCTTCGTAATGCTTTGAGATATTTTGAACCAAAAGACCATGCAGTTTTGGCAAAGGAATTTTTAGACGAATTGAATACCTACGGAAGAATTTACATGTACCGCTTTCGTCCGGATTATCGAATGTATGCAAGGCCGATATCGGAATATCCAGGAAAATGCGAACAGGCAAAAGCAATTATGCTGATGATTCAAAACAACTTGGATTATGCCGTGGCACAACACCCTCATGAATTGATTACGTATGGCGGAAATGGAGCCGTTTTTTCGAATTGGGCCCAATACCTGCTTACGATGAAATACCTTTCGGAAATGACCGAAGAGCAAACGTTGGCGATTTATTCAGGCCATCCGATGGGATTGTTTCCTTCGCACAAAGATGCTCCAAGAGTTGTGGTTACAAACGGAATGATGATTCCAAATTATTCAAAACCGGACGATTGGGAGAAATTCAATGCTTTGGGAGTAACACAATACGGCCAGATGACGGCGGGAAGTTACATGTATATCGGACCACAAGGAATCGTTCACGGAACTACGATTACGGTTTTGAACGGATTTAGAAAGATAAAAAAATCACCTTCTGGTGGATTATTTGTGACTTCTGGATTAGGAGGAATGAGTGGAGCTCAGCCAAAAGCAGGAAATATTGCAGGTTGCGTAACCGTTTGTGCAGAAGTAAATCCGAAAATCACCACAATCCGTCACGACCAAGGTTGGATTAATGAAATTTTTGAAAATATTGAAGAATTGGTTCCAAGAGTCAAAACCGCCTTGGAAAATAAAGAAACGGTTTCAATTGCCTATTTAGGAAATGTGGTGGATGTTTGGGAACGTTTTGACCAAGAAAATTTGCACATCGATTTGGGCTCCGACCAAACCTCACTGCATAATCCTTGGGCTGGCGGTTATTATCCAACAGGTTATACTTTTGAGGAATCAAACAAACTGATGGCTAAAAATCCTGAAAAATTCAAACAGGAAGTACAGAGAACCTTACGCCAACACGCAACAGCTATCAACAAGCACACTGCAAAAGGAACGTATTTCTTCGATTATGGAAATGCCTTTTTGTTAGAAGCTTCTCGTGCTGGTGCTGATGTAATGTCTGAAAATCCAACTCTTGGAAGAGAATTCAAATACCCAAGTTACGTTCAGGACATTATGGGACCAATGTGTTTCGATTATGGTTTTGGACCCTTCCGTTGGGTTTGTACTTCAGGAAATCCTGAAGACTTAGCCAAGACCGACAAGATTGCTTGCGATGTTTTGGAAGAAATGATGAAGAATTCTCCAGAAGAAATCCAACAGCAAATGGCCGATAATATCCAATGGATTAAAGGTGCTCAAGAAAATAAATTGGTCGTGGGTTCGCAGGCCCGAATTTTATATGCTGATGCTGAAGGCAGAATCAAAATTGCCGAAGCCTTCAACCAAGCAATTGCCAGAGGTGAGATTGGCTATGTGGTTTTAGGCCGTGACCACCATGACGTTTCCGGAACGGATTCTCCTTACAGAGAAACTTCGAATATCTATGACGGTTCTCGTTTTACAGCCGATATGGCGATTCAAAACGTCATTGGCGACAGTTTCAGAGGCGCCACTTGGGTTTCTATTCATAATGGTGGAGGCGTTGGCTGGGGCGAGGTTATCAACGGTGGCTTTGGTATGGTTCTTGATGGCTCTAAAGATGCCTCAAGACGTTTAGAATCAATGCTTTTCTGGGACGTAAACAATGGAATTTCCAGAAGAAACTGGGCTCGAAACGACGGTGCTATTTTTGCAATAAAACGAGCAATGGAAACGCAACCTTTATTAAAAGTGACCATCCCTAATTTAGTAGACGATGCTATTTTAGATTTTTAGTTTTAAATATGAAAAAAGGAAATAGTGTATATTTATTGGCTCTAGGCTGTATCCTACTACCAATAGGTATTTTTACCAAAAACCCTTTTCTTTTATATGGTTCCATTATCATTAACATTGTTGCAATCGTACTCAGCTTCAAAGAGAAAAAAGAAAATAATTAAATAATTTGCTATGAAAATATTACGATTTATACCGGTTTTAATGCTACTTGTTTTAGGCTCTTGTGCTTCTGTTAGAGTGGCAAGTGACTTTGACAAAAATGTAGATTTCACTCAATACAAGACTTTTGCGTTCTACAAGACTGGGATCGACAAAGTGGAAGTTTCTGATTTGGATAAGAAAAGAATTCTTCGCGCCATCGAAGAGCAAATGTTAGCCAAAGGATTTACCAAAAGTGAAAATCCTGATTTGTTGGTGAACATCTTTACAAAATCCAGAGAGCAAGTTGACGTAAATACGTTCAATGCGGGTTGGGGTTACGGCTGGGGTTGGGGTTGGAATCCTTGGATGTATGGAGGTAACAGAACTTCTGTTTCCCGTTCTACCGAGGGAACGCTGTTCATTGATTTGATTGATGCGAAAAAGAAAGAAATGATTTGGCAAGGAGAAGGCGAAGGCGATTTGACCAAGAACAATGATAAAAAAGAAGAACGAATCAAGGAGTTTGTGACTAAAATTTTAGAGCAATATCCTCCAAAGAAAAAATAATTTTTTTTTCGATAGAAACACTACGAACCGTAATAGAAATATTACGGTTTTTTTTAGTTCCAAATGTTAAATTCTTTTGTCTTTAATTGTAACTTTGCCGTCCAAAAACAAAACAAAAGTGGAACAGAAAAAGAAATCTTTACTGCTAAAGATATTAAAAATCAGTGGCATTACGCTCGGAACTATCTTAGCACTTCTCATCATATTGCCCATTATTTTCGCCGATACCATAACCGAAAAAATAAAGATTTTAGCCAATGAAAATTTGGATGGTGAACTAAATTTTTCTGATTCTGAGCTTTCTTTTTTCAAGCATTTTCCTTCACTTACCTTGACTTTAAATGATTTTAATTTAAACGGTTCGCAACCTTTTAAAGAACAGTCGCTAGTTTCGGCGAAAGAAATTGGGTTGGGAATCGACATTCCGAGTTTGCTTTTTGGAAGTCAGATGAACATTGACGAAATTTATATTGACAACGCCAAAATCAATGTGCAAGTCAATAAAAAAGGAGAAGCCAACTATAATGTTTATAAATCCGAAAGCAAGGAAACCACTTCAAATTCCGAAAGTGCTTCGATGAAATTAGAGCACATTCAGATTGAAAACACGTCTCTAATTTACAATGATTTGGCATCCAAAATCAACATCAAAGCAACTGGATTCAATTATACAGGAAAAGGCGATTTGGAAAAATCAAATTTTGATTTGGAAACCAAAGCCGAGATTGCCAGTTTGAATTTTGCATTTGACAAGGAAGAATATCTTACCAACAAGAAAGTTTCTGCGAAGCTTTTAACGAAAATAAACACCAATTCGCTTTCATTCGTTTTTGCTGAAAATGACTTGGTCATCAACAAACTTCCAGTTGAATTTAAAGGCAGTTTCGATTTTCTAAAGAACGGTTATGCATTGGATTTTAATGTAAAAACCGAAAACAGCAATTTGCACGATTTGTTTACGGCACTTCCACCAAAATTCATTACGTGGTTGAGCAAGACCGATATCAAAGGAAAAACGGATGCTTATTTCACCCTGAAAGGAAAATACATCGCTTCGGAAAATTTAAAACCGAGTGTAACTTTTGGACTGAAAGTCAGAGAAGGTTATGTTGCCTACAATAAAGCGCCAAATCCTGCCGAAAAAATCTACTTGAATTTCCAAACACAGTTGCCTGATTTGGATGTTTCAAAGTTAAAAGTAAACGTCGATTCGCTTTATTTTGTGCTTGGGAAGGATTACTTCAGCGGAATCGTAAAAACCGAAGGATTAGGAAAATCTATTGCAATCAACAGCAAAATCAAGTCGAATATCGATTTGGAAATGCTCAACAAAGCCATTGGAGTCAATAATTTAGTCGTAAAAGGAAAGCTGAACATTGATGCTGTTGCGAATGGAACGTATAATGCGGATGAGCGAAAATTCCCTATAACGAACGGAAAATTCAACCTAACGAATGGGTATCTTAAAACAGAATATTATCCGAATCCGATTCAAAACATCAACATCAAGGCAAATCTGGAAAATAAGACTGGGAACTTCAAGGACATCGCCTTTGTAATTCCACAAGCCGGATTTAAATTTGAAGGAGAACCGTTTGATGTAAAGGCATCTTTCAAGAATTTTGATGATATTTTGTATGATGTAAAAGCAAAAGGAACCCTCAATGTGGCGAAAGTTTATAAAGTTTTTTCGCAGAAAGGACTTGAACTTGACGGATTTATCAAAGCTGATTTGAGCCTTGCCGGAAGACAGAGCGATGCTACAAATAAAAACTTTAGCAAACTAAAAAACAGCGGTTCGTTGGAACTGAAAAATATTGTCACTAGAAGTGAATACCTGCCAAAACCATTTACCATCAAAAATGGTTTGTTTACGTTTAATCAGGACCAAATGAAGTTCCAAAATTTCAATGGTGTTTATGGTTCAGCCAATGTTACGATGAACGGTTATGTGGAGAATGCCATCAATTTTGTCTTGGCGAAAAATCAGATTTTGCGTGGGAATTTCAGTTTTTCATCTGATGAATTGAACATCAACGAATTGATTCCGACCGAGGAAATTAAAGTCAATCCAGCCGATGACGATGAAAAACCAAAAACGGTTTCGACTGTGATTGAAATCCCGACGAATCTGGATTTGAATATGCGTTTCAATGCTTCAAAAGTTTTGTATGATGATTTGGTGGTGAAGAATTTAAGTGGAAATGTAAAAATCAATAAGGGAACTTTATCGTTGCAAAACGGAACATTGAATATTATTGATGCCGTGGCAAAAATGGATGCTTTCTACAAAAATGAAGGTACCCAAAAAGCCAAATTCGACTATAAAATTGTAGCCGATGATTTTGACATCAAACGTGCTTACAACGAAATCAAGATGTTCAAAGAAATTGCTTCTTCGGCAGAAAGTGCAGAAGGAATTGTTGGCTTGGATTACAAAATTTCGGGCGTTTTGGACCATAACATGCAACCAATTATGCCGTCGTTGAATGGTGGCGGAACGCTTTCGGTAAAGAAGGTAAAAATGAAAGGTTTCAAATTACTGAATGCTGTTTCGCAACAAACCGAAAATGAGGCGATTAAAAATCCGGATGTTTCAAAAGTGGACATCAAAACGACCATCAAGAACAACATCATCAACATTGAACGTTTCAAGATTAAAGTGGCAGGTTTCAGGCTTCGATTTGAAGGCCAGACAAGCCTTGACGGAAATCTGAATCTGAAAATGCGTTTGGGATTACCACCTTTTGGAATCTTGGGAATACCGATGAAAGTAACCGGAACTCAAGAAAATCCAAAAGTGCGATTGGGCAGAAAAACGGAGGATTTGAAGGAAACAGAATATGATGAGAATGCTCCAGCCCCTGTGGAAGTGAAGGCTGTGAATGCTGTGAATGCTGTGATGGAATAAAATATTCTCAAAATAAATTGAAACCGTGGTAGAAATACTACGGTTTTCTTTTTACTCAAATCTTCAAATTAACTACTACTGCCCTAGCCCGGATTGAAATGGAAATCCTTTTTCGTGAAAACCTATTTTTTCTTGAACCGGCAGAGCGACCGGAGGAAGCTCCTGACGGTTCGTAGAAAAAAAGGTTTTCGGGGAAAAGATTGTAATGGAAAGCCGGAAACAGCTTCAAAAAAAAATCGTAACTTTACGACAAACTACAACGTTGAAGTTATGACAAATTCATTTGAAAGTAACCCTTTGATTGACAGGTTGCCAAAGCATTTAAAGCAGTTTATAAAACCTCAGGATTATGCGGATTATACGCCGATAAATCAGGCGGTTTGGCGTTATGTGATGCGAAAAAATGTGGATTACTTGAGTAAAGTAGCTCATAATTCGTATTTGGAAGGCTTAAAAAAAACGGGTTTGGAGATTGAAAATATTCCGAATATGTACGGTATGAACCGAATTTTGAAAGAAATTGGTTGGGCTGCCGTGGCTGTTGACGGGTTTATTCCGCCAAATGCTTTTATGGAATTTCAGGCTTACAATGTGTTGGTGATTGCTTCGGATATCCGCCAATTGGAGCATATTGAATATACTCCGGCTCCGGATATCATCCACGAAGGTGCTGGTCACGCTCCGATTATTGCGAATCCAGAATATGCGGAATATTTGCGTCGTTTTGGTGAGATTGGTTGCAAGGCGATTTCATCGCACAAGGATTATGAAATGTATGAAGCGATCCGATTGCTTTCTATTTTGAAGGAAGCGGAAGGAACACCTCAACAGGAAATTGACGCTGCTGAAAAAGCGGTAGAAGATTTGCAGAACAATATGGGCGAAATGTCTGAGATGGCAAAAATCCGAAACCTGCATTGGTGGACGGTTGAATACGGCTTGATTGGAACGGTTGAAGACCCAAAAATATACGGTGCGGGATTGCTTTCTTCGATTGGAGAAAGTGCTTGGTGCATGACCGATGAAGTGAAGAAAATCCCTTATTCGCTTGATGCAGCAGAGCAAAGTTTTGACATTACGAAACCGCAACCTCAACTTTTTGTGACGCCTGATTTTGCGTTTTTAAATCAGGTTTTGGAAGAGTTTGCCAATACGATGGCATTGAGAACGGGAGGTTTGTCGGGTATTCAAAAATTGATTGATTCGAATGCTTTGGGAACAATCGAGTTGAGTACTGGTTTGCAAATTTCGGGTGTTTTTACGAATGTTATCGAACACGAAGGAAAACCAATTTATATTCAAACGACTGGAAAAACAGCTTTGTCTTCGAGAGAAAAAGAGCTTGTTGGCCACGGAACAAATACGCACGCAGAAGGTTTTGGAAGTCCGATTGGAAAACTTGTAGGCATAAACCTTGCGATTGAAGACATGAGTCCGAGGGATTTGAAAGCCTATAATATTTATGAAGCTGAAACGGTTACGCTTGAATTTGAAGGCGATATTACCGTTAGTGGAGAAATCATCACGGGTTCGCGAAATCTTCAAGGTGAAATTATCTTGATCAGTTTTAGAAATTGCACTGTAAAACATGGTGATGCGATATTGTTCAAGCCAGAATGGGGCATTTACGATATGGCTGTTGGAAAGAAAGTTGTTTCGGCGTTTTCTGGTCCGGCTGATGTGAACAGTTTTGATCTGATTACGCATGTTCCGTCGAGCAAAACGATTAAGGCGAAAAAATCGGAAGAGCGTTCTAATCTGGAAGAATTGTATCGTGAAGTGCGAAATATCCGTGAAGGCAACAGTAATAATGATTCGCTAAAAAATATCTTCCATACTTTAAAAACGGAACATCCGAAAGATTGGTTGCTGTCGGTTGAAATTGCAGAAATTTTAAAGGATAAAAACGAACCTGAATTGATGCAGGAAATTTTAATCCACCTTGAAAAACTGAAAGAAAACCGCCCTGAATTGAATAAATTAATTTCAAACGGATTGGAATTGATTTTTGAGAAGGAGAGTGTGAATTAAAAATATTTCAACACAGATTCCACAGATTAACGCAGATTCTATTTGTGTAAATCTGTGGAATCTGTGTTTATCAACCTTTGATATTTGTATTCAAATCCGCTTCCTTTTCAATTATATTTCCTTCAAACTTCAACGTCCATCCCATCGAATTCGTTAAGATTAGCATCTTCGAAAGTTCACTGACTAAACGGTTTTTGGCATTTGATTTTAAAGTAGATTTTGCGATTTTTTTCTCCAGATTCGCTCGAACGGTTTTGTTAACCTTATTGTAATCGTCTCCTGAAAATGGATTCATCCTGCTTTGTTGGATATCGTAAAACTTGATATCCGGACTTATTTTGATTTCTTCTTCGGGAATATTGGTGATGGTAATGGTCTTGTTTTTCTCATCAATGTCGTATTTCACTTCGTGTAAATCATAGGAAACCGTAACATCAGCGTTGACAATGATAAGCGCCTTTTTCTCAAACGAAATCATATCCATCAAGTATTTGTCCTGGTCTTTATAGGTAAGTACTTCTGAAAAATGACCTTCGGTAACGACCAGTTTCCCTACATTTAGGATTTGTTGCTGGATAAGATTGGTATTGTATTCAATATTGGATTCGTCTTTCTTGAAATCGCAAAACTTGAACAGCAAAATTACTGACACAATCACTACTGCTCCAATGAGAATTCTTTTCATTTTCTTTTTTCTATAAAAATAAGAAAAAAAGCCAATATTCCGTTTTGAAATTACCCTATTAAGTTGTTGCTTTTCGCTTTTTGAACCGCTTCGAGCTTGTTGTGCACTTGGAGTTTTGCATAAATATTTTCGATATGCTTTCGGACTGTACTTGGCGAAAGAATCAAATTATCAGCAATATTGTTGTAGTTCAAACCTTTGCTCAATTGCTCCAAAACTTCGATTTCCCTTGTAGATAGTTTAATATTTTCCTGACATTCTTTATTTTCAAAATCCTGTGGATTGCGTAGCAATTTCAAGGTTTTAAAGGCAATCGACGGATGCATCGCGGCACCACCATTCAAAGTTTCGAGGATTCCCTGATGCAAATCTTTCGGGTTGATTTCTTTCAGCAGATAACCATCGGCTCCAGCCTTAATGGCATTGAAGATATTTTCATCGTTATCAAAAACGGTAAGCATCAGGATTTTGATATGAGGATATTTTGATTTGATAAAACTTGTAGCTTCGATTCCATTCATTTCAGGCATTTCGATGTCCATTAAAATCAAATCGATGTTGTGGTTGATTTCGAGTTTTCCGATTAAATCCTTGCCGTCAACAGCAATTATTTTCACCGTCAAATCATCAAAAAAGGACAATTTTTCCTGTGCCGTTTTTATTAAAAAAGAATTATCATCGGCGATTGCTATTTTTATCATTTGCTTTGCTTTTTATTTTTTGCCACATATTTCACTGATTAACAAAGATTTTAGATGTTTTTATCCTGTAGTCTGTGGTAAATATTCTACTTAGGAACGGTCAATGCTATGGCTGTTCCTTTTCCTATTTCTGATTGCAACATAAATGTTCCCCCAATATCTTTTATGCGTTTTTTGATGTTTTGAAGACCGTTTCCTTGGACAATAGTATTTTCATCAAACCCAATTCCATTATCCAAAATATTGATACAAATCTTATCTCCGAAACTTTTGACATCAATTGTAATTTCACTCGCCTTGGCATATTTGATGCTGTTGTTTATTGCCTCTTGAATCGTCCTGTAAACGTTCATCCCTTTTATTGAAGTGAATTTTTGCTGGCTTAGATTTTCATCAATATTGAACTTGAATTCGATTTCTTCGGTTGCGGTTTTGGCTTTTTCGATAAAATTAAAAATCCTCATCTTCAAATCTTCAAAAGAAATCTCGTCGTTGTTCATCGCCCAAATCGTGTCCCTAAGTTCTACGATTGTTGTCTTTGTGAAATTACTGATGCTTTGCAATTTGCCATCAAGCTTCGTATTTTCTAAATCAAAAACATATTTGATATTATCCACCGATGAAATTATAAAAGTCAGCTGGGCTCCAATATTATCGTGCAAATCCCTAGAAATACTCAATCGCTGATCCTGCAATTTATTTTGTGTTTCGATTTGTGCAATGGCCGATTTCAATTGAAATTCCTGTTGCTGTTGTCTATTCTTTAACTTCTGCTGACGGTAAAAAAGATATCCCAAGACAATCGCCGAAACTACTAAAACCACCAAAATGATTAATAATGCATTTCGTTGTTTTGCTTCAGCATCTTTCTGGATGAGCAGTTTCTCTTTTTTTTCGGTGTTGTATTTTGTTTCGAGTTCGAAGATTGCTTTTGTTTTTTCGGCCTTAAAAAGACTGTCGATTCCCGTCGTATAAAGACTCGAATATTTATAGGCCTCTTGGAAATTACCCAGTTTTGAATTGGCTTTCGCCAAATTATGATTTGCATTTACTTCCAGGAAAAAGGCGCTTACTTTCTTGGAAAACGCTTTCGCCTTGTTCGAAATCAGAATGCTTTCCTTATACTTTTTCTGCTTGATGAGGCATTTCGCGTAAGCATTGCAAATATTGGCAACTTCGTACGAATTCAAGTACTTCTCGTGCAATTTTATAGCTTCGGTATAATATTTATTGGCTTCCTGAAAACGATGCAAACTGTCGTAGACCACAGCAATATTAGAAACTGGATAAGCCACATATCGGTCATAGCCCAACTTTTCATAACCTTCCTTCGCAATTTTAGAATATTTTATCGACTCTTCATATTTCCCAAAATCAATCAAGATAGAGCCCATATTTCCGGACGAAACCGTAATTCCAAATTCTGATTTAATCCTTATGTACAGTTCGTTTGCCTTTTTGTAATACTGAAATGCCTTCTTATATTCTTTCTGGGTTTTATAAACAATTCCAATATTCGTGTAGGTCATGGCCAACTTTTCGAGGTCTTTTTTCTTGTCGTAATAATAAAGCGCCCTGAAATAGTTGTGTAAGGATTCTGAAAACAAACCTTTCGAATCATAGGCGATACCCAGATTATTATAGGAGTCAGCAATACCAATCGTGTCATTTATTTTTGTACGATATTGCAATGCCTTCTGGTGAAAAAACAGAGCAGAGTCGAGTTCGCTTTTGTATTGGAATATATTGGCTACGGAATTATAGGAAAGCGCAATTAAGGTATCTTGCTTGGCATTCAATGCTTTCTGTAGCGATGTTTTTGCATACCGTAAAGCTATATTCAAATCTGTGTTGCTGTACTCGTCGGATAATAATAGAAGTGAATTGCAACTTGCACTGACATCGTTTTTAGTAGCTATGACTTTCAAGCTGTCCATTTTTTTGCTTGACAGACTTTGAGCATCTGCGGACAACTGAAAAAAAATAAGAGAAAAAATGTAGAGTTTCTTCATATTTTTATGATTTTAACGACTTTGTAGGTTAAAAGTTATTAAATATATAAAACTTTGGCATTCAAAATGATTTCTTATCGTGTTAAATTGTTTTTTGAGATAATTTCTAATAGCTCCAGTTGCAGCGAAACAATTTTATCGGTCAATATTATCTTTGAATCATTGAATTTCACTCTGAATTCATCTGCCAATTGTATTTTTTCCTGATTTATTTTTTGATTTTTAGTCAGTTCCAAAATAATCAAATGCAAGTCTTCCAATTTCTGAAGATGAACCTCCTGCATTTTCCTAAACTTTACAACCATCAAAAAAACAATGCACAACAATGCAACTATTATTAAAACCAGTATTACAATCATCTTCCTTCTCTTTACCGTTTTTAAAAGGAGAAAGCCCTCTCCACTTCTGAAAAAAATGACCCTACATCATCCATCCATTATGAAAAGGAACTTTCAACCACCCTTAACTATTTCATCAAATCATATCCGTAGATGGATCTGTCATTTGCCCTGTAATATAAAACTCCTGCGATTTCATCTACCACATATTCTGGTTTCTTGTCCTTCAAAACAATTTCCTTGTGCTTGTTTCCAGAATCCTTGTCCACTTTTACCAATCCTACACCATCTTCCAATTTGGTCAAGATAAATTGGGCGTTTTCGGTTGCGGCAGTTGCCTTGAACCTTTTGCTCATTTCGCTAAAAGAAGCCGATGCAATAGCCGAGAAATTATCCTGAATATTTTTTGCCTGCTGCCCGCGATCGTTGTATTGGCCAATTGCATTTTTATTCATTCCTGCCTCATAAGCCGCAGAAGTTGCAACTGCCATCGAGGCTACGCCAACAACACCCATCACGATGGAACCAAAAGCACTTTTTCCCGGTGACCTGTGGTATTCATGAAATTTTTTTGATCCATCAAAATTCAACATCATCATGTTCTGGTCAGACGAAAGCAAAAGGCCTCCGTCTCTGGCCTGTAAACTTGTAGGCACTTCTTTTTCTTCAAATTTAAAGGTTGAAAGTGTACTGATATCGCCCGAATTCTCGTCAATGGCAAGCATTTCTTCTCCTGTAGAAATCAAATATCTTTTGTTGTTCTTATCAAACGTACTGCAAACCGATTTTGCTTTTTTGTATTTGATAGGCTTGCTCCAGATGGATTCACCTGTGGATAGGTTGATGATATCTGCATCGGTATCGGTAATATAAATCATCCCCTTTGGTGTCAAGGCCATCGTATGGATATTCTCTCCAGTTTTTAATGGTTTCTTGAAAAGTGTTTTCCCGTCAAACGAGATCTTGTTGATACCGCCTTGCCTGATTCCAAACAAAATTCCATCCTCCATTACATAAAAATGCTGTACATACCCTTTTGTCTTTGGTGCCTTCTCCCATAAGTCTTCTCCATTTGACGCACTCATGAACCCAATTTTTGATTCTGCGGCGGCCGCAAAAACGCTTTTGCTTCCCGTATCGGCAACATCACTCACCACTGCCAAACCTTGCGGAAGGATTTGAAAATTGCTCACTCTTCCTTTCACCTTTTGAGCTTCTTTCCAAAGTACCTGTCCTGTATTGCTGATCTTGTGAATTTTCGTGTCGCCACCTGGTTTTTCTTCAAAAGCATAAATCTCTTTCCCAGTGGTATCGGCTGTCATCCAAGTAATATCATCCACCTTGGCTTCCCAAGTTACGTTACCGGTTTTGGAGTCTATGTGCATCAAGGATTTGCTCGTTGGAACGATCAATCCGTCACCTACCATAAGCGGTCGTCCGGTAACCATAGTTGCAGCCCCTTTTAATTTGAAAAGTTTTTCCTCTGCCCCTGTAGCCAGATCATAAACTCCAACAGCCATTGCATATTGATCGGCCGCTTTCCTTTGTCCGCTTACAACAAGTTTGTTTTGTGGTAAAATGATGTTGAAAGTATAGGTCAGTTTCCAACCGTTTTCTTCCGTAGCAAAAAGCTTTTTCCCTGACACAAAATCGATAACACTTTTCTTGGAACTAAAAACGCCTCCCTGGGAAACGATCACGTAAGGCGACATCGGAATAAAATCCAATTCTTCTTGCTTTACTTTTCCGTAATCCTTGAAATTAAAATGCAAGTTGGTTTGTCCGGGTTTTATTCCTGCAAATCCATCGCCATTTGCAACTACAAGAACGCCAGAATCTGTGAGTTTCATAAAATCAATCTTGCCGTCAAAATTGTAGGTGAAGTTTGGGGCTTCGGCTTTTTGTGCCATCAAGTGGTTACTGTTGAAGGCAAAAAAAGTACAAAAAACGATTGTTGTCAAAAGATGTTTCATATCTGGAAGTATTTGGTTTTAAAACAAACCCGACAACTTTCTCAAACTGTCGGGCTATTTAAACTGTTTTTTTTTTGCTTAAAACTGCATGAAATTAACATTGAATGAACCACGAGTGATTTCTTTCGTATCCTGGGCATCTTCCTGATTTCTTGCTTTAAAATTGAAAGTTCCTTTGATGTTGGTATCTGAAATTTCACTAATCGTGATAGACCCTGCAACTCCTGAATTTTCAAATGGAGCCATCCAAGTCTTGGAAGTAAAAGTTGTGGTATTTACTTCGATATAAGATCCAATTGCAGATATTGCCGCCTCTTGACTGATTTCGTAAGTGCCTGTTTCGCCATCAACACCGTTAAGTATCAATTGGATTTGTCTTCCTCCTAGGTCTGTACCTTGAATGGTAATGGTATAAGTTCCTCCTACAGCAACTTTCATTGCTGTTGTTCCTTGTACTATTGAAGTAAAATTAGCACCTCCTACGTTAGCAGTAATGGTTCCTTCTACAGCAACTGGATCTACGTTATTGCCATCATCATCGCCTGAGCAAGAAATAACAGAAGTGGACAATACCGTCGCCAAAAATAAAATACTGATTTTTTTAAGTGTTTTCATGATAATAAATTTTGTTAGTTAAACTTGTTCCAAAATTGCGATTATCAAATACTTAAATCAATACGGCATTTGCCCTATTTTACTTAAAAACTTAGATAAGATTATTATTTTTTGCCTTTTGAATGGCTTCCAATTTGTTGTGAACCTGAAGTTTCGTATAAATATTCTCTACGTGTTTGCGCACTGTTCCCAACGAAAGAATGAGGTTGTCGGCAATGTTATTGTATTTCAAACCTTTGCTCAATTGCTCCAGGACTTCAATTTCTCTAGACGTCAGCTTGATTTCTTCGCAATTGCTTTTGGTTTCAAATTCGATTGGATTTCTAAAAAGCTTCAAGGTTTTCAAGGCAATGGAAGGCGTCATGATCGCACCGCCGTTTAAAGTTTCAATAATGCCCTGATTCAAATCATTCGGACTCACTTCTTTCAACAAATAGCCATCGGCTCCAGCCTTGATTGATTTGAAGATGTTTTCATCATTGTCGAAAATCGTCAGCATGATGATCTTGATGTGCGGATATTTTGTCTTGATGATTTCCGTTGCTTCAATCCCGTTCATTTTGGGCATTTCGATATCCATCAAAATCAAATCGATATTATGATTGGCTTCCAGCTTTTCCAGAAGGTCCTTTCCATTATTGGCGGTAAACTTGCAAGTGAGTTCTTCGAAAAAAGACAACTTTTCAGCTATTGCTTTTTGAAGAAATATATTATCATCAACGATTACAATCTTGGTCATCTTGTTTTATTTTAATTGTTTAAAAAAGGCTTGTCGATAACGATACTTATTCGGGTTCCCTTTCCCATTTCCGATCCAATCTCAAAAACACCTCCTATGTCCTCCATTCTCTTCTTCATATTGTGCAGTCCGTTTCCAATTTCGGTAGCTTCAAATTCGAATCCTTTTCCGTTGTCATCAATTTCAACTCTAATCGCGCCATCAGTGAGCCTTGCCAAGATGATAATTTCCGAGGCATTGGCATGTTTTATGGCATTATTCAAGGCTTCCTGAATTGTCCTATAGATGTTTATACCTTGAACAGAGCTAAAACTCACGTCCTCCAACGAATCCTCAATGCTGAATTTAAAATGAATATCCTCCTTCGCCAGCTTTGCTTTTTCGATAAAATTCAAGATCCTAACCCTCAAATCTTCAAAGGTGATGTGATTGTTGTTCATCGCCCAAATGGTATCCCGGAGTTCAATAATCGTTTCTCTTGTAAAATTGCTGATGTTGTCCAGCTTGCTCCCCAAAACCGTATTCTTCACCCCAAATCCATACTTCACGTTATCTACTGATGAGATGATAAAAGTGAGCTGTGCGCCAATATTATCATGCAGATCCCGTGAAATCGAAAGCCGTTGTTCCTGTAATTTGTTCTGCGTCTCGATTTGAGAAATAGCCGACTTCAATTGAAATTCCTGCTGTTGCTGATTTACCTTTAACCGTTGTTGGCGGTAAATCATATAACCCACAATAATCACAAAAAAAACCAAAACCGAAAGGATTAGAATAGTGGTATTCTTGCGTTTTGATTCTACTTCCCGCTTCAAGAGCTCCACCTTGTTCTGCGCCAGTTTCTTCTCTTTCTGCTGTGTTTCATGAATGATGCGGAACTCTGCCAGCGAGGCTTCTTTCCTTTCATCAATCATCAGCTTGTATTGCTTGTAAAATTCCTTTTGTGTTTCAAGCGCCTGTTTGAATTTTTCTTGTTGCTCATAAACACCTACCAGCAAACTATATGATTTTGCAAGATTAGGTTTGTGTTTGATTTCTTTTAGGATTTCAATACTCTTGAAGAGCAACTTCTCGGCAGTAGGAAAATCCTTTTTCAGTGAAGCCAAAAAACCCAGATTTCCATACGAATCGGCAATCTGTTTCTTGTTTCCAATCTTATAGTCGAGCTTCAAGCATTCGTCAAAATAATACTGGGCACTGTCGAGCCGATTGGTGTACATAAAACAATTGGCCTTGTTGTCTAAAAACATAACCTTTATCTTATCCGATCCAATCTTCTCAGAAATCCGGATGCCTTCCTCATCAAGTGCCAACGCCTTGTCATACTCACCATTCATCCCATAAACATTGGCAAGCGAATGTGATGTGGTCAGATAAAAACCATCTGTTTTATCCTTTTCCAATGTTTTCAAAGCAATTTGCAAATACTGTTTTGCCAGCTGCGAATCCCCTTTTTGCATATAAACATGAGCGAGGTTAGCATTTACGTCGGCAATTCCTCTACGGTCGCCCAATTTTTCATAAATCGCAAGTGCTTTATATAAATTAGCAAATGCTTTCGGATTGTTTCCATTGACTTTTGCACAGCTTCCTATACCGATATATAACCTGCATTTTAGCGAGTCAGCCTTAGAATCCTTTAGCAATAGAAGTCCTTTTTCATACCCTTCCATCGCCAACTGATAGGAATTGAAATTAGCATAGTAAATTGACTTTACAATCACGGCCATCGCTTTGTATTCATTGGGCTGACGAGCTGTTTCCTTCTCTAATTTTTCTGCGTAAAACTGAAGTGAATCAGGGAATACTGTTGACAGATAAAAAACCCTCCTGTAGTCCCTCTCTGTCTGTTTTCTATCTGGGGATAAAGGATCGCTTTTGGTTGCAACTTCTTTTTTACAAGAAATAATAATTATCAGAAAGACAAAAAAGATTAAAATTTTCTTCATAAGCGCACAATAAAAAAACCAATGCGAGATTATATTCCAGCTTCAAAAACCGCAATCAATCAACAGTCTAAGGCAGTTGTCAAATAAAAGGTTAAGAAAAGAAATTCGGGGTTATAGTCTTATAAAAGTAATCAAAACTTCACAATCCCAAGAAATAATTTTCATAATGAAAGACTTCAATAGTGATCCGCTTGATAGTAATAAAAGAAATACGGCTTTCGCCGTATTTCCTACCATTTTCAGAAATCATTCAAAACAATAAATCCATTCTGATTCCGGTTCTGCGAAAAAACATGAAAAACTAGTTCAAACCTCAAATTTCATAATTCAATGACTGTTTTAGTTCATAAAAGTTCCTCTGAACGAGCCATTGGTCACGTTCTTGGTACTGTTACAATTTTCTCCATCGGCACCTGTAAAGGTAAAAGTTCCTTCAATTTTAGTGTCGTTAAGCATAGTCACTACAACTGTTGCAGTTCCTGCATCACAGTTTCCTGAATCCCAGCTTTTGTCGGTTGCTGTTTCAAAATAAGACAACACACCTGCATTCGTATTCGCATTTAGCGTATAGGTTCCGGGACCTGTAACGTCCATCAAGGCAATCGTAATCACTTTTTGTTCAGTAGCAGTAACCGATTCCTGAGAAATACCCGTAACGGTCACAAAAGATCCGTCTCTTGAGGCTGTCCCTAAAGAAATTCCTTGTACAGAAAATGTTTCGAAGTTTACGCCATCTACTTTTGCATTCACGTAAGTATCCAAGTTCGAGCCTGGCAATACTGTTTCTCCTCCATCGTCAGAACCACAAGAAGTAAACATTAATGATAAAGCTGCAAAAGCCATGTAGCCGATTTTTTTAAAATTTTTCATTGTAAAATTGTTTTAGAGTGTTAAAAATTAGAGTTAATTAAATTTATTTTAATGTACATATACGTCAAAGATATTCTCGTCATTGTTTTCAAAAGGTACTTCCACAACACCCGTTTCTCTATTGAAAACATACGTTTTAGACTTTGTATAATCCGATCCGGTAATCGTGACAATGCCTCTTTTGCCATCCGAAGCCATCTCCAAATGATAATTGGTCCATCCAGTGCCAAGTCCGGTTATCAGCGTAAGTGTTTCAGAAGCTTTGGTGGCCATATCAACAACTTTAGCCTTAATGGTGCTGTTTTCTTTATACGGAATCACAACATATTTGCCATCATTGGTAAAAACGCCATCACCAATATCATCGGCACTGCTCAGATTTTCCGTATGATACATTCCCGGCAAGCCATTGTCAGCATCAGCATCCAAAATTTGTGCTCCAGCAGTCGTATTCACAAGATAATACGCCCTGTCATCCGAGGCATCGATAATATCCGAACCCCAGCTCACATTAGTAAGTCCGGTTCCATCGGCATTCATCACGTGGAGGTTTTGAGTAACATCAGGAAAATTAGTGTAGGTCCTAAAAAAAATCTTGCCATCACTGCAGTATTTGATTTTACCGATATGTGTTTCAGGATTTGGAATTTCATAGAGTTTCACATCTCCTGTACCATCAATATTGGCTTTTCTAATTTCCCTCACAAAAACCAAATTCGGAACCGTGCCCTCCATTTGCTGGTTCACGTAGATGAATTTAGTCCCGTCAGGACTGATGCAGAAATCCCCTATATAACTGCTTGAGTTCACAAGCTTGTTCAGAATCGTTTGCTCATTTGTTCCCGTAATACTGATGGTGTTTACCTTTGCTGTATCGATGGCAATAAGTTTAAGTTCGCCAGAATTGATTGGTCCAGTAGAGTTTCCAGAATCGTCGCTACTGCAAGAAACCATCGATAAGGTAATTACAGCAAAGAAAATTTTAAGTAATGTGGTAATTGTTTTCATGATTGTATCTTTTTTGTTAAAGCAAAGTTGCTCTTAATACAAAAGGGATACAATACGCAGAAATTCGTATATTTTCCAAACCGATACTGCAACGTCCTAAAACATTGTAGCATCCTTTATGTAAAAATATTAGAAACGAATGTGAGGTACTTTTTCCTGTATCTTCTTAATCTTATCCTGAAGATTGGATAAGAATTTCTGATGCTCGGCACCATTTTCATCAAAAGGCCGGTGGTTGATTGCTTTTTGAATATTTTCCACCAATGTCATCACTGAAAAAGTTTCAGTAGAGAAATGCGCTTCTGCGAATAGTTTCCAGATATAATCAATTGCCGTTTGATTCGGATGAAGCATGTCCTCGGCATAAAAACGATAATCACGCAACTCATCCATCATGATCTCATAACTGGGGAAATAGCTGGAAGATGGGAAACCGGAGATGGAAGAATGCAAGGCTGTTATCAGCTGTGCCTTGCTTATTTGATTTTCTACAAAACCATCCTTGATGTGGCGAACAGGCGAAACCGTAAAAACAAGGCTCGCATCTGGATTCAGTTGATGGACCATATCTATAGTGCTTCGAATTGAATTTTGATTTACTTCTACAGAAAGCAACTCCTTATCAAATTGCTTTTGAGGTAACTTATGGCAATTGGCTACTATTTCAGAATATTCCTTCTCTCTATAAACCCATGAAGTTCCGTAGGTAACAATTATATGGGTTGATTGAGAAATCGCAATAAAAACATGCTCAATTAGCTGATTTAATTTTTCGATAAAAGATTCCTTATCTGAACTGCTCAATTCCGAATGCACTTCGAAGCAATGCCATCTGCCATTGGCAAAAAAAACATCTTTCCCTGTATAATAATCCTTCTCTACAACTCTTCTTACAATCTTTTCTATTGAAACCGGATTGAAGATGATCCCAAACGGATTGACGGTATTCTGAAACTTGAAATACTCAAACTTATCCCCAATATTTTCTGCAAAGCAAGAGCCAATAGACACTATCTTGGAATTGTAATCGATCTGACAATTACTTTTAGAAATCGGTATTTGGGTTCTGAATTGCATAATTTCCAGTTATTGAATGGGATAAAATTAATAACTTTTGATTTGAACACAGGAAACATTATCAACCTTTAAATTCTGTCCCACTTGTTGCAACATTCCCGTTTGAAAATCTCGTTTAAAAACCACAACATCCGATGTTTTTACATTCGTAACAATCAAAAAATTACCCGATGGATCAATCGCAAAAGTTCTCGGATGATTCCCCATTGTAGATTGATACCCCACGTTTTTCAGGGTTCCATCATTTAGGATTGAAAAAATAGCGATGTTATTTTCCGTTCCACGGTTGGAAGCATATAGGAATTTACCATCCGGAGAAATATGAATATCGGCACTCTCAAAATTGTCTGTAAGATTTTCGGGATGCGCTGCTATTTCTTGTATGTTTTTCAAATTGCCTGCTTCATATTGATAAACGCTCACATTACCCGAAAGTTCTTCAATCGAATAACCAAATCTCCCATTAGGATGGAATGTAAAATGTCTTGGTCCGCTTCCTGGTTTGGTTTTTATAGAAATTTCTGTTGGTACCAGAGGTTCTTTTTTATCCTGCTCAAAACGATAATTTCTTATCTTATCTGACCCTAAATCGGGAAAATAAACAAATCGGTCATCCAGAGAAAAAATGGCACTGTGGGGATGCGAGCGTTCTTGTCGCTTAGGGTTAATGCTTCCTTCTGTAAAATGCATATTTTGAGAAATCGTTCCGATTCTCCCATCATCTGATAAAGGAAAAACCGAAATACTCCCTCCATTGTAATTGGCACCAATAAGCCATTTTCCATTTTTATGCACCGAAACATAAGCGGGATTCTCTCCTCCACTTGGCTGGCTGTTCAAGAAGGTCAACTTCTTTTCTTTCGAACTAAAGGCATAACTGCTAAAGCTTCCTCCATTTGGAACCCTCGTATCCGTACAGGCATATAAAAATTTCCCATCAGGCGATAACGTAACATACGACGGATTAAAAACGTCCTTTACTTCAATAAAAGGCTTCAATTCACCCGTTGTGGCATCCAATTCATAAACATAGATTCCAGGCTTACTTTTATCCCCATTGTAAGAACCTAGAAACACATAGGTTTGGGAAAGCATTGCAATAGAAAACAACAAGAAGAATAAGGAAAGTAGCTTTTGCATTTTTTTGGGGTATAAATTAAAAAGTAAATATCCGATTTTATACGCTAAAAACAAAGAAAGCCATAACATTGCTGTTATGGCTTTAGGTATTTTATAGTTGAGAATTTATTTTACAAAATCAATTGCTTTCTCCAACGCTTCAGGAATTCCTAAAACATCTTTTCCTTTTCCGGATGCAAAGAAAGGCTGTCCTCCTCCGTTTCCTTCGATGTATTTTCCTAATTCGCGTATTACATTTCCAGCATTTAAACCTTTTTCAGCTACTAAATCCTTAGAAATAGAACAGTGAATATTTGGTAAATCATCTTCTATTGAAGCTAAAAATACAAATGAATTTGGTTTTGATGCTCCAATTGCTTGCGCCAAATCTTTAGTTGCACTCATTGATAAATCAACTTGCTTGGATAAGAAATTTACACCATTCACAACTTGAAATTCAGCCACTAGATTATTTTTCAAACCTTCAATTTTCTCCTTCAACAATTGCTCCACTTGTTTTTTCAATTTCGCATTTTCATCTTGCAATGAAGTAACTGATTTTAAAACATCCTGTGGATTTTTAAGCGTTTCTTTGATTTCCTTCAAGGCATTTTCCTGAGCATCATAAAACTCTTTTACACCTTTGTTGGTTATCGCTTCAATTCGACGGATTCCTGCCGCAACAGCTCCTTCCGAAACAATCTTAAATTGCCAGATGTCGGCCGTATTTTTCACGTGAATTCCACCACATAATTCCATACTTTCTCCAAATTTGATGGCACGGACATTGTCACCGTATTTTTCCCCAAACAAAGCCATTGCTCCTTCTTCTACTGCTTGCGCAAAAGGAATATCCCTTCTTTCAATCAAAGGCAATTGCTCTTGAATTCTTTCGTTTACAAACATTTCCACCTGATGCAATTCTTGTTCCGTCACTTTTGCAAAATGCGAAAAATCGAAACGCAGATAATTCGGACTCACAAGCGAACCTTTTTGCTCTACATGTGTTCCTAAAATCAGTCTTAATGCTTGGTGCAACAAATGCGTAGCCGAGTGATTGCTTGCTGAATCTGATCTTAAATTCTTATCAACCTGGGCAATAAAGCTTGCATTAACATTTTCTGGAAGATTTTTCGTGAAATGCAAAATCAAGTTGTTTTCCTTTTTTGTATCTAAAATTTCAATCGTGTCGTTAGCACTGGTAAGAATTCCTTTGTCACCAACCTGACCTCCGCCTTCTGGATAAAATGGTGTACTGTCCAAAACAATTTGGTACAGTTTTCCATCCTTTTTAGAATCGATTTTTCTGTATCTGGTGATTTTTACTTCGTTTACCAAAAGATCGTATCCAACGAAAGTTTCGGTGTTTCCTTCAACCAAAATTGTCCAATCGTCGGTAGAAGTTTCGGATGCAGCTCGTGAACGTGTTTTTTGTTCGAACATCGCATTCTCAAAACCCTTCTCATCCAATTCCAAACCTCTTTCTCTTAAAATCAAGGCCGTCAAATCGATTGGAAAACCGAATGTATCGTATAATTCAAATGCTTTTTGTCCCGAAACAATTTTTCCTTCCGTAGCTGAAATTACATTTTCTACCAATTGCAAACCTTGATCCAAGGTTCTCAAAAAAGAAGCTTCTTCTTCACGGATTACGTTTGTAACCAATTGCTGTTGCGACTTGATTTCTGGGAAAAATTCGCCCATCTGATTCGCCAAAACTTCCACCAATTTGTTGATGAAAGGCTCTTTTGTATTTAAGAATGTAAATCCATAACGAATTGCGCGACGTAAAATCCTACGGATTACATAACCCGCTCCGGTGTTCGAAGGCAACTGTCCATCGGCAATAGCAAATGCTACAGCACGAACGTGGTCCACAATCACACGGATGGCGATATTGGTTTTATTCTGTTCTTCTGAAATGTCTTTTATTTCGTTAGAAGTATACTTGAACCCTGTTATTTCTTCCAACTTTTCGATAAGGGGTGTGAAAACATCAGTATCATAATTCGACGTTTTTCCTTGCAAAGCCATACACAAACGCTCAAATCCCATTCCGGTATCAACGTGTTGAGCTGGTAATTTTTCCAAGGAGCCATCGGCTTTACGGTTGAATTCCATGAATACATTGTTCCAGATTTCCACTACTTGTGGATGGTCGTTGTTGACCAAACTCTTTCCTGAAACCAAAGCTTTTTCTGCTTCTGGACGCAAGTCAACGTGAATTTCAGAACATGGTCCACACGGTCCTTGGTCACCCATTTCCCAAAAATTATCTTTTTTATTTCCTAAAATGATTCGGTCTTCATCGATTAGTTCTTTCCAGATGTCCCAAGCCTCTTGATCAAACGGAACATTCTCGGCAGGATTTCCTTCGAAAACGGAAACGTATAAATTTTCTTTTGGAATTTTATAAACTTCGGTCAATAATTGCCAAGCCCAGTTGATGGCTTCTTTTTTGAAATAATCGCCAAACGACCAGTTTCCTAGCATTTCAAACATCGTGTGGTGGTAGGTATCAAAACCTACATCCTCCAAATCGTTGTGCTTTCCAGAAACACGAAGACATTTTTGCGTATCGGCTATTCGGGGACTTTTCGGGGTTCCGTTTCCAAGAAAATATTCCTTGAATTGTGCCATTCCCGAGTTGTTGAACATCAGGGTTGGGTCGTCTTTTAGGACAATTGGAGCCGAAGGAACGATCAGGTGTCCTTTGCTTTGGAAAAAGTCTAAGAATTGCTTGCGAATGTCTTGTGATTTCATTTTTTAAATTTGATAATTTGATAATTTGGCAATTTGATAATTTGGTTTCTCTACAACATTTGAATTATTTTCAAACGATTTAAATTTTCAAATTATCCAATCAAAATTCCCCGAACCAATGAAACATTTATTAAATTTGTTCGACCAACCTCTATAAAGGTGCAAAAATAGCATATTTTAAAATATGAAGAAGGTAAAATATTACTACGATTCCGAAAATTTAGCGTACAGAAAAATCGTTACCAAAAAAAGGAAACGCTTTGGCTATATTGCTTTGTTTTTGCTGTCTTCGGGCTTATTTGGAGTGCTCGGATTTGTGGTTTTATTGAATACGCCTTTTTTTGAAACTCCGAAAGACCGACTTCAGGCACGTGAAATTGAAAATTTGAAATTGAGGTATTCGATTTTGAATAAGAAAATGGACCAGATTGACGAGGTTTTACAGCATGTGGAGGAACGGGATAATAATTTGTACCGTGTGTATTTTAATACTTCGGCGATTCCCGAAGAGCAACGAAAGGCTGGTTTTGGTGGTGTAAACCGTTACAAGGATTTGGAAGGGTATAATAATTCTGAACTGGTGATGAGCACGACAAAAAGGGTTGATGTGCTTTCGAAACAATTGGCAATACAGTCAAAATCGTTGGATGAAATATTGAAATTGGCGAAGGAAAAAGAAAAGCTTTTATCGGCAATTCCAGCCATCCAACCGATAAAGAACGAACAGTTGAACCAAATGGCTTCGGGTTTTGGATACAGAAGCGATCCTTTCACTAAAGTGCGAAAATTTCATGCCGGCATGGACTTTTCTGCCAAGACGGGAACTCCGATTTATGCCACCGGTGATGGCGTTGTAGATAGAGCTGATAATACTGCTTCGGGTTATGGAAATCACATTGTAATCAGGCACGGTTTTGGATACGAAACTTTGTACGGACATTTGAGCAAATACAAGGTGCGTGCCGGACAAAGAGTCAAACGTGGCGATGTGATCGGATATGTGGGAAGTACGGGACGAAGCGAGGCGCCACACTTGCATTATGAAGTGCATAAAAATGGCGAAGTCGTGAATCCTTTGAATTTTTATTACGGAAATATTTCGGCGGCAGAGTTTGTAGCCATTTCAAAATTAGCGAACCAAGAAAACCAATCGCTGGATTAACGATTGATGAATGCAGATTGATGATTTAAGATTTTAAACTTTGAACCAAAACTAATAAATGCATATAGATTTAAACCCAGACAAGCGATATTACAGTATTGGAGAATTGGCGAAAGCCTTTAATGTAAACGCATCGTTGATTCGTTTTTGGGACAAGGAATTTGACATCCTAAAACCAAAAAAAAATGCAAAAGGCAACAGGATGTTTACTCCCGAAGACGTAAAAAACTTGCAATTGATTTATCATTTGGTAAAAGAAAGAGGTTTTACACTGGAAGGCGCCAAAACGCATTTGAAGGAAGGACAAAAGAAAACGCTTGACAAATTTGACATCATCAGCAAGCTGGAAAGCATCAAAGTACAGTTGACGAATATCAAGAATGAATTATAAATTAGAACATTAAAAACAAATAAAAACTAAAACAAAAAAAGAAAATGAGAAAGTGGTTATTACCTGTATTAATTATTGTTGGACTAATAGTAGTTATCGGATTTTGGGTTGTAGGAATCAAAAACACAGCCTTGAAACACAACCAAGCGGTTGGAAAAGAATGGGGAAATGTTGAAACGGCTTACCAAAGAAGAAACGACCTTATCGGAAATTTAGTAAATACCGTAAAAGGTGCTGCAGATTTTGAAAAAGGAACTTTGACAGCAGTTGTTGAAGCACGTGCTAAAGCAACTTCGGTAACAATCGACCCAAGTAATGTGACTCCGGAGCAAATGGCACAGTTCCAACAAGCACAATCGAATGTTTCTTCTAGCTTGTCTAGATTATTGGTTTCGGTTGAAGCGTATCCACAATTGAGAGCGAATGAAAATTTCTTGAAATTACAGGATGAATTGGCTAGTACGGAAAACCAAATTTTGACTGCGAGAACAAGATTTAACGAATCAGTTCAAGTGTATAACGGCTATGTACTTTCTATTCCAAACAGTTGGTTTTTGAGCGGATATCCTGAAAAACCTTATTTCAAATCGACTGAAGGTGCTGAAAAACCAGTTGAAGTAAAATTCTAAAAACAGACAATATGTCAAAAGTTGAAGATTTTCTAACTGCTGAAGAAGAAGCAGAAATTGTGAAAGCAATTACAATTGCCGAAAAAAACACTTCAGGAGAAATACGAATCCATATTGAAAATCATACTGAAAAACCTCCGCTCGAAAGAGCCCAGGAGGTTTTTCATTTTTTAGGCATGGATGCAACTTCTCTTCGAAACGGCGTTTTGTTTTACGTTGGCGTTGCCGACCATACATTTGCCATAATCGGCGACGAAGGCATTGACAAGGTGTTAGAAAATGACTTTTGGGACTGCACGAGAGATATTGTCATAACCAATTTCAAGGAAAGAAAATTCAAGGACGGTTTGGTTGCTGGAATTTTAAGAGCCGGCGAACGTCTGGAACAGTATTTCCCTTTTTCTGGCGACGACAAGGACGAATTATCGAATGAAATATCTAAAGGATAAAGCATGAAATTCCAAAAAATGAAAAATACAAATTCCAATTGGAAACTTAAATCCTTGTTGATTGCTTTATTGCTCCAAGTCAGTTTTGGTTTTGCGCAATATACGATTCCACCTATTCCTAAATTCCAGACGAGTGTTTACGATTATGCAGGTGTTTTAAGTGCTTCCGAGAAATCATCTTTGGAAGAGAAACTCATTAAGTATTCCGATTCTACTACAACCCAAATTGTGGTCATTACAATTGAAACACTTCAAGGAGAAGATATTGGTATTTTAACGCCAAAATGGGGACATACGTGGGGAATTGGCGGAAGCCAACAAAACGACAACGGTGTCATTATTCTTTTAGCCGAAAAAGAACGAAAAATTTGGATTTCCGCAGGATACGGTGTAGAAGATCGTTTGACTGCTGGAATTGGCGGGGAAATCACGCGAAATTACATCCTCCCAGAATTCAAAGCAGGAAGCTATTACAATGGTTTAGACAAAGGGACAGATGCAATTTTTGAGGTTTTAAAAGGAAAATACAAAGGCGAACGAAAAGGAAACAAATCTGATGGAAGTCCGATTCCATTTATCTTCATTATAATTTTTATCATCATCATAATCATCATTGCTAAAAATAAAGGCGGTGGCAATTCTGGAAACCGTGGTGGCGGTGGCGGATTTGATCTTTCCGACATTATTATCTTGAGCAGTTTAGGTCGAGGTGGCTTTGGCGGAGGTTCATCAGGCGGTGGGTTTTCTGGCGGAGGCGGTGGCTTCGGTGGCGGTTTTGGCGGAGGCGGATTCTCAGGTGGAGGTTCTGGCGGAAGCTGGTAATTTAAAATTTTAAAGATGACAGTACACGAATTGATTAATCAACAAATGGATCATTTCATTGGGAAACTGATTGCTACCAATCAGATTTCTATTGAAAAGGTGATTGAAGTGGCGACCCATATCGGAGCGTATCTTATCCGAAATCGACACATCCAAAACAAAGGAATTTCTGAAGAAGAAGTTGGAATGGTTTTGCAAAGCCTGGCGGATTTCATCAATCATAATTTTGAAAACCAATTCAATCAGGACGATTTTATTCTGATTAAAGACAAGACTTTAGCACTCTTGAAAAACCCCGGATTCGATCAGGACATTCAGGAATATTTCAAACAATTTTATCAATAAAAAAAGGGAGCTAATTGCTCCCTTTTTTTTATTACTGTTCCTCCCACGGATTCTTTTTCTTCCCTCCGAATTTTTCAATCTTATACGTCAACGAGAACATTGCATAGCGTCTCAAAACCGTATTTTCAACATCCTGAATTGCTGTTGGCGTAATCGTTCGAGTTGCATTCACATTTTGATTCAGCAAATCATATACTTTTACCTTCGCTAATAGTTTATCGCCAAAGAAATTGTAGCCCAAACTCATATTCCACAGATAGAAATCCTTTTGGAAACCATCAGCAATATTGGAATTGTAATTGTACCCGAAATCATTACCAAAAACCACATGCTTTGGCCATCTAGAAGTGGTTTCAAGCTTCAACGAATGTGTATAATTGGAAGTATAATCAATCATATAATTGGTAAAATCGGTACGATTGAAAGTATACTTATAGGACGGAGTTATCGACAATAAATCGCCATAATCCCAAGTAATTGCCAGTTCTGGCGTTAGCTGGTAGCCTTGTGCTTTATACAAACTATTGTTCGTCAAACCCTTGCTATAGTTAAAACTCGAATTCAAACCAGTACTGAATCGGAAAGAATGCCCTTCAGTTTTCACGGTTTTATCGATACTGAAACCCATATATCCATTAGCCATGTTGGTTATGTTTTGGAATTCCGTAACGCTTATCAAGTCCGTCGGATTGAACACGGTTGACATCACGATTTGTTGCTCGTGATAATTCACTCCCGCATAAAGATAAAATCCTGATTTAGATGCATAATCATAATTATTGAAATTCAAATACACATTATGGCTTTTTTCTGGATCTAGGTTTGGATTTCCTGTAATTCTCGAAAGCGGATTCGATAAATCTACAATCGGAAGAAGTTGCTCCGCTGTTGGCATCGTCACATCAAAATTATAATAAACGTAAGCCGATTTCGATTTCGAGATGTTGTAATTCAACCATAAATTAGCCGAAGGATACATATAGTCCTTGTTCACCTCACCTATCGAATTTGCAAACAAAGAACTATTTTCGAACTTGATGATTTGAGTTCCCAAACTCAAACCCATGCTGTATTTTTTCTTACGGATATTAATACCTATGCTCGGATTTACATTTTGTGTCCTTGAATCTAAACTGTATGACAAGGAATCGTTTAAAACATTATACTGATTATCGGTATCATTAAAATCAAAAGTAGATCGATCCGCCGTTTTTTTATTGGTTGTATAAGCCGCCCTGAAAGTCAAACTCAACGAATCTGTAATGGGCTCGCTGTAGCCTAATCTTACATAATACCCTTCCTCTTTTCTGTTATTAAAACGCCTCTGATTTCGGATATCATCATCCAAAGACGGATCTTGGAAATAATAGGTTTCCGATTTTGTTATGTTATCCGAGTCGTCGTCCTTATGTGTATTGTTAAACGTAAACCCGAAAGACCTTCCCTTTTTCTTGAATCTCCTATTGAAATACAACTGATTTTCAAAATTTACATTTTCGCTTTTGCTAAAATTATCGCTTGTCGTTTGGTTGATCAGACCTAAATTATTTGTAGAAGTTTGCTGAAATCTATTGCTATAGTCAGCCGTGTTTTTAGTCAAATTCGGACGAATGGAAAGCGTTGTCAAAGAATCGATCTTGTATTCAAAATCCAGACTCAAATTATGTCCGTCGTTAATGTTCTTCGTCCTTCCACTTGATTCGGTTATAAAAGAATTCCCTCCTGCAGAATCGCCTGTCAGGAAATTCTCCACCCTGCTCCTGTTGTCGTTATTAGTTTCCGAATTCGTATAAAAATAACTTCCACCCGCATCCAATTTCTTGAACCATTTGTCGGCAAAATTCAAACCAATCATCCCGGATTCCGTAATACCGGTTCCACCGCCAAAACGCATTCCGTCAACACCAAAACTACCGTCGCCATTGGAATAAAAATTTCGTCCACCTCCCATGGCGTCAAAAATCTCATCCATCGAAAATCCGACCGAATTGATGTTATTGGCAGAGCCGAGAACGCTTATCTTTTGCTCATTTTTAAAATAATTGACCAAACCACTGGCCTCATAACGATCATCCGTTCCCATTCCGCCACTGAATTTCCCAAACAAACCTTTGTTCTTGTCTTCCTGAATGGTCAAGTTGATGGTCTTTTCCTGGGAACTTGCGGCATCTCCAGAGAGTTCTTCTTCCTTAGTTTTGGTATCGGTAATTTGGACTTTATCAATAATTTCAGCAGGTAGGTTCTCAGTTGCTATCTTACCGTCTTTACCAAAAAAGGGCTTACCGTTTACCAAGATGTTGTTTACTTCTTTTCCGTTTACGGTAATTTTTCCGTCCGATGTAATTTCAACACCTGGCAATTGTTTCAATAACGCCTCAACATTTGCATCGGGCCTAATTTTAAAAGAAGCTGCATTAAATTCAAGCGTATCTTTTTTGATACGAACCGGAGGTGCTTCGCCTTTAATGACAACCTCTCCAAGCTGATTGGGCTGCTCTTGAATAAAAAGCTGTCCGAAATCTTTACTGACAGTAAGTTCCTTAATTTCCTGCTTATAATCCTGATAGCCCATAAAGGAAACCTTCAAGAAAGCAGGCTTGGTAATTTTTTTTGTAGCAAGGGAAAAAGAACCATTTTTATCCGAAATGGTATAATCAATAATAGTTGAATCTTTTGCAGAAGTCAAGTAAACAGTCGCAGATTCAAGAGCTAATTTGGTACTGTCATCAATAATTTTTCCTTTCAGCGTAATAGTTTGTCCGAAAGAAGAAAAGCTGACCAATAAAAATAAGAGCAGGGTTGCATAAACTCTGTGCATAAATGATTTGTTTTTTGATTGTTTTTTGTTTTTGATGAAATAATAACTGCGAATTAAAAGCTTTAGTATTAGATGCTAAAATTACTTACACAATTTTAACAGAAAAAAGATTGCAAGTCGATTTCAATACAACAAAATAATTTTATGTAATTGTAAAAATGGAATCATTTAAATTATTTCAAAATTTATTCAAGACAAGAAGCAAAAAACCCGAAACTTTCGCTTCGGGTTTTCTATTTTTTATTTATTTCTCTCAATTGCTGGATGTCTAGTAAATCTTTAGGTCTATTGGCTTTTACTTTACTGGTAATCAAATCTTCAAGAGAAAGCACATTCCATCTTAAAAATTCATTGTTTTTTACCGTAACTTTTTCACTGTCGGCAAATGCTTCATCAAATGGCTTGTTTACAGAAAAATTAGTGATTAATTCTAAATCCAAATCTAATGGAGAAAATTTTATCGAAATATTTTGCTCACTATTTTTAACAGCTTCAGGAAAATCATCTATCTCATAACCCATTTCATTGAAAACAATCACTAAATTTCTGAAATTTTCTTCCGTTGTTTCAATCCAGAAATCCACATCAGCAGAATGTCGTTGATAGCCGTGAAAATTCACCGCTCCACCTCCAACCATTATCATTCTAACATTATGTTTGCTTGCTAAGGTTATAAAACTTTCAATATTTTCTTCCCACTTTTGAAGCATTACTTGGATGGAATTGTAATTAAGAAATTCTCTTTTTTTGATGATTCTTTTTTCTGTGGAAACTGCTTCATACGATACATCAATTTCAAAAAGCTATAAATACGCTCTGCTTTGGATAATTTCAAAAAATCCTCCAATTGCTTTTTATTGCTGTCATCTTTCGTTTGAAATTGAATTTTCATATCAAATATTTACAATTTTTATTAAACCGTACTATTTCTCTCTAATATAAATATCAATCGGCACTCCCGAAAAATCCCAATTCTCACGAATCTTATTCTCCAAGAAACGTTTGTAAGGATCTTTTACATACTGTGGCAGATTCGCAAAAAACACAAACTGAGGCGTTGGCGTTGGCAATTGCATACAATACTTAATTTTCACATACTTACCTTTCAAAGCCGGTGGCGGATAACCTTCAATCACTTTCAACATATAATCGTTGAATTTGGAAGTCGGTATTCTTTGTTTTTTATTCTCATATACCTGAACTGTCGTCTCCAAGGCTTTCAACAAACGTTGCTTGGTCAAAGCCGAAACAAACAAAATCGGCACATCCGTAAACGGCATCAATTCTTTTCGGATCGCATTTTCATAATCACGCGTCGACATCGTGTCTTTCTCCACCAAATCCCATTTGTTCACCAAAATCACAACACCCTTGCGGTTTTTCTCGGCCAACCAAAAAATACTCTGGTCCTGACCTTCAAATCCACGCGTAGCGTCGATAACCAATATACAAACATCGGCATGTTCGATTGCACGAACGGAACGCATCACCGAATAAAATTCCAAATCTTCCTTCACCTTCGCTTTTCTTCGAATTCCGGCAGTATCCACCAAATTGAATTCAAAACCAAAACGGTCAAATTTAGTATCGATGGCATCACGGGTTGTTCCCGCAATATCCGTTACCATAAAACGATCCTGCCCTATCAAAGCATTGATAAAGCTCGACTTTCCAGCATTCGGACGACCTACTACTGCAAAACGGGGCAATTCGATTTCTTCCTGTGTCGGTTGTGGTTTTTCCGGGAAAGCCTCAATCAAGGCATCCATCAAATCTCCTGTTCCACTTCCAGAAATACTCGCAAACGTATAATATTCACCTAATCCTAAGTTATAAAACTCTACCGCATCCTTCTCACGCATGGCGTTATCCACCTTGTTTACCGCCAATAGAACCGGCTTAGTAACCTTACGCAAAAGTTTCGCAACAGTATCATCCATCGGTGTGATACCTTCTTCAACATCCACCACAAAAATGATTACATCGGCCTCATCAATAGCAAGTTCCACCTGTTTTCTGATTTCTGCTTCAAAAACATCTTCAGAACCGCGGATATAACCACCCGTATCAATCACAGAAAATTCCTTCCCGTTCCATTCGCTTTTACCATAATTTCTATCACGGGTCACACCCGAAACCGAATCTACAATCGCTTCTCTTCTCTTAATCAATCGGTTAAACAACGTCGATTTCCCTACGTTTGGTCTTCCTACAATGGCAACAATGTTATTCATTTCTTTAATTTTAGAATGCAGATTTTAGATTTTAGATTCTCAAAACCGCATCTTATATTTTTTGCAAAGGTACTCTTTTTACTTCACAGTTCACAGCAACCCTTTGACGTGATTATTTCTTATGTTTTTTAGGAGCGAAACCTAAGGCATTTTTTCAATCCATATTCCCGCCTTCCTTCCAAATCTTTTTGTTTTTAAAGAAAAAACAAAAAGGATTTTCCCTCCAGTCGGGGCTAAATGAAAACTTTAGGCTCCTTTTAAACTTTCAGCCAAAACTGAGAACTGACAACTGAATTACTGGTTATACCCGAATCGTTTCAACATATTCGCATTGCTTCTCCAGTTCTTGTTTACCTTCACATACATTTCAATATGGATTTGCTTTCCAAAGAATTTCTCCAAATCTGCTCTTGCTTCTATTCCCACTTTTTTCAAAGCGGCACCTTTATGCCCGATGATGATTCCTTTTTGCGTATCGCGTTCCACCATAATAAGCGAACGGATTCTGATGATATCTTCATCTTCCAAAAATTCCTCTGTTTCAATTTCCACCGCATACGGAATTTCCTTGCTGTAATTCAAAAGGATTTTCTCACGGATGGTTTCGTTTACAAAGAAACGTTCCGGTTTGTCCGTCAAGGTATCTTTTGGATAATAGGCCGGCGATTCTGGAAGCAAGTCAATAATTCTAGTAAAGACTTCCTTTACATTAAAATTCTGCAAAGCCGAAATCGCAAAAATCTCAGCATTTGGAACCTTCTCTGTCCAAAACGCTACCTGCTCTTCCAATTGCTCTTGATTCGAATTGTCAATCTTGTTCAACAAAAGCAAAACGGGAATCTTCGCGTAGATGATTTTATTAAAGAACACTTCGTCTTTCAAAGCCTGTTCCCCAATCTCCACCATATAAATCAGGATATCCGCATCTTCAAAAGCCGATTTCACAAAATTCATCATCGATTCCTGCATTTCATAAGCCGGCTTGATGATTCCTGGCGTATCGGAAAGGATTACCTGGAAGTCATCTCCATTTACAATTCCTAAAATTCTATGACGTGTTGTTTGTGCTTTTGATGTAATGATGGACAATCTTTCCCCAACAAATGCATTCATCAAGGTCGATTTTCCAACATTTGGATTACCGATAATATTTACAAAACCTGCTTTGTGTGACATTTACTCTCTATTTTATTCTGCAAAGGTAATCATATCAGTCCAATAGAGGAAATAAAACATTTTTTACGAAAATGCTTGTTTTTCAATATAATCGTTGTAAATTTGCACTCGAAACATCGCGGGATAGAGCAGTAGGCAGCTCGTCGGGCTCATAACCCGAAGGTCACAGGTTCGAGTCCTGTTCCCGCTA
>NZ_JBMGQS010000021.1:0-62147 GCF_049060005.1 Flavobacterium sp. PLA-1-15 | reverse complement strand
TATGTCGTCGCCTTTCTTTTGAAAACCCTTCATCAATCGATGAGGGGTTTTTTGTTTTTAGGAATATTCAGAGGTTTGTTTGTTAACAGAAAGCCTGTGGAGTTTAAAAAGAATTTGGCTTGGAAAGGTAGTTATTGCTGAATATTAAGAAGTATTATTGTGTTGGATGATAGCTTGTTAATTGGCACGGCTGTGTGTTTGTTCAATATTTGAAATGTAGTACTTTATTGTGTTGCTTGCGAGATGAATGTGTTTTATGCCTATCGCATAAGATGTTCGAGCCAGGGACCGGTTGTGCACCATTATCCTATTAGGAGTTGCGTTTAAAGGAATTGGATGTGAAAAGCCTATGGTCGGGTTGTATTGGGGCATATAATTGTGAAGGATTACAAGTAATAAAAGCCTTGTGTTTTCAAGAAATTTATAATGGAATTTGGTTTTCAAGTGCAGCACTAATTTGCAGTTTGATAAATAATTGATTAATTACAACGTATTTGTGGTGAGTTGCTATATACATAAAAAGGTAAGCCATAAAGGCTTACCTTTTTATGTATAATATTTTATTGAATAACAGAAAAGTAGAGAAATGGATTTCTATTTGTTAAGTATGATTACTATTTTATTGAAATCCGCAGCCGCATTTATAACAGCTTTGTACTCATCAAATTTATCCAGGTTATAATTCATGATATTGTAGTATTCTTTATTTTCGATTACAATTTCATTTTTATTGTTTTTAAAATTACTTATAAAAGCGGCTTCAGTCTTATTATCAATTATTGTCTTGTAGTCCATAACAAATTTTTCAGTATTTTTTACCGAAACACCTTCTGGTAAAATGATCTTTATCTTTCGTAAGTAGGAGTGAGGATAATCAATCTCAACGGGCAGCATTCTTTTGTGTTCTTGATAGAGCTCCATTTGCTTACCAATAGTTTGTCCAACAGCAAATAAATAATTAGTACCTGCTTTTTGAATAAGCTCTTTTCCATCGAATGTTACATCCAAAATAAATGGTTTTTTTCCAATGAAGTCTATGCCGTCATTCTGAATTGTTAAAGTTTTATATTCTGTTTGAAGTGTGTAGTTTTCGACAATACTTTTTAAGATTGTTTTATACTCTTCTGCTGAAGCAAAATCCTTAATGCCTTGAAAATTAAATGCCGCATAACCTCCAAATGTTATCTTATTATTGATGGTTGGATTCTCTAAATCTTTGGTAAAATCGATAGTTATTTCCATTACATCATGAGTTATCTCAACACCAGGGATTTCAATAAAATTGACTTCTCCAATTCCCATTCCTACCCCAGCAAATATTTTTTCTTTAATGAATAGTCCATTATTATGAGCCAAATGTGCAGGTATTAATGGCATTCTATATTCCATTTCAGTAGGAGTAAGGAATTTTTTTATGGTTGGAAAATAAAATAAAATGTCATTCAAATTTTCATAGCTTTCAAATTCCTTATCAAATGGGACTTTGTATCTGCTCGAAGTAAAAACAGTATTGTTTTCAATTTTAAAAAACTTAAAGACAGCCGAGTATAATTTGATTATATCTGATTGATTGGCTTGTTTTGTTTTTATAATCTGGTCAATATTTCCTTTAGTATCAATATATCTATTATAAGTTATTGTCTTCTTAATCTTATTTTCAATGTTCCATATTTGTTCCTGTGCATCTTCGCTTTTTGGAATAGATTTGCAAAAAGTTTCAATAGCCTTTTCTTGTTTCTTATCTGTTTCACCATTCATTCTTTCATAAAAATTGGTAGCAAACTCTTTATAGTTGTATAAGTTCTTCGCACCAGTATATTGATTTGCATCTAATTTATAGCGGAATATTTTTGCGTTTGATGCCCAATTTGAATATTTTTCATCATCATCAAGTCCGGGTATATTATTTTCGGATAATGCAATAATTGTTTTTTTATCAATTTTTTTATCATCAAGTGTAGCTTCCTTTAGTCCGTTGTAACCTTTTACTTTGAACGATAGATAACTTGGGTGTATCAACTCAAAGTTAATATTTGCAATTGGGTGTTCATCTTGCATATAAAATGTTTTTCCATTCAGTTCCGGAAATTCTTCAATAACGAGTAACTTCTCGAGTACGGCACCTTTTTCTAATCCATCAATTGCAAAATAATTATATTTGACACCTCTTTCCTCATCAATTTCTTCCTTGATGTCTTTTTTATCGAGGTTGATAACTTTCCCATTCTTTAAAATTACACGCACTTTATTTACGAGTACTGTTTCATTTTGATTAAAAGGGATATAGACTTTGTTGTTTCTTTCAATTGCATCATCGGCATTGATGTATATTTTTTCATGAACAAGATAATATTGTTTTGCAGTTTTATCGACCACTACAATTTCTACCTTGGTGGTACGGTCTAAGATTACTTCGTTTTCATTTTTATACTGCTCTGGGATTGTAAATGTTGTTTGTTTTTCATCCCAATTGTAATTTTTAAAAGAATAATCTTGCGCAAATAATAGTATGGTATTCAAAAAGGTTACTATTGTAAAAGCTAGTGTCTTGTGGTTTTGTTTCATTTTTTTTCTTTTAAAATTATGGATTCAGAATAGGTGTTTTTTAGTTTCTTGATGGATTCATTCCAAAGTTCAAAGTCGCTGTAATCTAACAGTAGCTTTTTTTGATTCAATTGAAAGTGGAGTATGATTTTATTGTTTTTCTTCTCATAAGTACATATTACTTTAATCAAATCATTGTCAAGATTGAAATTTTGAGGTAGGTATTCAATATCATAATTCACTGGAACTGTGAGTTCATAATTATTATTTACGAGGGAGAGATAGTCAAATTCAAACTTTGAAACCCTATCTTTTTCTATGGTCATCTTTTCAAATAATTTATCCAATAATAAGTTGATGTATAGTTCTTTATCAACTTTAAGTACATAATTATTCAAATCGAAATCATAGTTGATCACATAAGGTAAATCCCTATTTTTAAGATTCTCTTCCTTATATTCCTTAAGGTTGAATTTATTATTTCCCTTTAAAACCAAGCTCTTTATCAATTCAAAGCGAGTCTTATTGGTAGCATCGCCAATTTGCATCAAGATGTGGCTTCTATTATAACCGTGGAATTGCATTTTACCTGAACCAACTAGCTTATCGTTCTCGATGGTTAATTTAAGTTCGTCTTTTATTTCATTTTCTTGAGGTGTAACGGTAGGAACAGGTATTATTTTATAGGTTTGCTTGTCACTGAACAAAGCTTCTTTTCCTTGTATAAATGCTGTCGGAATACCGAATCGAGTTTCCTTGTCAGTAGCATCTAAAAAGATATAATTTTCTCCATTTTTGAAAACTGCAATCATGTGGTCATCAACAGCCGGAGTGGCTAAATCAGCATAAGTATAGGGAATTTTTCGGGTTCCAATCCAGGCAACTGTTACATTTGGAATGTTTGCATATTTGGCCATATCAGTAATGATACTCGCCATATCTTTGCAATCGCCAAATTTTCGCTTGTAGACCAAACTTGCTTCCCTGGGAATAAAACCTTCATAACCATTTTCAAATGCAATATACTTTATGTTGTCTTTCACCCAATAGAATATACCTTTTATTTTATCTTCATCCGAAATAAGATTTTCAGTAATTCTTAATGTTTCTTCTTTTAAATCAGCATCTTCTTTTTGATTCAAGTTCTTTACAAATCCTTTATAATAGTTGAAAAGCTTTTGCGTATCATCCAAGATATCAATTTTTTTATCATCAATCATATAATCTTTGATGTAAAAATCAATATGAGGGATTATGTATAAAAAACCAGGTGCATTGGATTCGGACATTACAGGTTTAATGTCGTTTAATGTCCATTTGTAAATCCATTTTCCTTTTTTTTCTGTTTTTGAAAATGTAATTGTATTGTTCGGGTCGTTAAAAATTTTAAAACCAATATTGATATTCTTCTGTGTTTTTATTTCCAACGAAGCATTTTTTATAGGAAGTCCGCCTCCAAAAATAAATTTATGCAGTAGGAAAGGGTCTATAAATTCAGTTTGATATTGGTATACTTTCTTGGCACCACTTTCTAAATTTGGAAATATCAAATGTCTTTCTTTTACATCATTATAAAAAATGGAACTTTGGCGGGACTGCTTTTCATTAGATTGTGTGACTTTTATTTTTTTCTCCTTTCCGTTAGTATTTACAATCGAATAAGCTTCATATCCTTTCAATTGCACCAATTCTGAATAAGAGAAAGCTTCCTGATTGTTCTGAATGCCATTTTCAGTCAGGATTATAGATTCAAAATTATTGTCCTGAATGATTTTGAGCATGTTATTCTCTACATAAAAATCATACGATTGGCTGTCGTTTAAAACAATTTCGTTGAAGTCAGGGTATTCTTTTTTATAGTCCTGCCAAGTACTTTGTGCATAGATACTGCAACTCAATAATAGGAAGACGATATAAATGCTATTTGATAATTTCGACCAATTCATTTGTGTTGTAGATTTTTGTTACCGATAAAGTTCCGTTGATATAAATTAGCGTCTTGCCATGCAATTCATCATTTTTGTAATTTGCCGTCAACCAAGGTTTTCCATCCTCTTTAAAATATTCCTGAGCGCCTTCAAAATCACCGTTAATCAATCGTTCTTTTTTATAGACTTTTCCGTTTGGATAATATTCTGTACGTTCTCCATTGAAGAGGTTGTTCTTGTAATCGGCTTCGTATTCCAATTTGCCTTCATTGTTATTGATGACCAATTTGCCTTCGATTCCACCTTTTATAAAATTGATTTTGATGGCGACCTTTCCATTAGGATATAAAGACGTGATATCGGCAGTTTCTTTTTCGACAAGCACTTTTTCATTCAATTCACCCGTGCTGTTCTTTTTGATGTAATATTCAAGCGCTCCATTCAAATAACCAAGTGTGAGAATGGCTTCTCCTTTTTGATTGAAATAGGTAAAATCACCTTCATAAGTTGATTCCAATTGACTGTACTCATACATTTTTGATTTGTTATGATAAAAACGAGTCGTCTTATTATATTCTTCTCCATGAATGTATTCGTCAGTAATACGATGATTCCCAACCAAATCATATTGTTTGTCAATTCCGTTAATTTTTCCATTATAGTAGTTCCTGTCGAAAGCCAAGGTTCCATTTGGATTATAACTTTTATAGGCATTGTTTCTAATTCCGTTAACGTATTCCAATTCAACAATGGTGTTGTTCAGCTTGTCTTTTGCGATGTATTTTCCGTTATAGTCACCGTTTACCATTTCATAAGTGATAGTTGTTGTTCCATTATAAAGTGAATTAGTAAACCTTCCCGTTCTGTTTTTATAATCTACCGTATATTCTTTTTCACCTTTAGGATTGAAAGCTGTAACTGAAATTAAAACTCCATCGAGAAAAGTATCCTTGCTTGATATTTTACCATCCTGCCAAAAACCTAATCGCTCAAAGCTGATTTCATCATTTTTGTAAAATCCTTCGTAGGCTACCGACTTGTCTAAATTGTAGGTTTTGAAAGGACCGTTCAATTTGCCATTTTGATAATGATAAGTTCCTTTCAGAACACCATTGTCATAGTTTTCATGGACTCCATTCAAGGTATCGTTTACAAAATGATTGATAGAATTCAGAAGGCCATTTTTATTGTAATTATGTGCCAATCCGTTTTGCTTTCCTTGCACATAATCTTCACGTAGCCTAAGATTTCCGTTAGTATAATTGTATTTCCATTCTTTCGTTTTTCGGCCTTTTTCAAAAACACCTGTAATAAAAGGTTCTCCTTCAAAAGTGTACATCACGAAAGGTTTCTTAGAAAGATTTACGGATACAGGTTTCGGACTATTTTTGGTAAACTGAACACCAGATTTTAATTCTCCCGATTTGAATTTTTCTTCAAAATATTTATTCCCTTTCCTGTCATAATAGGTGTAGGATTCGATTTCTTCGTTGCTGTCGTACACAGTTTCATAGGAAATTTTACCTGTCGGATAATTATTGATGATTTTTTTCAGCTTTCCGTTTTCATAAAAATTTTGTCTTTCCAAAACACCATTATTGTAGTATCTTTTATAGGAACCATCTACTTTCCCATTTTTATAGACTGCTTCCGATTTTAGTGTCTTGCCATCTAAATATTCCCTATAATCGCCTTTCAGTAAATCATTTTCATAGGCATACGTTTCAATTAAATCGCCAATAGCATTGTAAATTTTAGTGACACCGTTTAGTTTTCCTTTAACATAAATACTCTCCGATTTTTTGCTTCCATTCTCAAACAAGCAAATCAAATTTCCATCACGTTCCCCCTCAGTAAAATTTATCTCACAGTTCTTTCCACCGTTTGTATAATAACTAGAACTCATTCCGCTTAATAAGCCATTTTTATAATTTTCAATTATACTTATCTGGCCATTTTTATAATACTCTTTTGTTGTTCCTTCTAGTTTGCCATTCGCAAAATTTCGTTCCTTTTCAAGCTTTCCTTCTTCATCATAGTATTTTTGAAAACCATCGAGCAAATCATTTTTGAAATTCAATTCTCCTTCCAAATTTCCATCATCATTGAGTAGTTTAAACTTGCCTTCTTTCTTTTCATTTTTAAAACTTCCAATCAAATTTGGATATCCGTTTTTCAGAAAAATATTTACTTCTTCCTGTTTTCCAAAATGTTCCAAATTTCTAAGAGAATAGGAATACCAAAAATCTTTGAGGATAAAATTCTCATAGAAAGAAGTAATGGTTTTCTTTTGAGAAACCAATTTCTTTCCTAATTTTTCCTCCATCGATAGAAGAATATAATAAGAGTAACCTTCAAAAAGTTTCTTCTCGACCATCGTTTTTATCCAAGGAATATAAGTAGTTTCAAAAAAACCATTGTCCATTTTATGTTCTGTGGTATATTCTGCAACGGCTTGCACTTGGCGGATAATCACATCATCAAATTCTGATTTTACCTTGTAGGCTTTTTTTAGAGGCAATTGGTTCCTAAGGATAACGTCAATTTCCTCAAAATTATCACCGGTTTTAGAGAATACGATTTTTCCATTTTCGAGGAAATTTTCTCCAAATTTGCTGTTCAGCTTCAAGATGGCTTTTTCAGCGAAACGGCCGTTTGGAGCAATTACCAAATAGCTCATCAAGGCGAGTGTTCCTTCCGTAATTTTTCCGTTATCAAAAGCAAATGATCCCAATAGAAAGTGGGAAGAAGCATGATTTGGATTGTTGAGAATGATGCGTTTCAGTAAATCGACACTCTTTTGATTGTCTTCTTTTCGGGCATAGAGAACCGCCATATTATAAAGCAGATTGCTCGAATTTGGCAATAATTTTTCGCCTTCCAGAAATATTTTTTCAGATTTGTCATATTCTTTCTGGTCGCTCAAAAAGCTTCCGTAAAGTATGTATAATGTGGGATAGGTAGCCATCTGATTATTCTGATGCAAATCTTCAAAAAGCGCTTTCAACTCCTCGTTCTTTTCCAATGCCGAAAGACTCATGGCCTTTTCATATTGGGCCCTGAGATATTCCGGGTCAATTTTGGCTATTTTATCATATTCTGCAATCGCCTCGGTATACTTTTGGGAATCGTGAAGTTCAACACCTTTTGCAAAAATACCTTCAGGATTATAGATGAAGGAATAATCAGTAGTTTGCGAAAAACTGCAAGAAAAATAGCCTAGCGACAAAAAGAGAAAAAGTTTTTTCATTGGGATAAATTTTCCCAAATATAATTTTTTTTATGAATACTTTGTAGGAAATTAATTAAAAGGCTAAGTATTCATCTCCAAATCCTCAATATACTCTCTATACTCATAAAAGAAACGTTCGAACGCATCCATATTTTCATAAAAGAAATCAAAAATTTGAGGCCAGGTATTCTTGTTCATCACACTGATGCCGTCCTTTTCAATCCAAATCTTACTGATTATTTTACCAGTTTCCAAGTGGAAGTTGCGTTCAAAAATAGCTTCGGGAATAAATTCATCCATTAAGATTTGCTTCAGCGATTCAATCTTTTCAAAATAGATTTTTCGTTTTTCTTCGTCCCTTGGTTCAATGTCAATCATGACTTGGGCTTTTTTGTTATCTACATAAAATTTAAAAGAGAAATCCTTAATTTTGGTATCATACAAAAGCCATTTTCGCGGATATTCTTCGGCGAATTTTATCCAGAATTCCCTCTTTATCATTTGTGCTTCGGCTTTACTAAACATCTCTTTTCTATTTTTAAACTTTATTTTTGATTTTGGAATCTCAAATTTCCGAACTATCTTTAGTTACTACAAAAATAGCCTTTGAATATGAATTTTGATGCCTTTCTGAAATATATTCCGCAAATACTTGACGAAAAACTTCCGGGCGAAGAGGCTCACATGGAAATGATGCCATTGGAAAGAATCGCTATTTTCCAAGATTTAGACCTCGAAAAGATCAATCCAAGAGAAGCTTCCGTAATGATGTTATTCTATCCCAAAAACAATGAACCGCATCTGGTTATGATTCTCCGAAATTCTTACAAAGGTGTCCATTCATCCCAAATTGGATTTCCAGGCGGAAAGGTTGAGAAATTTGATACTTCTTTGGATGACACCGCTTTACGCGAAACATTTGAAGAAATTGGTGTTGAACGCGAATTGATAACCATAGTCAGACCCTTTACACCTTTATATATTCCACCAAGTAATTTTAAGGTGTATCCTTTTTTAGGATATGCTACTCAGGAATTGACTTTTAATCCTGATGAAAGAGAAGTGTTCGGTATCATAGAAATGCCTCTATCAACGTTGATGGATGATAACGCGAAAGTCAGTAAAATATTGAGCACTAGTTATATGGAAGAAGTGGCTGTTCCCGCTTTTAAATTTGAAGAATATTACATTTGGGGAGCGACTTCTCAGATGCTGAATGAACTTAAAGAAGTATTAAAAAGAGTATTTTAAATGTTAAGTTTTTGTATGTTTGCGACTTAATCTTACTTGAAATATGGGATTGTTCAAACGAAATCCTTTTGGTCATATACTTTTTATAAAAAAATGGTTGATTCGAATTTTTGGAGCCTTGACGCACCGTCGTTACCGAGGTTTCAACGAACTCCAAATCGATGGTTCTGAAATCATAAAAGATTTGCCGGAAACCAATGTACTTTTCATATCCAATCATCAGACATATTTTGCTGATGTCGTGGCGATGTTTCACGTTTTCAACGCAAGTTTGAGCGGAAGACAAGATCATATTAAAAATATCGGTTATCTGTGGCAACCAAAACTAAATATTTATTATGTTGCCGCTAAAGAGACCATGCGTGAAGGTTTGCTTCCACGAATATTATCGTATGTTGGAGCCATAACAGTTGAAAGAACCTGGCGTGCAAAAGGAAAAGATGTCCAACGAGAAGTAAATCCGAATGATACCGAAAATATCAGGATTGCACTCGAAGACGGTTGGGTAATAACCTTCCCACAAGGAACCACAAAGTCTTTCAAACCAGTTCGTAAGGGAACCGCCCATATCATAAAAACACATAAACCAATTGTTGTTCCAATCGTAATTGACGGTTTCCGTCGTTCGTTCGACAAGAAAGGTTTACGGATGAAGAAGAAAGGGATTCTTCAATCGTTTATCATAAAAGAACCACTCCAGATTGATTATGAAAACGATACAATAGAAGAAATCGTTGAGAAAGTAGAATATGCAATCGAACAACATCCATCGTTTTTAAAAGTAATTCCGGCAGAAGAGCGACAAGTCCAGGAAGAACTAAATGAAAAGCGAAAATGGGAATATTAAAAAAGGAGACTAATTTAGACTCCTTTACTTTTTTAAAAATCTATCTTCTTTAATTCTTCATAATTCTTATAAAGACGCTTCAAAAGAATTCCATAAATCAATCTATAGAAAAGCCAAATCAAACCAACAAAAACAGCCAAAAACACAATTGTCATCGCAACATAAATAGCATAAAGCACCGCTACATTCCCTTGTTTGTCGAATTCGCTAATCATATTAAGGATATCTTTGTCATAATTCAGCTGGATAAACATCACAACAATCGAAGTTAACACCACATAAATAATATTGAACCAAACATACTGATGAACAGTTTTACGTGTCCTAATAATGTTTAAAATCAAAACTTTAGAATTATCGGTAGTCGATATCTTTCTGTGGTTCATAAAAAACTGAAACAGAAAATACGCCAATCCTACATACCAAATAATGGTAAACGGCAACATAATGTGCTCCACATGATAACTGTTGAATTTCTGCATCACTTCTGTATCTTTCATGCAAAAAGACATAACCGTCCACACCACAAATTCCAATAGACTGATGATAAAAATCCACTTCACGATAGAGGACGAACTCTTGTGAATCATTTTATAAATCTGCTTTTCCGAAACCTGCTCAAAAGAATTTTCGCTCTTTTTCCAGTCTTTCTTTAATAAATCTAAGCCTTCCATATCTTTTTTTCTCCTTACGGATTTAAAATTTTCTTCAATTTTCCCTTAATCCTGTTCATCTTCACCCTCGCATTCACTTCGCTGATTCCCAAAGTTTCCGAAATCTCCTCATAATCCTTGTCTTCCAAATACATAAAAACCAATGCCTTTTCAATGTCGTTCAGCTGTTGTACAGCCTTATACATCAGCTTAATCTGCTCTTCCTCTTCATAATTATAATCCTCTTCCTTGATAAAATGCTTGGTAGTGTCATATTCCGTAGTCGAAACCGTGCGAGTGCTCTTCCGATACAAAGTAATCGCCGTGTTCAAAGCCACCCTGTAAGCCCAAGTCGAGAATTTACTCTCGCCACGAAACTTTGGGAACGCCTTCCAGAGCTGAATCGTAATTTCCTGAAACAAATCCTTGTGCTCGTCCTCGCCAGACGTATACAGCCTACAAATCTTGTGGATGATGTTCTGGTTCGCCTGTAATTGCTGGACAAAAGATTGTTCTAAATTAGCACTCATATGTACGTTAGTAGTCGTTGTTTAGTTTTTGTTACAGATTTTTTTCAGGAGCGAAAATTATTTTCGTTTTCAGAAACCATTTTCCCGCTTTCCGTTCCAATCTTTTTGTTCTGAACCCCAGAACAAAAAGGATTTCCACTACAATCGGGGCTATATGGGAAACTTTAGGCATTTCGAGAAACTTCTTTTAAACCATTACGGGATAAAGTCTTATACTGAAATCTATTAATGTTTGATTAAAATTTCATTTGTTTTTAAAGTCTAAATCTTTGCTCTCGCCAAGTTAAAAAGTTAGGAACCCACTCTTTGCGTCTTTGCGACTCTGCGAGATAAATCTTCAAAGTTCCTTCTCCTTATAATAATTCACCATCAAGTTCACAAACTTGCTATAACTCTCCAAACCTTCTTCCTGCTTGTTCATCTTCAGGAAATTATCGTAGAAAACCTTGAAACCATCTTCAATCGGAGTATTGTATTCCAACCAAAAGGCATCACTTTCTTCATAATTATTCAAGATTCCAGACCGAATCTTTTTCTTCAATTCTTCAAAAATCTTCTCATCCCGAATCCGCCAATTGCGCAAGCAATATTTCAACGCATAGCTGTAACCCGCATATTGAAAATACAAATCCTTATTTTTAACCGTCGAAAGAAACCCAATAAAATTGGCCTCACTTTCAGAAGCATAACCAATCTGATGCGCCATTTCGTGGCAAACCGTAAACGGAAAATTATACATCGGCAATTTGTCGTTCACTTGTGCTTCGTTTGTAAACGGATTCAGATAACCACCAAAACCCATATACGTCAAAGGCAAACTAATCAGTGATTTCTTGATACTAGGTTCTTCATATTTAAAAAAAGCATATTCCTTTCCTAGATTATTATAACCGTTCAAAGTCATCTTAAAAATATGTTCTTGCGAATACGGATTTATGATTTTTACACTGTCAATCTTTTCCAATTCAGAATGGATTTCGTTCGTCTTTACAATCAGTTTCTGTGTAAAAGCCATCAAATCAGCATCAGTATATTCCCGTTCAATATCCATCTTCTCAAACAACGGAACCCGATGATAATTCGTAGCCCAAAGCAAATGGAATAAGAAATAAAAGATAGAAATCCCACTAACAATCGTCAGCAAGTACATTTTCCACTCAATCTTCCATGTACCTCGAATGAGATAGAACCATCTCAGAATCATAAAAATGACCACAAAATAAATCACATCTCCAATAGAAAAAGGAATCCAGCCAAATAAAGTTCTAGAAATTTTTGAGATGATAGGATACAAACTATTGCTGTAATAACGTTCGATAAACTCAGGAAAAAACGACAGTATTTGAAGCACAACAATCTGAACAATCAAAAAAAGCGAAAGCACAACTTTTTTACTTTTCATCGAGGAAATTTTAGTGTTGTAAATATAATAAACCACTTGCGGATTTATTCCGTAACTATTGTTAATTACTTTTTTAAAAATTTAAGCCTTTATTTAGAACCAATAAAGATAAAATCACTAAACTTGCAGTGTCGAATTGAAGTAGATAAGAAAGGCATTTTCAACAACTTACACCATGGGAAAGAAAGACGCAAAAGAGAAAGTTATTTTACTTTGTGACGGAAAAAAATGTTGCCGTTACAACTCAGAAGTAAAGGAATGCTTCAAGGATTTGGTTAAAGAAGCCGGACTCAAAGGCATTGTCCAAATCGAAAAAATGAAATGCCAAGGAATGTGCAAGCAGGCTCCTGTTATTTGCATCCACAAAGATGAATGCGTTGGAAAAGTTTCCAAGAAAGACGCTAAAAAACTTTTTGAAAAGCACATCGCTTAAATTCTCTAATACAACTTCAACTTACCCGACTTAAGCTATTCCGTTTTTTTGTACTTTTGTAACAAATATTTACCAGATGGAATATATCACAGACAGAATTACGATAGATGAAAAGCTGTGTAATGGCAAACCTACTATAAGAGGAAAGCGCATTACAGTTCATACTATTTTAGAGTTTTTGGGAGCTGGGGAAACCAAAGAAGAAATTCTGAAGCAATATCCTTCACTCGTTTCAGAAGATATTGATGCTTGTTTGAAATTCGCTTCAGAGCTGATGAATAGAAACTACACCATCGTAAAAGTAGCTTAATGCCTAAGTATCTTATAGACGTAAAATTACCGTATCATTTCTCACTTTGGAACAGCGAAGATTGCATCCATCAAAAGGATATTAATGATGAATGGTCTGATGAACAGATTTGGGAATATGCCAAAAATAAAAATCTAACCATTATTACTAAGGATGTAGATTTTTTCAATAAGATGCTTTTGCATACACCTCCTCCAAAAGTCATACATATCCGATTTGGAAATTTAAAAATGAAAGATTTTTTTGATCTTACGACTAAAATTTGGAGCCATGTCTTAGAATTAAATCAAAAAAATAAACTAGTCAGTGTTTATATGGATAGGATTGAAGCTATCGATTAAACAAAATAAATCTCAAACACTAAAACGAAATGAGCCAAGAAATTCGCAACCTCGAACCAAAACAACTTTGGAATAAATTTGCCGACTTAAATGCCGTTCCTCGTCCTTCTAAAAAAGAGGAAAGAGTAATCGCTTTTATGAAAGACTTCGGAACAAAACTAGGTCTTGAAACCATCGAAGACGAAGTGGGTAACGTTATCATAAAAAAACCAGCCACTGCAGGATTGGAAAACCGCAAAACCATCGTGATGCAGTCGCATTTGGATATGGTACACCAAAAAAATGCCGATACTGTTTTTGATTTCGACACACAAGGAATCGAAATGTATGTCGATGGAGATTGGGTTCGTGCAAAAGGAACCACACTTGGTGCCGATAACGGACTTGGAGTTGCAACTATAATGGCCATTCTTGAATCTACCGATATTCCACATCCGGCCATCGAAGCTTTATTCACGATTGATGAAGAAACAGGAATGACGGGTGCAATGGGTTTAAAAGGAGGTTTGCTTCAAGGCGAAATCCTTTTAAATTTAGATACCGAAGAAGACGATGAAATCGACATCGGTTGTGCTGGTGGAATCGATGTAACGGCTACAAGAGGTTACGAAGAAGAAGATGTTCCAGAAGATTCTGTGGCCTATAAAATTACCGTAAAAGGATTAAACGGCGGACATTCAGGGATGGATATCCACAAAGGTTTAGGGAATGCCAATAAGATTATGAACCGTCTATTATTTGACGGATTCGAAAACTTCGGATTGCAGATTGCTGAAATCAACGGTGGAAGTTTGCGTAATGCCATTCCTCGTGAAAGCGTTGCAACGGTTATCATTGCTGGGATGTACGACGAAGCTTATGTATTCGACATGCAGGAAATCATCGGCGACATCAAAACAGAATTCAAAACAACCGAACCAAACTTGGTAATCGACATTCAAAAAACCGATTTGCCTAGAAAAGTGATGGATTTGGGCGTTCAAGAAGGTCTGGTTCGTGCACTTTACACCGCCCACAACGGCGTTTACAGAATGAGTGCTGATATGGCTGATTTGGTTGAAACTTCCAACAACATCGCAAGAGTAATCGTTAAAAACGGCGAAATCTCAATCGGATGCTTGACGCGTTCTTCTGTAGAAACGTCCAAATACGATTTGGCAAATGCCTTACGTTCTGCCTTCGAATTAATCGGATGCGAGGTAACTCTTTCTGGTTCTTACCCAGGTTGGACACCAAACGTAAACTCACCAATCTTGGATGTGTTGACAGAAATCTACGAAAAACAAAATGGCTCTAAAGCTAATGTTGTAGCCTGTCACGCAGGTTTAGAGTGCGGAATTTTAGGAACCAATTACCCAGATATGGACATGATCTCGTTCGGACCAACCATCCACGGGGCTCACTCTCCAGACGAAAGAGCCTCTATCTCTTCTGCTCAGAAATATTGGAAATTTGTATTGGAAATTTTGCAAAACATTCCAATAAAATAATTTCTCAAAAGAATATTTTAAATGCAAATTGCACTAATCTCCACATTCAATTTTGTGGTAATTAGTGCAATTTTTTTATTTAAATCTGTGAAAATCTGAGTACTCTGTGTCGAATTTATTTTTTCTTCATCCTAAAAAACTCATTCTTTTCCTTACCATCTTTTAATCCCTTGATTTCAGCAACCAGGCTATCACTTCCAACTTGATTGTAAATAATCGTATTCGGATAATCATGTTCAGGATTTTCGAATACTAATTTTTGCCCTGTATTTTGCGTCAATTTAAACGGAACAGGTTGTGCATTATTTTGATTTGGTGTAATCACAATATACGAAAGTTCGCCATTTCGTTCTTCCAAAGTGACTTTTTCAGAAAAAACAGTATCACTTTTAATTACAAAATATGTTTCAGCAGAAAAGGTAGAGTCGTTTATCTTTTCCCAAGTTTCAGAAAGATTCCCTTCCTGCGAATTGTTTTCCCATCTGCCTAAAAACCAGTTGGCTTTTTCAATTTCGACGAATTTCTTTTTCGTTACTATTGTCTCTTCAACAACAGTTTCTTTTTTGCAGGAAATTGTTCCCAAGAGTACGAATGCTAATAAGGGTAATGCTTTTTTCATATCTTATTTCTTTAAATTAAAATAATGGTGAAGGTACGGAAAAACACGCTTCTTTTTTCCGTGTCTCGGAGCGGGGTATTGCCTATTGGTGGTCATATTGTTAAAAATCAGTGCAACAAGCAAAAGAATCACAGTGCCAACCAAAACCGGTGACAGTACATACCAATATCCAATGCTCTTCAAATGAGCCGAACCCGTCACTGCAATCAAAGCCGTCGCGCCACCCGGAGGATGCAGGGTTTTGGTAATCTGCATCAGCACGATCGAAAGTGAAACCGCCAAAGGAGCCGTAAGCCAAATGATATCCGGAACAAATTTCTGAACCGTAACGCCTACCAAAGCCGAAACCAAATGCCCTCCGATCAAATTCCTCGGTTGTGCTAGCGGACTCTGGATCACACCATAGACCAACACACTCGATGCACCAAAAGAACCAATCAGATAGACAACATCCGAAACGGGAAGCGTCAAGGATTGGGAAAAGGCGATAATACCGATACCGATGAACGAGCCAAGAAACGCCCAGAAATGTTCCTTAAAGTCCACCAAAGTTTCCTTGTAGAGGATGTATCTGGTTTTACGATAGCTTCGTTTTATTTTTTTCGTCGGCATCTTTGTTTATTTTGTTGGAACTACAGCGATAGAATAAACCGTATACGGATAGATCAGCTTCGAAGTATATTTTGAAATCAGGCAGACTACCAAAATCGGAAAGAAAAGGGTATAATCATTTACCAATCCGCATACCAAAAACAAAGCTGTAAAAGGCGCATGGATACTCGCACTCAGCATCGCCGCCATTCCAATCACCATAAAATTGATTGGCAGTACTCCCGCATTAAAAAACGTATTCATCAATGTTGCCAAAAGAAATCCTAGAAACGCACCGATGAAAAGGCTAGGGGCAAAAACACCGCCATCGCCACCTGCTGCCAATGTAACAGAAGTTACGATGGGTTTCAAAATCAAAATCCCGATGACTGTTGCAATCAAGGATAACGAAAACGTATTGCGGTCGGAGTGGTAGATGATTTCGCTGATGGCGTGATAGCCGTCGCCGTAAAGCTGTGGGAAAATCACTAGTGCCGTACTCAAAATAACCGACCCGATGATGATTTTGGTATATTGTTTCTTGATGTTCAAGAACGAAGCCTTGATCAGCATGACGCATTTGGTCAGGTAAACCGAATTTACACCGGCTAGTATGCCCAAAAGGATAAAGTACGGAATCGCAGCATAGTTCCAAGTCGTGATGTTGATGGCAAACAGCGGTTCTTCGTTCAGCATATACACCAATCCGAAAGCCACCGTCACGGCCAATATATTCGTAAGGAGGAAAACCTTGTTTACTTTTCTCGAAATCACTTCCAAGGCAAATAGAATTCCGGCAAACGGACTCCCAAACAAAGCCGTCACACCGCCGGCAACACCCGCACAAATAAGTTCTGTCTTGTATTTTCTAAAAAGATTCTCTTTCTGTTGCGCCACCGATCCGATTGTAGCCGTAGCCACCACGGTAGAAACCTCAATCCCTGTCGAACCGCCAAAAGCCACGGTAATCAAGCCGTTGATAAAGTGCGAAGGAATCTTATACATCGGCAGGTTTTTCTTTTTGGAGGCCGTGCTTTCAAAAATCTCCTTGATGCCTTTGTTTTCCTTTTTCTTAAAAAGATATTCCCGCAGCACATAGATGACCGAAAGGCCGATAAATGGAAATATTAGAAAAAACAAAGTGTTTTCGGTAGTCTTGGCGAAGAAGATGTGTTCGTAATATTCGGTGATCCTTTTGAGGGAGATGCCCAGGAAGGCAGAAAGAAACCCGATAAGAAGTGAAACGATAATTAATTTTTGAAGGACAATGTAGGTGTAATTTTTTTTGATTTTGCTTAAATCGTTCATATTGAAATCTTTGAATACAAAGTTAGGAAACGAAATCCGTAATGTCTTTTGGATGCAAATAATTAACGCTTTTTAGCAAAAAAAAAGGTACTCAAATGATTTGAATACCTTGATAAATTAATAATTGGGTCAGTATTTTGGTTATACTTTAAAACTAACTGATACTGATTGAAATAATTTCGATGGCAACAAGTGCTGCTGCCGCTAATGCTAGGGTGATAGATACTGTCTTTTTCATGGTCATCTGGGTTTGAATTATAATTATATTTTAATATTATCGCTAATATACTAAAATATATTGTAGAAAATGTTAATTATTTCTCATAAAATTCAATTGGCAAATCATCTGGGTCATAAATAAAGGTAAATTTCTTTCCTGTAAATTCATCAATACGAATAGGTTCGGAGGCTATGTTTTTGGAAGCTAAGTGTTTGACGGTTTCAGAAACGCTCTCTACCTCAAAAGCCAGGTGGCGCAATCCCGTTGCCTCAGGTTGCGAAATTCTTTTGGGCGGATTTGGAAAGGAGAACAATTCGATGGCATAAACGCCATTTACCATCAAATCGAGCTTATAGGAATCCCGCTCTTTTCGATAGACTTCCCTAATGATTTCAAACCCTAAAACCTCGGTATAGAAGTGTTTTGAAACGGCATAGTCCGAACAGATGGTGGCAATGTGGTGGATGGAATTGATCTTGAGCATGGTTGTGTGTTTCAATTGGGGATTAAAGATAAAGAATTTTGTAGTGTAGGGAGCTTTGTTGTTACCAAGACTTGCGAAATCTTCCAGAGGATTCTTCTGTGTGTACATCGGAAACTCTTTCGGCGCACCAAGAAGCTTTTTCGGCGCCTCAGAAATCCTTCTGGCGCTTCAGAAATGGTTTCGGCGTACCAAGAAGCTTTTTCGGCGTCTCAGAAATCCTTCCGGCGCATCAGAAATTCCTTCGGTGCACCAAGAAGCTCTTCCGGTGCATCAGAAACTCCTTCGGCGCATCAAGAAGTTCTTTCGGTGCACCAAGAAGTTCTTCCGGTGCATCAGAAACTCCTTCGGTGCATCAAGATGCTTTTTCGGAGCCGTGTTTTAGTTTATTGATTTTAAGTAATTCCCCAATCTTGTCATCCCGACGGAGGAGGGATCTCAGCATCTGAAGCAAGCTTTGAAGAGTTACTTGTGGAGATCCCTCCTGCGTGGGGATGACAAGTTTGCGGAAGTGGATTATAGAGTTGCAAAGCAGGGAAACTTCGCAGGGCAGGGGATAAAAAAACTGCTAGGTTGGCTTGCAGTTTTTGTTTTTCGATTTTGTCTACTCGAAGTGATTCGCGCGGTAACGTGGGGATATTGTTGTAATTTTAGTTTATATAAATTCCAAAATCTTCTCTTTTTCAGACCATTTTATTGGCTCTTTTGTGGTTTTTTCATTTAAAAGTTGGAATATTGATGCCGATCTTTCTGGAGAATATCCTTCTGACTTATCATTTATGATAGTTATTTTTTCATCAATAAAATTCACATATTTTGATTTTAATGCGATTTCAAAATTAACAATCGATTTTCTCAGATCGTTTTCAAAATAGCTCGGTGTTGAGCCTGTTACATAAGTAATCAAATTCAATTTTGATTTTTTTGTAATAATTGCATTGAATTTAATATTTTTAAAATCATCTAAAAAATGTCTCAGTTTAACATCTTCGTTATAATTGATTTTTAAAAAGCTATTTGCATCGCTTCTAAAAGTTTCTCTTTCTTTTTCCTCTTTTTCATCTTTATACTGCACACAAAAAGAATTTACTGCACCAACAATAAAGTTTGCTAGATCAAAAACAGCACTTGGTATTTCTTCTATTTTGTCACAAATTTTATAATAATATTCGACTCCCGATTTATCTAAAGTTGATTTTATTTTATAATTTGAAGAATACGAACTTATTATTCTTCTAATCAAATCTTCTGATTCTTCGAAATAAGGAGTTTCATAATAATTTTGGTCAATCCAGCCACTATCGGTGACTACGATTTTTTGATTTGTAATTGTTATAAAAACTGAGACAAATTTGTTATTAATGGTTGAAAATGCAGTTACTACTTCCAGAGCATTCTCTCTTTGCTTGAAACTTGTTAAGTTGCAAAAAGATTTTTTTATCTGCTCTATTACAGTTTTATTTTCCATTATTCAAAATTAATATTATCAAAGTTAATATTATTTTTTTCTACAAATTCTAATTCTTGAATGGAATGAGAGATGCTTGGGAAATTATTGTCATTTAACCTTGAATTTGTTTCCATGCAGAACAGTGAAATTCCAAAATTTATATCATTTGCAATTATTTTTGCTTCATTTTCATTTTTTAAAGTTTCATTTTGATATGCAATATAATTTCCATTTTCGTCAAATGAATTGAAGTGAGGGGTTTTAATTGATTGTTCTTCCAGTGGGATTTTTGGATTTTCATTTCTGTGTGCTGGACCATCAGAATCAAATCTAAAATATGGTGTCTTAATGAAATTTTGACAACGAAGCTTTATACCATACTTGTTATCTCTTTTACTTTGTTCAACCATAAATATAATATCCTCATTAATTGTATTATGTTTAATGGTAGACTGACCTACAAACCAATAAACGTTATTCTTTTTTGGTTGTAAAATAACTTCTTTATCTCTAATGATTTTTTTTTCGCTAACTAATTTACAAAAAAAATCAAATTGATCTTTAACTTCAATATTTGGTTTATTCATGTTTCCTTTTTTTAACTTTCTTACAATGTTTTGTATTTTATCGTCAGGGGATCTGCCAAGAAAAAATTTTCTTCGTAAAGCAGAAATTCAGTTTAATAAAAACCAGCAATTTTACCTAACGACTGTCACCTGACGTTTTTGTTGTTATAATTTTCTAAAACCTCTTTGCTGATAAATTCTTCAACTTTCATTTTAGAAAGCAAGCCAATTAATCTATAATTAGAATCTAGAACAGGCAACTTTTTATCTCCAATAGATTCAATTTTTTTGGTTTTGCTCAATAATTTTTTATATGCTTCGAGCAAACTATCATCATATTTTACAAATGAAACAATAGCGCCAGGAAAGCTTGACGATAAAGTTCTAGTTTCAATTTCTCTTATAAATTTTTCAATTTTACTTGGCAAAAAGTCATTATTGATTCTGAATTGTGACATTGGAATTAAAAATTTGAACTTTCCTTCATGATCAACAACTTCTAGATATTTTAAGTTTCTAAGTTTTTGAAAATATTCCCTCACCACGTATGTATCGTAATAATCCCTTTTATCAAAAAACAAATCGCAAACGAGATATTTTCTGGATTTCTTCAAAGCTCAAATTTTGTAAATATTCTAATGAACGTTTATCTAAACTATTTACATCAACAATTGATTCTTCAGATATTGGGGAGATTAGTTTGGATGGTAATTCTGCTTTAAGTGAAGATTCTATTTCTATTCCAAATCCTTTAAAACTTTTGATATATTCACCAATTAAAAGACCTATTAAAATTGGTATGCCAGAAACTATAAGCCATTTCACATCCAAATCTAGGCCTGAAAATTGAAAATACTGAAATGTTATGAAAGTGATTAACAGTAAAAAGGAAATAGAGGAAAATATTACCAGTATTTTATGCTTATTAAAAAGATTTTTTAATGTTTTTTTCATATCGTTGATTTAATGTCAGGTAACTAAGTTATTATGTAAAACAAATTTTTCACATTTAATCACAAAATATTTTTTATGCGCCAATGTTTCATTCTTCTTTATGTTAATAATCCCCAAATATATCAAAACAAAATTCCACCCAACTTAGGCAAAACCCTATTTCTCAATTAATCACCAAACCTACCCAATCCCCACCAAAACAAATTACGGTTTTCCACAAAACCCTAAAATAATTCCAATAAAAAGTAAAGAAAGGTTTCAAAACAACGAGTAGGGGGAGTTTCGTTGCGCCATATTAATTTCAAATATAGCAATTTATAGCTTTGGTTTTCAATCGCTCGCATCATTCTCCTAATCGCTCGCATCATTCTCCTAATCGCTCGCTCCATTATTCCAATCGCTCGCTCCATTATTCCAATCGCTCGATTCATTATTGCAATCGCTCGCATCATTATTTCAATTGCTCGCATCATTATTTTAATCGCTCGCTTCATTATTGCAACCGCTCGCTCCATTATTGCAATCGCTCGATTCATTTTAACAATCGCTCGATTCATTTTAACAATCGCTCGCACTCTAAAATAAAAACCTCGCACTTTAAAATAAAAACCTCGCACTTGAAAAAAAAATACACGCACTTGAAAAAAAAAAGCACGCACCTAAAAAAAAAATACACGCACCTTTTTTTACAAGATGCGTGTATTTTTAAGCAGGAAATGATACGCTATTGCACCACATAGTTCCTAGTGTCCGTTTGCGAAAGCCTAAAATAGCCAAAAGCAGTATTGTCAGCATCGGTACCGTTCAGGATATTTCCCTTTACCTTGGCAGGAGCGGTAGAAAATGGTCCGCCACCACCTGCAACATCCAATAAGAGGTTCATATAATTATGAAATTGCCTCGAAACGCCATACAGCGTCACATCAAAGGAAGTTCCCGGTTTTAAATCTTCGTTGAAATAAACATCATTGAACTGGTTGCCCTGGAAAAACTCATCATCACTAACACCATAACTCGGTACAGCCGAAAAAGACGTCATGTATTTGAACATATAAAAATCATCGGTCGCACCATTGTCCGTAAAAAACACATTGATCTCCACCGAATCATCACCAAACGGGGCTTCTTTCTGCTCGATCTTATCAATCGGAACCACCGGAATCATCTTTTCGGTAGCCGTATAGGTTTGCCCTTCGTGCGTCACGGTTAGCTGGTAATTCCCATCCACCACAGGAACAAAGGTATTACAGACATACTCGCCCGTTCCCACATTTTCAATAAAGTCAAACACCTGATTCGTGTCGGTATTCGTCACAAAAACCGTTGCCCCCGAAACCTTCGGAACGTTCGGGTTATAGTAGCCCGTAGTGGTGCTCAGCTTGATGACCTGCTCGTTTCCAGCGTCACCCAACTGCCAATCAATCGAGGCATCCACCACCAATCTTGGTTCGCCCGTAGGCAAATCAACGTCGATCACTTCTTCGCAACTCGCAAGGAACAACGCAATCAATAAAACGGATATGTATTTAAAATTTTTCATTTTTTAGCTTTTTAATAGTAGAACTTAAACCTGTTGGGTGTAATTGTTTTTTTAATTTTTACCACATAGAAACATAGTTGTTTACAGAATAGAAAAGAAATTTCATTTTAGATAGATGCACATAGCTATGTGAAACCAAAGAATTGGTCTAATCCTTTCTTATTTTCCTATGTTTCTATGTGGTTCATTTTTTTTATTGGTTAAAATTTGAAATTATAACTCACACCCGGAACAATTCCGAAAATTGAAAGGCGCACCGCCTCATTTTTCCCTGTCAATTCATCCTGACGGAAACTGATCGAAGCCGCATTGTTGCGTCCGTAGATGTTATAGATGCTGAACACCCATTCGCTCTGCCAGCCTCTTTTCTTGTCGGGCTTTGGCGTATAGGTAGCCGACAAATCCAAGTGATGGTACAACGGCAGACGGTTTTCATTACGCAAGCCATAACTCGGAACCGTGATGCCGCCGTATTCATAATACCCATTCGGGTACGTCACCGGTTGCCCCGATTGCAGGGCGAAGTTGGCACCAAACGACCATTTCGGACCCAATTCATACGCGACCGTTACGGCAAGGTTGTGCAATTTGTCGTAACCCGTCTTGTACCATTTTCCATCGTTGATACCGGTTTCAGTGGCGGTCCTTCCCGGCGTTTGCTGCTCCGAACGCGAAAGCGTGTAGGAAACCCATCCGTTGAACTTGCCTGTGTTTTTCTTCAGCATCATCTCCAAACCATAAGCGCGTTGCTTTCCGTTCAGGACAATCTGCTCCATAAATTCATTCCCAATCAAATCGGCTCCGTCGATATAATCGATTCTGTTTTGCACCGTCTTGTAAAAGGTTTCCAATTCCAACGAATAATCATCATTGTGGAAATTCCTGAAGTATCCCAGTGCCACTTGGTCGGCAATCTGTGGTTTGATGAACTCGTCGCTCGGTGTCCATATGTCCAATGGAGTAGGTGATGAGGTGTTGGATATCAACTGCAAGTACTGCACCATCCTGTTGTAGCTGGTCTTGATGGAGGAATCATCGTTCAGCGAATAGGAAATTGCTGCCCTTGGCTCGAAATTATCGTAGGACGTAATGGTTTCATTTTTTTTGTAATACTTCGTCCCGATTGGGGTTGCCTTTTCATAAATCTGGAAGGTTTCGTTGAAATTGACCGCCTGATTGTTTTCGTAAATGTTGATGTTCGAGTCGCCACCAAGTCGGTAAAACATGCTGTAACGCAAGCCGTACATCAGCGAAAGCTTGTCTGTAACATTGTGTTCTGCCTCGATATAGGCAGCAGGTTCAAAGGCAAACTTCTTGGCGAAGGTACGCGCATTGATACCCGAAGTTTCCGTCAACGGTTTTATTTCTCCCGGATTGAAGTTGTAATAGATGGCATTGATACCGTAGGCCAATTTGAATTTATCCGAAACATAATTCTTGAAATCATACTTCAGATTAAAATTCTTGATGCCAGACTCATACTGCATCCCGATAAAATCCAAGTCCAAACCATAATAGTAATCACTATAGATAAACGAAAGATTGGAGAACAATTTATCCGAAAACAAATGGTTCCAACGAAGGTTCAGGGTCGAATTTCCATAGATGTTGCTAAAGGCATTTCCGATATCAAAAACATCCCGACCGAAATAACCCGAAAGGTAGAGGTTGTTGTTTTCACTCAACTTATAATTCAGCTTCGCATTCACATCATAGAAGTAGGCCGAGTTGTCGTTGTCTGCCAATTTCAGGAACAAGTGTGCATACGATCCACGACCGCTCACCAAAAACGAACCCTTGTCTTTTACAATCGGCCCTTCGGCCAAAAGACGGCTCGATATCAATCCGATACCACCGTTCATGTGGAATTCTTTCGAGTTTCCATCCCTTTGATAGACATCTAAAACAGAAGAAGCACGGCCACCAAAACGGGCAGGAATTCCTCCTTTATATAATTTCAATTCTTTAATGGCATCGGCATTAAAAACAGAAAAGAAACCAAAAACGTGCGAGGAATTGTAGATAGTGGCTTCGTCCAAGAGAATCAAATTCTGATCGGCTGCACCACCACGAACGTTGAAGCCCGAAGCGCCTTCGCCCGCATTGGTAACCCCTGGAAGCAATAAAATCGACTTCAATACATCGACTTCTCCTAAAACCACGGGCATCTTCTTGATGGTTTCCACCGATAGCTTGTTGACGCTCATTTCGGGTTTTCGGATGTTGGTTCTTCCCTTGTCGGAAATCACGACTTCTTGTAGTTGTTCGCCATTGCTCCCGTCCATATTGATGGAAAGCTTGGTGTTTTTAGTAAGCGATACTTGCTGGATAATGGTTTGAAAACCAACGTAACTGATTTCTATCTTGTGCTCGCCCTTGGGTAATGTCAGCGAGTAGAAACCGTATTCGTTTGTAGTAGTCCCAATCTTCAAATCGGGAGCGTAGATGTTGACGCCAATAAGGGTTTCGTTGCTGGAGGCGTCGGAGATTGTACCGCTGATGGTGAATTTCTCCTGCGAAAAGGAGACGACCGTCGATACAAAAAACACAAAAAGAAAGAACTTGAATTTTGCATTCATTGATTAATATGTTTTGATTGATTAAGGTTCAGCGAAATAAACGTTTTTATCGAATAGATGTTATATGCTTTGGAAATATTTAACATAGAAAAAGCCACAGGAAGTTTTTTAGGACTCGCTGTGGCTTATAAAAAGAATACTTTAGAGTTTATAGGAAATTGTAGCTTGCTATGATTCCAATTGTTGAGTATTGCGCTTGAAAAGATGATATTTTGTATAAATTTTGTTTAGGGTTGTAGCGCAATTCGAAGCTGTACTTATTATAATTATATCCCAATCCGGCAAAAAGACCGGTTGATTTTTCGATGTCATTTTTCTCACCTCCAATGTGAATAGTTGAACTTAAAGGCAGATTTACATTTGCTCCAGCATTCAAAAATATTTTTGATTTGTTGATGAAAAAATAATGCCTGATACCAAAGGGAATTTGAAGAAAATTATAGTCAACTTTTGCTTCTAAATCAATGGCACTATTTCTTACGTCTGCGGGTCCTTCGGTTTTGAAAGATTGATAATTAGGAGCTATAAACAGTGACCACTTGTTTTGTCCGAATGGAAGAATAGCTTCCAGCTCCACACCAACTCGAAATGTAGTTGCACTAGAACTAAAATCATTAAAAACATAATTTAATGATTCAACATTTATGTTTGCTTGTTCAATTCCCAAATTTGCTTTAAAATTTATTTTGCTCTTGTTTTGTTTTTCTTCTAAATTAGAAAACGTCTTGCCTTCCTGATTGCTGTATTTCAGGAAGAGTTTCATCAAAGAGTCTTTGTTATACTTCAATTTCTCGAAATCACTTTGCTTTAGGTTGGGCGATTTCAAAGCCATAAAAAGTTGCCTCTTGTAAAAGTTGTTTGCAAAGACGCTTGAACCGGTATCGCGAGTAACATATTCTTTGAAAACCAACTGCTCGGCCTTTTCATGATTTCCAGAGCTGATGAAATAGCGTGTTTGATTTGCATTTTCATACTGATAGAGGTTTACATCGCTTTGAACTAGTAATTTAAGAAAAATGGTTTCTTTTTTCCATTCAGGATCTTTGGAGGTGCTCATTTTACCAGCCACATTACTGGATTGGTCAACGTTAACTTCAAACCTCTTGTAGTGATAACCTTCACCCACGGCAAATTCTTTTACATCATTGATTTTTCCAATTAGTACATCGTCACTTTCATTGAGTTTGTATTCAAAAGAAACAGGGTTGTTGTAGGTGGCAGCATTCTTTATAAGACATTCCGTCCTAATATTATTGTTACTGATGAAATAGCCGGGTTCGAATTTAATTTGTGCATACGAACCAATGCACAGTACGATTAAAAGGAAGGTAAGAAGTTTTTTCATCTTATTGATTTGTTTTTGGTTGAGCCAATATAGTGCTTTTTTGAAAGCCTTAACAATTCATCCTTAAAAATCTACAGTTCGGTAAGCATTAGTTTTTTTATTTTTAGATAGTTCACATCTTTGCTTCATCAAAAACGAACAACATGAAGACTATTATTACTTTTTTACTTTTAATCGTTTCGCTATCGGGTTTCTCCCAAACTACGCTCTCTGGAAAAGTGGTGGACGAGAAAGGGCTTCCCATCGAAGGCGCCAATATTTTCATCGAAGGCACTTATGACGGAACGGCAAGCGATGCAACCGGAAATTTCTCTTTTACGACAACGGCAACCGGAACACAAGTCTTGAAAATCACTTTTCTTACCTATGAAAGCTTTACAGAAACAATCGTGGTGGAAAATTTCAAGAACAGAACGATAAAAATGAAGGAAAGCATGAACAGTCTTGACGCTGTGGTCATCAATGCCGGAACGCTAGAAGCTGGAGACAAGGCGAGAGTGTCTGTTTTGAAACCTTTGGATATTGTTACCACGGCGGGTTCTGCTGGAGATATTATTGCAGCCTTGCAAACCCTTCCAGGAACTCAAACCGTTGGCGAAAGTGGTAGATTATATGTTCGTGGAGGTGAGGCCGACGAAACCCAAACTTTTGTGGATGGTTTGCGTGTGGCACAGCCTTATGGAGCAACAGCCAATAACATCCCAACACGTGGACGATTTTCACCGTTTTTGTTCAGTGGAATATCATTTTCTACAGGTGGTTATTCTGCCGAATATGGAGAGGCGTTATCGAGTGTGTTGTTGTTGAACACCCAAGATGAAGCGGTTCAGGAGCAAACCGATATATCGTTGATGACACTTGGCTTGGGATTGAGCAATACACAGAAGTGGGAGAAAAGTTCGCTTACGCTGAATACAGCCTACATTGATTTGGCTCCGTATCAGGCGGCGGTGCCACAGGCGGTAGATTGGAACAGACCTTACCAATCTTTATCAGGTGAAGCGGTCTATCGCTATCAGTTTGAAAACGGACTTTTGAAAGTGTATGGTGCGTTTGATGCTTCGCGTTTCGATTTAAATCAGGACAACCTCAATACGGATCAAAAAGACCGTATCGACCTTAACAACAATAATTTTTATCTAAATACATCCTACAAAGGCATATTGGCAAACAATTGGGACTTGACAGCAGGATTAAGCTATGGCTTTGGTCAGAATAAAATTGGATTGAATTTGGATCACTTGGAAAATGTAGAACATGCCTCGCACATGAAATTAAAATTGAGCAACAGGATTTCCAAAAAGATAAAATTGTCGTTTGGAGCCGATTATTTTATGACCAAGTTTGATGAGGATTACAATCAAAATTTGGGCAACACTTTTTCATCAGGATATGATGCCAATATAGCGGCGGCTTATGGCGAAATGGATGTTTTCTTTTCTAAAAAACTAGCAGCAAAAGTTGGTTTCAGGGCTTCCAATAATGATTTGTTACAGGAATTCAATCTTTCTCCAAGGGCATCATTGGCTTATAAAACGGGGAAGTTCAGTCAGGTTTCTTTTGCCTATGGTGATTTTGTGCAAGCTCCAAGAGCCGATTATCTCAAGTACAATCATCAATTGGAAACGGAGAATACAGCACATTATATCTTGAATTACGAATACAACCGACAAGGTAAAACCTTTAGGGCAGAGGCGTATTATAAGAAGTACAACAACCTGGTAAAGTTTGATACCGAAACACCTCAGTTCAATTCCATTTATAATAATTCAGGTTCGGGTTATGCAAAAGGTTTGGATATTTTTTGGAGAGACAACAAGAGTTTCAAGAATCTGCAGTATTGGCTGTCATACTCCTTTATTGATTCGCAAAGGGATTACCGCAACTTTCCACAAGAAGTAACACCAAGTTTCATTGCCAAACACACGGCTTCGATTGTAACCAAATATTGGATAAACGGTTTGCGTTCGCAGGTAGGATTGACGCATAGTTTTACATCAGGAAGACCTTATGATAATCCAAACGAAACTACTTTTATGAACGGAAAAACAAAAGCTTACAATAATTTGAGTTTGAGTTGGGCTTATTTGATGAGTCCGCAAAAGATCTTGTACTTGTCGGTTTCAAATGTCTTAGGAACACAGAATGTCTTCGGTTATGAATATGCTAATACTGCCGATTCAAATGGAGTTTACAAGAGCAAGCCAATTATTCCTACTGCCGATCGTTTCATATTTGTGGGCTTCTTTTGGACCATCAGCAAGGACAAGAAAACCAATCAATTGGATAATTTATAAAGAGGTTCAAAGTTACAAAGGTTCAAAGTTGCGGAGATTATTTTGAATGCTACAATTCATCCTAAGAAATCAACAGTTCGGTAGGTTTTAATTTTATTAAAAAGACTTCAAACGTACTTTTGAACTATAAATTTAAAGTTTCGATCATTAGAATATTAACAATCAAAAAATCAACTATTATGAACAAGATTATCATTACCATTGTTTTATTTGCAACTTCAATAGTAAGTGCACAATCGCAGTTTGAACAAGGAATGGGAAAAGCCTTCCAGCTTTGGGGAGAAGGAAAACCGGCAGAGGCTTCGGCCATGTTCGAGAGAATTGCTTCGGCCGAAAAGAATTCATGGCTTCCGAATTATTATGTGGCCTTGGTGAATACCACTACCGCTTTTCAGAGTATGGGGGATAAAGAAAAAATGATTCCGTTATTGGACAAGGCTCAAGAAGCTTTAGATGTAGAATTTATCAAACATCCTGAGAACGCAGAAATTTTGGTCATGCAGGCGATGATTTATACGGCTTGGGTGATGTATGATCCGATGACGAATGCCATGAAATATTCACCAAAAGTGATGGAGATGTATGCAAGAGCCGAAAAAGTAGCACCGGATAATCCAAGAGTTATTTATGGAAAAGCAGAGTTTGAAATCGGTGGAGCCAAATATTTCGGACAAGATACGAGTGCAATGTGCGCACAAATTGACAAAGCAATCGGACTTTTTGCTACTTTTAAACCGGAAACGCCATTTCATCCTAATTGGGGACAAGACCGTGCTGTTGAAGCACAAAAAGGTTGCAAGAAATAGTTCAGCATCAATCAATAATCTGCAGAAATAAATTCTAAATCATGCAAAAAGCAATACAATATATCTTCAAAGTTGCCATCAAGGGAATTGTGGTCAGCTGTGTGATTATGGGAATCATGTTTTTACTGGAAGCCATCTTTGGAAGGGATTTCACGGTTGATGCCGATCTTTTTAAAGAAATGGGCTATTATATATTGTACGGTGTTGTATTGACGACGATCAACTCAATGTTTTTTGAATATCTGAACAACGAGATTGAATGGGAAAACAAGAAGTATCGCGTATTATGGGGGATTATGGGAAGTATAGTGCTTACGATAGCCGGTATCTTTATGGTAAGAATGTTCATGTCGGTTGTCATTGTCGGAAACGGCTTTGAAGCTTTTGTAAGAAATGAACAGCCACGCTTTTATATCATTGCTCTTATTATCACGATGGTGGTAACCCTCTTTTTCCACGTCATTTATTTCTATAAAAAAGCACAGGAAAACAAAGTCAAGGAGCAGAAGATTATTGCAGGAACTGCTTCGGCTAAGTTTGAAAGTTTGAAAAATCAAATAGATCCGCATTTTTTGTTCAACAGCCTAAATGTTTTGAGTTCACTGATAGAGGAGAATCCAGACAATGCGCAACGTTTCACGACTTCACTTTCCAAGATATACCGTTATGTCTTGGAACAGAAAGACAAGGAATTGGTTTCGGTTGAAGAAGAATTGTCGTTTGCCAAAACCTATATGAATTTGCTCAAGATGCGGTTTGAAAACAGCTTGTTTTATGAACTTCCTGATACGATTTCAAATCCAGAAGCAAAGGTAGTACCACTTTCATTGCAATTGTTATTGGAAAATACAGTAAAGCACAATGTGGTGAGTGAACAGCGACCGTTGCATATTCGAATTATGGACAAAGGCGATTATCTGGTCATTCAGAATGATTTTCAAAAGAAGGAAGTTTTACAGGATAGACAAGGTGTTGGATTGCAAAACATAGTAAGCCGTTATGCGATCGTAACCAATAGAAAGGTATTGGTAGAACAAAATGAAAAAGAATTTTCAGTAAGCATACCAATTTTAACAAAACAAGTAAACGTTATGGAAACAAATAATAATGATGATTACAAGATATATTTGAAAGCTCAAAAAAAAGTAGAAGATATAAAGGGTTTTTATGGCAATCTGACATCCTATGTTGTGGTTAACGCTGGTTTATTGGTGCTAAATTTAGTAACAAGTCCAGCACACCTTTGGTTTTTTTATCCGCTAATTGGTTGGGGAATTGGAGTTTTGGCACACGGAATGTCAGTTTTTAATTATATGCCTTTTCTAAGCAGTGATTGGGAAGAAAAGAAAATCCAAGAACTGATGCGAAAAGAAGATGCCGATAAATGGAAATAAGTAAAAGCTATGGAAAATTTTAAGGAGTCAGACGAAATAAAATACCAACGGGCAAAGAAGAAAGCCAATCAAATAAGAGGATTTTACTATCATGTAGGGTGTTATTGTGTGGTTATTCCCTGCATCATTTTTGTAAATCTTACATTTGTTCCTGAATTTCATTGGTTTTGGTTTTCAATGTTGGGCTGGGGGACAGGGCTACTGATGCATGGTATAGAAGTTTTTGGGTTAAATCCTTTGATGGGAAAAAACTGGGAAGAGCGAAAATTACAGCAATTTATTGAAGAAGAAAGAGTAAAACAGCAACGTTACAATTCAAAAAACAAATAAGATGGAAAATTTAAACGAAATTGAAAAAAGAAAATTTGAAAGGGCTCAAAAGCACGTGAAAGCTATTGCAGGATATTATAAGCATTTGATTTCCTATGTTTTGGTCAATTTGTTTCTTATTTCTTTGAATTATTTTAAGCTCGAACCAGGAGAAGAATTTTTTAAGTTTTCAACTTTTTCAGTGGCTTTCTTTTGGGGTATAGGATTGGCTTTTCATACGGTTAGTGTTTTTGGAAAAAACGTCTTCCTTGGTCAGGAATGGGAAGAAAAGAAAATCAATGAATTGATGAATAAGAAACAACATAATAAATGGGAGTAATTTCAAATTTTAAATCTTAAACCCCAAGATGGATATTATAATTATAGAAGATGAGAAACCCGCAGCACGATTACTGCAGAGAAAAGTCGAAAAATTAGGATTGAAAGTCGGTATATTGCTGCACTCTGTAGAAGAATCGGTTGATTGGTTTTCTAAAAATGAACATCCCGATTTGATTTTTCTGGACATCCAATTATCAGATGGATTATCGTTTGAAATATTTGAAAAGGTAGCCATCAAAAGTGCCATTATTTTTACCACTGCTTATGATGAATATGCACTGAGAGCCTTTAAACTAAACAGTATTGATTATCTTTTGAAGCCTATTGATGAGGATGATTTGGAAGTTGCGGTTACCAAATATAAATCGAGAACGCAAAAGCCGGAAAGTCTTCAACTCGATTTTGAACAAATAAAAAGGATGTTGGCAAACCCAGCGGAGAAGACCTATAAGACTAGGTTTACTGTAAAGATTGGCCAGCATTTAAAGGTGATTACCAGCGATGAGATAGAATGTTTTTTTAGTGAAAACAAAGGAACTTATATCCACACGACAGATAATCGTGATTACTTAATTGATACTACCTTGGAAGTTTTAGAAAACGAAATGAACCCAAAAGATTTTTATCGCGTGAGCCGAAAGTTTATTGTTCCATTAAAATCCATAAAAGAGATTGTGGTGTACAGTAATTCGAGGTTGAAAGTCATTTTACCAACCTACAAAGACGATGAGGTTATTGTGAGCCGTGAAAAAGTAAGTGATTTCAAGGAATGGATTGGATAAAAAAACTGCTTCCATATAAATTCACAATTCAATGTAAACTTTATAAGAGAAGCAGTCAGTTTCAGTTTGATTTTTAATAAGTCCTTTTTTGAATTAATCGAATAAAGATTTGATTTCTTTTTCAGTCTTACCTAGTTTCTTTTGCAATTTTCCCCACATTTCCTGTTCTTTACCTTCTTCATACAACAAATCGTCGTCTGTCAAGTCGGCAAATTTTTGTTTTAGTTTTCCTTTAAACTCTTCCCAGTTTCCTTTAATTTCAGTTGAATTCGGCATAACATTAAATTTTAGTAATTAGTAAATTCTTTTTCTTATTACAAATTTGGCTTTATTTAAAATATATTCGGTTATAGGATTTTCTAGAAATGTTACAAGATATTTAAAAGCAAAAAAAACGCTCCGTATTGGAGCGTTTTAATTTATTTATAAAATCAATTATTCGATTTCAAAAGTTTGGTTTTCACCTGGATTAGCTTTTCTAACATTAAGTGCTTTGTTATCTGATCCAACAACGAATGCAACAAATTCGATATTTGAAGCGTTAGCAACGTTTGCAGGAACTGGAATGTTGAAAGTTCTTGTTACTTCATTTTCGTATACAGCTTCTGCACTTGTAAATGCGTCACCCAATAAGTTTGTTAAGCTAGCTCTTAAAACATGCTCATGAACAAAATTAGGAATCACACTTCCTCCACCAAAATAGCTTGTATAGTTAACTTGGTTGTAGATCAATCCATTTTCCAAGATATATACCACTAATTTTGCATTAGTCATATTAGTACCAAATTTAGTTTTTACTTCTAAATTGATATTTCCACCAGATACAGTAGAGTTTATTGCTAGACCAACTTTAGGTTTAATCCCTCCTGTAAGGTTAACAACTTGTTGTACGTTATTAGGCTCTGGATAAGTCCAATCTGTCTTTCTGTTAAGCATAGCAGTTGGATATCCTTCAAGACCAATTAAATTTTCAAGAACTCCAGCTTCAAAATTATAAGGATCATTTCCTCTGTGGATTGCCGCTACTACCACTTTATCAGTTGCCGCTTTAACCAATTCAATTCCTTGAGAAACACGAGGACAATATCCACACCATGTTCCAGTATAATCTTCAATCAACACTCTTTTAGTAAAGCTAATAGAAGGAGTAAATGTTACAGTAACAACTTCTGAAGCAAAATCTTGGTAGGTAGCAGAAACGTCAAATGAACCAGCAGTTGGAGAATTCAAGATGCCTCCTTCAATTGTTGTAGTTCCCGTTGTAATCACGGCAGATGAAGTAACATTGATCCCTGTATTTGTTTTTACAGTAAAGATAATGTTGTCACCAGCAGCTTGTGTAGTAACGTTAGCAGTTAGCGTAATTGATGTTGTAGGTACATCTGTAAATTTAACAGTTGTAGTAGCTGTCAATCCTTGATAAGTTGCTTTAATAACTACATCTCCAGCAGTTTGTGTAGTATATGTTGCATTAGATATTGGAGATGTTCCAGCAACTAGTGCAGTACTCATAGTTACATCTTCACCTGTGTCAGTTTTTACTACAAAAGTAATGTCCTCACCAACCATTTGAGTGGCTGTGCTTGGAGTTAGGGTAATTGCAGTTGCTCCACCCGTTGTAGTTTCTTCTTCTTCATCTGAGGAAGAACATGCGTTAAGCCCAATGAATAGGATGCTTAACAGTAACAATTTAATTGTTTTCATAAAAATTAAGGTAATAGTTAGTTAATAGTTTGGTGATGTTATATTTTGCAATAATAATATATTTTTTTTAATAAGTGTATAATTATTTTTTTTTTGTTTATTTGCACATCAAACTAAAAATTATGAAACAATTAACTTTCCTATTTCTCTTTGCCATATCAATGGCAAATGCTCAAAAAGAGTTACCAAACGTAACGCTCAAATCGATAGAAAACAAGCCTGTCAATATCCAATCAAATTTCAAGGAAACTGATAAAATCTATGTTTATGTTTTTTGGGCAACCTGGTGTGCTCCATGTATCCAAGAATTAGACGCGATAAATGATGTTTATGATGGATGGAAAGAAAATTTAAGTATAGAATTAATAGCGGTTTCAATCGATGACTCTAGAACCGAGAAAAGAGTAAAGCCATTAATTAATGGAAGAGGTTGGGATTATACAGTGCTTTTAGATTCAAATCAGGATTTAAAACGTGCTTTGCAAATTGCTAATCCGCCTTATACAGTTGTTGTAAAAAATGGTAAAATCGTATTTGAGCAAGCAGGCCACACTCCTGGAGGCGAAAAAGATTTTTTTGAAAAACTAAAATCTTTATAATTCATTAAATGAAAAAAACAGTAGCCCTTGGCCTAATATTATTGTCAGCCGTTAACGCTTTTGCTCAAGAAACAGACACTATTTCTAAAACTAAATTAAAGTTTAATGGAGGTTTTGAATCAAATGCACAATGGTATCTAAATGATGAAAAACGTGGTATTCAGCATCCGGAAGATCCTTTTCGATCAAACAATTATTTGAACCTTAAAGCAAATTACGGACGATTTACAGTCGGAACTCAAATTGAAGCCTATTACCAGCAGGCACTTTTAAATTACAATCCACAATTTGTAGCATCAGATTTTGGAGGATATAATTCAAAAATGAATATTGGAGAAGTTTTAGATAAAATTTACTATTCTAATATTTCTCTATTCTATGCCAATTATAAATCAAAGACTTTAGACATCACAGCTGGTCATTTCTATGAACAATTCGGAAGCGGACTATTGCTTCGTGCTTGGGAAGACCGTCCCTTGGGAATCAATACAGCAATCCGTGGAGGTAAGGTTAATTTTAAACCAATTGAAGCAGTTTCCTTAACAGCATTGTACGGAAAGCAAAAATCAGGATTTCAAGTATCAGAAGCCAATATTTTAGGAGTTAATACGGATTTAGATATTACCAATTTTTTAGATGCTGAAACCTATACTTTGACGGCTGGATTCAGCTATGTTATGCGAAGTCAGGATATTCCTGCAGAAGTAGAAAATCCAAAATTTAATGAGAAAACAGGTGCTTACTCTGGAAGATTAGGATTTTCTAAAGGTGGTTTTTACATGTCTTCAGAATACAACTTCAAGGATAAAGAACCCGTTTTGGAACGAACAAATGTCAACTATAATTTCATAAAGCCTGGAAGTGCACTCTTGGTAAATTTAGGTTATTCCGAAAAAGGATTAGGAATTGATGCAACGTTTCGAAGAATGGAGAATATGGTGTTTTTGAGTGATCGTGAGCCAATTGTTTATGGTCCGGAACAAATCAGCGTCAATTATAATGATCGAGTTTTAAATTTTACCCCAGCATTAACCAAACAACATCATTCTAATTTGGCAAATATCTATGTTTATCAAGCTCAGAATAAAGTTTTTATCAATGAAGATCTTGGAAAAGCTGGTGAAATTGGCGGACAGATTGATGTATTCTATAATTTCAAAAAAGGTAGCGCAATTGGAGGTAAATACGGAACCAAAGTTGCCTTGAATGTATCCAATTGGTTTAATCTTGATGCAAAATATACCTTTTTAGATGGTTTAGGAAATTACAAGCCAAACTATGAAGCTAAATTTCTAGGCGGAAAAGAAAAATATTTCTCTGATTACAATATCGAAATTTCTAAAAAGCTCTCATCCGATTTTAGAGGAACTTTGATGTACATTAACCAATATTATAATGATCAGTATATCCGAGGGATTGCACAGGAAAATGTGGTTAAAGCCAATATCCTTTTTGCCGAAGGAATCTATAATTTCTCAGGATCACGTTCCATTACAGTGGGAACAGAACACATGTGGGCCGACAACGATAGAGGAAATTGGGCTTCGTTGTCCTTAGAGTACAATCATAATCTAAACTGGTCCATCTATGTAATGGACATGTACAATTATGGTTTTGAAGAAGGAGCACATTTAATTGCCGGAGATACAGACTCTTTTGATATCCACTTCTACAATGCTGGAATTACTTACAGAAAAAGCAGTTCACGATTCACTATCGGTTACGGTAGACAAAGAGGTGGATTGGTTTGTGCAGGAGGAGTTTGCCGTTTTGTTCCGGCAAGTACAGGTTTGTCATTTGGAATCAGTACATCATTCTAAAAACAAAATACTTTAAAAAATAAAAAAGCCGATAACTTCAGTTATCGGCTTTTCTATTCTTATAAAAAATCCTACTTGCTAAAGCGATGCAACGTATAAACCATTGCACTTAAAAGGAAAAATGCCATAATTTGATGCACCAATCCCAGCCAAAGCGAGACTTGCAATAAAAGCGTGAAAACACCCAATAAAAATTGTACAAAAACAAAAGCCACCAAAACGTTTGTTCCCATTTTATGTTGAGCGGTCAAAGCGAATTTTCTACTTTTAAAAAACAGAAACACGATCAATCCAACCACAACATACGCCATCGTCCTGTGAACAAATTGAACGCCACTTTTTCCTTCCGTTAAGTTCAATAAAAGCGTTGGCTGTTCAATCAAAACAGTTTCGTGCATAAATTGCCCTTCGCTCATCATCGGCCAGTGGTTGTGAATCAGGCCGGCATTCAAACCAGCTACAAAACCCCCGTAAATAATCTGAATAATCAAGAAAACCATCGTAATTCGCGCCCATTTTCTCAAAGGCAAAATCGCCTCTTTTTTGTCCGGATAAATCAAATCCAAAGCTACCCAAAGTGTATAGGCAAACGTGATGAAAGCAAAGGTCAAGTGTAACGAAAGCCTAAAATGGCTCACATCCGGATGATCAATCAATCCACTTTTCACCATAAACCAACCAAGAAAACCTTGGAAACCGCCCATTAGCAAAAGAATGATACATTTTTTTATCGTCTCAGAACTCAAACGTTTCTTAATCAGGAAATACACAAACGGAACCACAAAAACCAACCCGATTATCCTTCCAATAAAACGGTGAAACCATTCCCAGAAATAAATAAACTTATAGTCTTCAACCGTAAAATCATTGTGGATATTGATCTTCTGGTACTCCGGAAATTTTTTGTATTCCTCAAAAGCCGCATTCCATTTTTCGTCCGTCATCGGTGGAAAAGTATCCGTCACCAAGTGCCAATCCGTCATCGAAAGCCCCGAATTCGTCAGCCTCGTAATCCCGCCAACCACAACCATAATAAACAAAAGCAAGCAACCTGATAACAGCCAGATAATAACCGATTTATTTTCTTTTTTCATTTTGAACGAATCTCTGTTTTGTGTTTGTAATCCATATTCCTGCTGTACGCTCCAATCTTTTCTTTTTTTAAAGAAAAAAAAGAAAAGGATTTCCACTTCCATCAGGGCTAGAGGAAAATTCATTTTTGTTTCAGAATCTTTCCCTAGATTGTGCGCTTATTTTGAAACTGGTGTTAATCCCAATTTAGCGGCTCTTTTCATCAATAATTCATAAGCGGCTTCATATTCATTCGGAATTTCTCCTTCCAGAATCGCTTCCTTGATGGTTTCCTTTAAAATCCCAATTTCCCTTGAAGGCTTCAAATTGAACATTTCCATAATTTCTTCACCCGTAATCGGCGGTTGAAATTGTCGAACATGGTCGCGTTCTTCCACCTCAATTATCTTCTTCCTAACAATGTCAAAATTACTGTGGTATTTCTTAAACTTCGATGGGTTTTTGGTGGTGATATCCGCTTCACAAAGCGTCATCAGGTTATCCACATCCTGACCGGCATCAAACACCAAACGTCGTACGGCAGAATCCGTAACCGTATCCTGGGCAAGGACAATCGGCCTTGAACTCATGATCACCATTTTCTGAACAAACTTCATCTTCTGATTCAAAGGCATGTGCAAGCGTTCAAAAATCCTTTTGACCATTTTCCCACCTAAAAATTCGTGTCCGTGAAATGTCCAACCTTGTTTTTTGTTGAAGCGTTTTGTTGGAGCCTTCCCAATATCGTGCAACAAAGCCGCCCAGCGAAGCCATACGTCCTCCGTATTCGGACAAATATTATCCACTACCTCCAATGTATGGTAAAAATTATTTTTGTGCGTATGGCCCTCAATTTCTTCTACTTGGTTCAAGGCAGTCAATTCGGGCAGAATGATATCCAGCAATCCTGTTTTGTACAGAAGTAAGAAACCGATTGAAGGTTTATCAGTAGAAAGAATCTTGTTCAATTCTTCCACAATTCGTTCGCCAGAGATAATCTTGATTCGTTCCGCATTTTTGGTAATCGATGCTAAAGATTTTTCTTCGATATCAAAATTCAACTGTGTTGCAAATCGAATTCCCCTCATCATCCTCAAAGGATCGTCAGAAAATGTGATGTCTGGATCAAGTGGCGTCTTTATGATTTTGCTTTTCAAATCTTCCAAACCATTGAAAGGGTCAAGAAGTGCTCCAAAATTGTCTTTGCTTAGCGAAAGAGCCAACGCATTTATGGTAAAATCACGACGGTTTTGATCGTCTTCCAAAGTTCCATTCTCTACGACGGGATTTCTACTTTCAAAGTGATAGGATTCTTTTCGGGCACCAACAAATTCAATATCAATGTCTTGAAATCGAAGCATAGCCGTTCCGTAGGTCTTGAAAACCTGCACTTTTGGTTTTCTTGGAAGCAATTCCGAAACCTTCAAGGCAAGTTCAATTCCGCTTCCAACTGCCACAATATCGATGTCTTTTTTAGAATCTCTTTCTAATATAAAATCCCTTACAAAACCACCAATAACGTAGCTATCTACGCCAATTTCTTGTGCGGCTTTTGAGATTATTTCAAATATTGGGTTATGTAGGGCTTGTTTGTAGTTATATTTTGTAGCCACAGATTCACAGATTTTTTTTAATACTACTTGATGATTCTTTTATACTCAAGAGATGTTTTGTTGAAATTAACCAGGATTGCAAGTCTATGACCTGAAACGTGTAAATAATTTAAGCATTGTGAAATGTGTTTTTCATGCAATCCATCAGTGGATTTAATTTCAATGATGATTTTATCTAGTACAACAAAATCGGCATAAAACTTATGATTCAAAACTACGTCTTTGTAATGAACGGAATATTCCTTTTCCCTTTCAAAAGAAAAAGGAATTTTCTTTAATTCATATTCGAAGGCATCTTTGTAAACAATTTCAGAAAAACCTTTTCCCAGATTTTTATGAACTTCCATCAAAGCTCCAATAATTTTATAAGTGTCTTCTTCGTATAAATATTCGGACATCTTGTATAGGTTGTAATTAATCTGTGAATCAGTGGCTTAAAGAAAAACTATTTTCGGATGATCTTGACCTGGGAATCGTTCGTCAATTTTATAATTGTTGAAGGTTTTCCGGCAATTTTATCGTGGTGCAAATTTACAACATAGTCAACGCCTTTTATAATTTCAGGACTAATTTCTTTGAAACTTTTTGGTGTAGGTTCTCCGGAAATATTGGCAGAAGTAGAAACCAAAGGTTTTTTCATTCGCTCCAGAAGCTTGAAGCAAAAGGGTTCTTTTACAATCCTAATTCCAAGAGTGTTATCAGATGCAATGATGTTTGGTGCCACATTTCGCGGTTTGTCTAAAATCAAAGTGGTTGGCTTTTCGGATAAGTCCATGATTTGCCAGGCAGTTTCAGGAATTTCCTTGAAAACATTATACATCATCTTTTCTCCGTTCATCAAGACAATCATGCTTTGTGTTTCGGCACGTCTTTTCAATGCGTATATTTTTGCAACTGCTTCAGGATTAGTTGCGTCACAGCCAATTCCCCAAACAGTATCGGTAGGGTATAAAATTATACCTCCATCTTTTATGACCTCGTAGGCTTTGTGTATTTCTTCGTTCATGATAATAAAATCCTAATATTAAGATTTTACAAAGTTAGGCAACCTTTTAGGTTTAAAGAAACTATTTTTTTGCTTCTTTGGCGTAGTATTGATTGGTGATTTCCAAAGCCTTTCCAATAATGTCATAATTCAAATCTTCCTCAATAGGATTCAAGTTTTTATCCAAGATGTCAAAAAGACCCGATGCATGAATGTTGGTTATCTTGGTTTTTTCGATAACAGAATACTTTTGATTATAGCCGCAAACAAACCAATCTCTTTCTTTTGTATTGTATAGATCTTGACCTGAGCTATAATCGGCAATTGGATTTTTTACACCTAGGACAGAAGTCATCAAAGTAGGGGCGATATCATAATGTAGCGTCAGATGATTGTATTGCTTTTTAGGTTTTGAAAAATCGAAAACAAGCATCGGAACCTGAATTTGATATTTGGAAAAGTTACCGCCATGTTGCCAATAACCTTTTTTATTGTCGTTGAATTCCTGACCATGATCACCAGTAATCACGATAATTGTATTTTCTAATAAATTCTTTTCTTCTAGTTGTTTGATTATTTTTCCGATTTCATTATCAATAAAATGCAATGAATTTTTATACCTGTTCACTAAAGGTTTGCTGTCGTAATCATCATCCAATTCTAAATAATCTACTTCTTCTAAACTAGGCTTAAAGGGCGTTTTGTAGTCTTTAGGATAGTCAAAACCGTGTGCGGCATCATAAAATAGATAGCCAAAGAAAGGTTTATTGGCTTCCTGCGTATCAATTTTTGCCATCCATTCATTCGTAATTTCAATATCTCTTTCAGATGGTGTGTTACCTTTTGAAAACAACCTTAAATTTGGAATGTTGGCAAAAACATTTCTGTTGAAGGGAGGATTTTCCAAAGTAGAACTTCCAAAAATGCCCAACTCATAATTTTGCTTTCGAAGCTCGTCCATGAATATGGGGGATTTTCCAACACCTGTAAACGATTCAAAATAGGTAGCAGGAATGCCATAGAAAAGTGTAAAAATACCGCCAGTAGTCATGTTTGAGCCACTTTTGTGATTCAAAAAGTGTTGTGATTTTTGAGAAAGGTTGTAGATGTTTGGAGTAATTTCGGGTGTCATGCAATCGAACCTCCAGGAATCTATAATCAGGAAAAGTATGTTTTTCTTTTTTTTACTTTCTGAAGTAACAATTGGATGTAACGGATATTGAAGTCCATTTTCTTCAATCATGTCGTTTATGGCATTGTTCTTTGCAATCTTTTCAGCATCAACCAGATTCAATTTTAGCATCAAACTTTCGGCAGTTAGCGGATAAAAAGCGGGATAAATATTTTTATACTGTGTAATTGGCCTGTAGAAGTTTACATCTGCCCAGGCATAGGTTAGATTTGTAAACAATAGGAGGATTACAAAGCTGATAGACGTTATTTTGATTTTTAAATTCTCTCTTCGGAGAACGATTTTCTTTGCGATGAAATAAAAAAGAAATTGCAACGCTATGATGAGAGCGATAAAAAAAATCGCCATCAAGATATTGTATAGAGAGAATTGAAAAGTGTCGGATGCTCTTTTACCAAACATTAAATTGAATACCAACGGCGATAAATGATACCTGAATTGACTGAAGATATTGGCATCAAGCTTTAAAACCAAAATAAAAAACACACTCAATGTTGAGAACACAATTTTTGAAGCTTTTCGTGCTTTTGTTATCCAAAAAATCAGTAAAGTTAAGAGTAGGGGGAATAAAGTTAAAAGTCCGAAATGTCCTACTGTATTCAATAAAAAATAAATCTTTGGAAAAAAACCTCCCGAGAATTCTAAATAATCGATATATGATTTAGAAATAATAAAAACGACTAATAGATTCAGTAAGAAAACTAAATATAGTTGCTTAATAAATTGATTATTATTTAATTGCATTCCCTTGATTGATGTAATTGTGGAGTGTTTAATGTTAAAAGTTAAAGTTTAAAATTTATCGTTTATAAATAGTAACTGCATTTCTTTTACTTTGCTTTCATTGTGTTTGACATATAAAGTCAACAAGCGTTCGCTGATGAATCCAAAAACCCTCCTTTGATAAGGATCTTCGCTTATAGTGATGTTTTTTTCAACTTCGAAAAGAATATCAAAAAGCCATTTACAATAAGAATCAACCCATTGTTTTTTTGCAACAAAAACATTCATCAAATAGATTTCATTGCTGTTGTTTAGGTATTTATCGATGCTTTCTTGATATTCAGGATATTTTTTTACAATGATTTCCATTGTCGTTTTCCAATCACTTTCTATATGATTTTTGCAGTATTCATCGGCAATCGACATATACTTTTTATTGACCTTGATGTGTCTTTTGTAAGGGAGTAGGACATCATTTTTATTCAGCCATTTCTTTACACGTTCTGTAATCTTGACTGCTCCAGAATTGTGCCTTTCAATGATTGGGTCGTTTCCGTTCACCTCTAAAATCCGGTGAGGTTTAAATAGCGAATTATTAAGAAAATTAAAATACCTGCGGTAATGGTTCAATCCCAAGATGTCCTCTTCGCGTAAATTCTTCCAACTCCAATATAAAGCCGTCAGCTCACAGAAGCTTTGATTTTTCCTTGAAATATTTTCACCTGAATCATCTTGATAATAATCCTTGTCGATAGTATAAGTAGCACTTTCGCAGTTGACTTGAATAGGTCTGAAAATCGAATTATCGAAATAACATTTATCCTTATGAGTCGCAATTATGATTTTCATTTATTCCTTAAATTCTTTTTTTACATGCATCAAAGCAGAGCCAATTATTTGATGCATGTCATAATATTTATATTCGGCTAATCTGCCCCCAAATATAGTATTATTTATTTTTTCTGCCATTTTTTGATAAATATTAAAAATTTGCTGATTTTTTTCATCATTTATCGGATAGTAGGCTTCTTTCTCAGGAGTCCAATTTTCTGGATATTCTCTTGTAATTACTGTTTTTTTCTGATTGCCAAACTCAAAATGCTTGTGTTCAATTATTCTTGTATAAGGAACCTCAGCATCATTATAATTTACAACAGCATTTCCTTGAAAGTTATCCGTATCTAAAATTTCATTTTCAAATCGAAGGGAACGGTATTCCAGCATTCCATGTTCAAAATTGAAGAACTCATCTATTTTACCTGTAAAAACGGTTTTATGAGCAATTGAATCATAATGTTCGCGGTTCTGAAAATAGTCGATATTGGTTTTACACTCGATATTTTCGAGCAAACCATTGATGATTTTATTGTAGCCACCAACAGGAATTCCTTGGTACTTATCGTTGAAATAATTATTATTGAAAGTGAAACGCACAGGAAGCCTCTTGATGATAAAAGCAGGAAGTTCTGTCGTCTTTCGTCCCCATTGTTTTTCGGTATATTCTTTAATTAAAGCTTCATAGATGTCTTTTCCAACCAATGAAAGTGCTTGTTCTTCAAGGTTTTTAGGGTTGTTAGTTCCGTATTCTTCAATCTGCTTATTGATTTTATCATGAGCTTCCTGAGGAGTTTTTGTTCCCCAAAGTTGATAAAAAGTATTCATATTAAACGGAAGATTGTATAATTTTCCTTTGGAGAGAGCTGTTGGAGAATTTACGTAGTGATTGAATTTTGCAAATTGATTGACATAATTCCAAATCGTTTCATCATTAGTATGAAAAATATGTGCGCCGTATTTATGAACGTTGATGCCCTCCACGTTTTCACAATACACATTTCCGCCAAGATGATTACGCTTGTCAATTACCAAGCACTTTTTGCCACGTTTTGTTGCTTCATGAGCAAAAACACTCCCGAAAAGACCTGAGCCTACAATTAAATAGTCGTATTCTTTTTTCATAATTCTAGCGAAATATCTTTTTAATGTCAGCAATCATTCTTTCTTTTTCGCCCATTACAAATTCCCTGAACGAAAGAAAATCTTGTCTAACCGTTTCGAAATTTTCCATAATGTGATTGATTTTTGCACTCGCATTTTCAACCGTGATTTCATTTTCGTGAAGTTTGTACTGTTCTGGAATGCCCAAATCTTCTTTAAAACCAGAAGTTCCATCTCTACCGGTCAATAAACAGCATCCTGAAACCAATGCTTCACGCGGAATTTTATCCCTTCCGGGGAAATAACCAAAATCTACATGCAATTTTGTTTTTCTCAATAAATCACGCATCTCAACACGTGTCATTCCTTGTAGCGGGACCCATTTATATTGAGGAAGGCTGTTGATGATTGGGCCAATCTTATCCAGTCCTTTTTTCGGATTATAAGTAATGATGTTTTCCTTTTCGAAATCATTCAAATTTGGCAAATTCTCAAAAAACAGCTCCGTCACATAATCACATAAATATTCTATCGGGTTGTCCAAATCCTTGGTCAAAAGGAACTCTTTAGTTCTTTGTGATTGGTTCCAATGCGTTACAGTTTTATCCTTTTCAAAGCGGTATTCCGTATGTTTGTAGGGAACCACTATTTTCCTAATCCAGTTTTTCTTTGCCTCACGGCTGTTCATTAAAACTTCATAGAAATCAAGGCTCAGCCACCACACTTTCTTTTCAGATAAAGGATAACGCGCGATCCAGTTGGTCATCGATTCGGGTATAACGACAATGTTATTCGGACTATCACTTATTTTAAAAGTATAAGGAACGTCATAGTTCTGGTAAAAAGGATGTACTGGATTCATTTTCCTTTTCGAGTAAAGCATTTTGACCTTATAGCCCATTTCTTTTAAAAGATGGCCTAATTGGTGCAAAGCTTCAGGACCTCCAGTTGCATTATTTGGAGGACATAATATATAGATATCTTTGTTAGTCATTGGATAAAATTAAGTAAAAAATTCTTCAAACCAATTCGTGATAAGGTATTTAGATAGTATCTCGGTTGGAATTTCCTGATATGGCTTTTCAAAAAAAGCAACATTGAATTCTGGTTTTTCGGAGTCGATTATCTGAATGTTATCAGGATTGTAAAAATCATAATTTTTAATATCTTGGTTGGTAGTGATTAATTTTTTACGCAACCCCAAACTTTCAAAAACCCTAAAAGATAGTCCGTCTTGCTTTTGCCGGTGAATGTCTAATAATACTTTGGAATCCTTTATGTATTGATTTACTTCATCCAAACCTATCGGCTTTCGAATCAAATCAACAAAATCATTGTCCTTGATCTTGTGTTTTTTGTCAAAGATGATTATTTTGTATTCGATCCCTTTATCTTTAAGTTGTTTGGCAATATTTATAATGGTGTTGCTTCTTCTGTCTTTTGATGAAATATTAAAAAGCTGGTACTTAAAAGTGGTCCTTTCGCTCGTTTCCTGCTTGTAGATAAAATTTGTTTTAAACTTAAGATTGTATTTTTTGCAATCTTCCTTTTCAAAAGAATATACCTCGTCAAAAAGCGGAATTACATTCGCAATATTTGGGTACCTACGGATGTTGTCATTAAAAAAAGCAATCGATTTATCGGTATGCTTTTTAAATTCCATTATACTTTCAGAAGCAATAAAATCCCCTTTCATGGTGATGATGATATCCTGATGTCCGAAAGCTTCCAATCTTTTAAGAATTTCCTTGCCGTAGTAAATATGCTTGAGGTTTTTTCGTGCAAACGCCTTCAAGAGAAAATTATAAATCTTGTAGAGGAAGCTAGGATATTTATACGAAAAAGAATTAAAGTTGATGTGTTGAACAACATGCCCTTTTTCGGACATAGCACCTGCCAAATGCTGATTAAAACCCCAATTATCAAGACTTATGAGTGTTATTTTCATTTTTGGAATATATGAAATACCTAATTCTGTTGTGAGATGATTTAAAACTACAAAAAATTAATCTTTTTTATAAAGTTTTGCAAGTTCTTGATATCTAACCGTCACGCTCAAGGCATTAAGATAGCATATAATGACACCTTTTTTCCCGTCCAAGATTCCCAAACGGATGAGGTATTGATACAAGAAATTATAAACTGGGTGAAAGTTTTTATAAATGAAATTAGGTTTAAAACCTGCTAAGAATTTTTCCTTGGCTTTCAGTTTCCCATAAGCAACCATTTTTCCTTTGTAGGTGTTATAATCGCTGTAGGAGTAATGGATGAGCTTGTTTTTGAGAATGCCCACTTTTCCTTCTACATCTAATTTTTCATGCACCAATCTTTTGTAAGTATATCTTGCTTTGTCTTTTCTGAATAATCGGAAAATACGGTCGGTTTGCCATCCGCTGAAATGCAAAACTTTCTTTTTGAAGAAGAATTTTCTATAGAAGTAAAAAGCATTAACGTCTGTATTACTGTCTAGAATTTGAAAGATTTCTTCCTTAAGTTCAGGTGTTAGCCTTTCATCTGCATCAATAAAAAGTATCCATTCGTTGTTGGCCTGATCAATGGCGAAATTTCTTTGGGAAGTATAATTTTCAAATGGATGTTCAATGAACTTTACATTATCAAAAGATTCACAAATTTCACGTGTTCGATCTTTACTGAAAGAGTCAACTATAATCACTTCATCGGCAAAATCTAAATCGCTTAGGAGTTCTTTCATATGGGTCTCTTCGTTTAGGGTAATGATGAGAACCGATATTTTTTTTGCAGGCGTGAATTTCATTTAAAAATTAAGTTTCAACAAATATAATTTATTTACCTTTTTTTCAAAGGATTAATTATTAAAAAAGCGATATAGTCACACTATTTTCAACATTTTTTAAACTATAAGATGTTTTGTTAGGGGTTTTGTTTGACAACTCTGTTTTTGTTTTATGGCGTAAATGATTGTTATGCAGTTTGTTGGTTGTTTAGATTCATGTCTATAAAGGCTTTTAGTTTTGGGGAAATTAACTCAGGCAGAAATTCGGAATAAAGTGGGAGGGAGAGCTTTTTTAAATCATGATACGATTTCTCTGTAAACAATTCGGGTCTGAAATCATTCAAATGAATTGACGTATGACGAATTCCATCTTCAAAAGTGGCCCATATTTTCTTTTCAATCCACGGCGAAAAAATGATGAAAGAACCTTTACCTAATGCTTTTGCCATATTTATAGAACCTCCATCGTTCCCAAAAATGATGTCGCAACGGTCCATTATTCCAATAAATGATCTCAAATCATTGCCAAGCAAATCAAAATAGACTTTTTCTTTTGTCTTTTCTGTACACAAGCTCAAAACTGTCTTTGCCTGTTCTAGCTGTTTTGGAAAATAATTGAAAAGAATGTTCACATCATAGTTTTCTCCAATAAAATTTAACAGCTTGGCCATATACGCAAGGGGATAGGTTTTGATTTCCTCACTTCCCAGCAAACTGATCATTATTGTTTTTCTGTCTGGTCTAACATTGTGCTTGCGAAACAATTCCTCAGCCTCTTTTTTTTCTTTCTCTGTAACAAACAGCCTAGGTTGAACTTCTTTTTCTATCTTTAAATCCAATGGTGATAAAAGTGAAAGCCTTCTTTCAATGGCCAATCCCAAGTTGCTTTCAGGAAAAGCAGCCATCGGAACATTATCGGTATAAAGAAATGTTCTTCCTGATTTTTTATAGGAAATCTTGCGTTTTGCACCGCTCAAAAGGGTAATGACCCAGCTTTGCAATTTGGAATATGCATCAATTACCAAATCATATTTATTTTCTCGGATGGTCATTGCAAATTTCAGAAGTTCAATAAAACTTTTCTGTGGTCCTTGTCCAAACAGTATTATGTTGTCAATAGCACGATTTCCTTCTAATACAGGAGTCGTATTGTCGTTTACCAGATAGTCAATTGTTGCTTCCGGATAGGCTTTTCGAAGGTTGTTGCAGATGATGCTGCTCACCAATACATCACCAATCATTTTTTGCTGAATGACCAGAATCTTCATAAATGATTACGGTTTTACGGTTAATTGATTATTGATTACTCTTTCGTTAAAGGACTGAATATAGGCTTTTATGAATTGCTCCATTTCACTATGGATCTTCTTTTCAGAATCCAAAAGATTCTTCTTCAGCATGGGGTCTTTTTTGAAATCGTACAGGCCGATTGATTTTGTTCCGTCAAAGGCAAGATAATAATCATTATTGATATAATTGTATATATTGTCGAGATAAGTCACAACAAAATTCTTGTCGGATTGGTAGGACTTTCCAAAACTGACCACATTGTCCTTTACATTCAAATAGTCCAGTATGCTTGGAAGGATGTCAATTTGCTGGAAGTTTTTCTCACTTACTCCTTTGAGCCCGGGGTTTGATGGATCAAAAAAGAAAATAGGAACCATGAACTTGCCGATGCTGGTCTTGTATTTGCCTTCCCCAAAAGCGCCAGTATGGTCGGCTGTAAACACAAACAAAGTATTGTTGTACCAGTCTTGCTTTTTGGCGGTATCAAAAAAGCGACGCAAAGCATAATCAGAATATCCCAATGTTTCATGAATCTGTGTAGTGCCTTTTGGAAATTTGCCTTTGTGTTTTTCAGGCATAATAAAAGGCTGATGGGAGGAAATGGTGAACACAGAGGTAAAGAAAGGTTGCTTGAAAGTGCTTATTTCATTGCAAAAGAACTGCAGAAACTCCTCATCAAAAATTCCCCAACGGCCATCAAAATCAGCTTCATTGTAAGGAGTGTATTCATTTTTGCCATAATATTTTTCAAATCCGGCAACCTTGCAGTATTGGTCAAAATTCTGACTTCCATTAAAGGCACCGTGAAAAAAAGAAGTATTGTAGCCTTGTTTTTTAAAGATTTTCGGCAATCCGTATACTTCGTTTAGAGAATACCCAGATGAAATCATCGAGGTGTTCATCAAGCTTGGAATGCTTGATAATGTAGAAGGGACAGCGTCAATAGAAACCTTTCCGTTGGCAAATCCATTTTTAAAATAATACGATTGTGTAATCAAGGAATCTACGAAGGGAGTATAGCCAGCCTGTACGTTTTCGCTGCCAAAGCTTTCCAGAATCACCACCACCACATTTTTCCTGATGGGCTTTTCAGATGGATTTGTTCGAACTACCGGATTAAAAATTGCATCAAGTTCGGAGTTTGTGTAAAATTTCACGTCGCTCAGGCTCTCTTTCGCGCCAAGTGTCTTAAAAATGGTAAAAGGTGTATTCAATACCAATGCCGAATTTCCCAGTGAAGCATAATTGATGGAATCAACAATCCTGAGCGGTTTCCTTTGCCAGCCACCACGTGCCATCAAAAAAGTAACCGCAAGCGCAAACAGTAGAATAAATGATTGTTTTGTAATGTCCCTAACATTCAATTTCTCTGCAGGAAGCACAAGGTGGGGCTTTGAAAACAATTTCCATAAAAGAATAGCCAAACCAATCAAGAGTAATGGCAAGTACCAGAACTCTTTTAGATACGAAACCAGCAAGCCGCCAATTTCGTTTTCCATCCCTTTGGCAGTGATCAGCCCAAAGGAACTTCTCCTGCCGGTAAACTTGTAGTATTCAAAATCGACAAAATTGGTCGCAATAAAAATAATATTCACTGCAAAAAAGCCAATTTTCAATCCCTTCTGATAGCCGGGCCTGTATTTGAAATTTCCGGGAACCAGATGCAAAAGCACAAAAAGGATATTGATAAAACTGATAGCCGATAGATCAAACCGGAAGCCACCAATAAAAGTGTTCAGGTTGATGTTTGTAAAAGAATCCTGATTGAATGCCAAAAAGAGGATCCTGCACAGTTGATAGATAATGAAAACAATGCCCAGTCGCTTTGCTAATAGTTTTAGGAGGCTATAGTAGTTATACATTTATAAGCATAATAATTTACGCCCCAAATGTAATTATTTATTATAAATTTAGTGTTATTGGTTTGTCGTAGGATTTAAATGTGAAATAATTAAAGCGCTTTCTTAATTGCCATTTTCTAATGAGATTCAAAGGCTTGGATTTCAAGTGTGATTTGTCTTTGTTCAAAAAAGCAATGGTAGCGTCAACGACTCTTTTGCTGGATTTTCCATCTGAGTAAGGATGTGTCCATTTGATGTAATCTTGAATTGCAGTTATAGTCTTTTCGGGTCTGGTAAGTGCCAAATCCAATGCGTCTTCAATTTCCGATACACTCGTAACATCAATCAAATGATCGCCCGGTTTTCTGTTTCTAAAAGTCACAACTGGTTTTTCCTGTACCAAAAACTCAATAATTGCCGATGTGGTATCGGAGAACATGATGTCGGCTCTTTTAAAAAGCGGAATAAGATCTGAAGTGTCAAAATAGTTGAAATATTTACCTTCCAAAGATTGAAATTTGTCTTTTGTCTCCTTATCCAGAACTGGATGTAAAACACAAAGAAACTGGTATTTGCCTGTTTCAGACAAGCGTTTTATTTCTTGAAAAACGTCATCATTTTTTGCTAAACTGAGCTTTGTTGTAAAAGTGGAGGAAATCAGAATAACGGGTCTTTCAGAAACCGGCTTTACTTCTAACGGAAAAAGCGGGTCTACTTTGGACCATCCCGTCTCTACAACTTCAAAAAAACCGTATTTTTTTGCCTGCTGCTGGAATATTGTGGTAGTCGATGGCCCTTGGGTTGTATACAAATCAAAGAAACCACGAATCTTGAAATGATCGCTCATCAACGGCCTTTTATTGGCAGAGAAGCCGTGAAATATTTGCACTTTAATCCCCGGGATAAAATCGGCTACAGTATCAGTAGCAGTCAAAACAATATGTGGATTATAATCCAGAACTTCCTCAATAGTATCCAAAATAGTATCTTCCTTTTTAAGATGGCTTTTGGTATATTCTAATTCAGAAAACCAAGCTACACTATGGCCCTGTCGTTCTATTTCTTGTTGAAGCGGTCTTCCAATTGGAATACTGTAGGGGTGTGCGATATAAAGTAAGAAATTATACATATTTCGGTTAAAAGTGATTGAAAAGTCGTGTTTTCTCTCAAAGTTAAGCTATGGATATTCACGGCTGAAAATATTTAACATAGCTTTTAGAAAAAATACTGAGAGTTATATTTCTATATTGTTAAGAAAAAAAATACTTTCTATTAAGGTTTTGGTTGAATAGATGCGAACTGTACATTTTATTTAGCTTTTAATTAATAACTCCAAGTAATTATTGATGTTTCGATGATAATCTGAAAACACTCTGGCAATAGCTCGGTCTTAATTTTGTAGCAAATGCTATTAGAAAAAAATGAAGACTTCTGTTATCCTCACCACCTATAATTCCGAAGCTTGGCTCGAAAAAGTAATCTGGGGCTTAAGCGTGCAGACGGAAAAAGATTTTGAAATCATTATTGCCGATGATGGTTCCAAAGCCACCACAAAAGAGTTACTTGATGCTTTGCGTCCCCAACTTCAAATGCCCTTGATTCACGTCTGGCAGGAAGACAATGGCTTCCAGAAATCACAGATACTGAACAAGGCAATTATAGCTTCAAACACTGATTATCTGATTTTTACCGATGGTGATTGCATTCCCAGGGAAGATTTTGTAGCCACGCATCTGAAATACCGTCAAAAAGGCTATTTTCTTTCAGGCGGATATTTTATGCTTCCAATGGATGTTTCCAAGATTATTTCGAAAGAAGATATTATAAGTCAGGATTGTTTTGATGTAAGATGGCTTGTTTCTCAAGGATTGAAAAAAACATCCAAGGCCAGCAAGCTCATGGCAAAAGGCTTGGCGGCTAGAATAATGAATGCCATTACCCCAACAAAAGCCACATGGAACGGACATAATGCTTCTGGTTGGAAAAAAGACATAGTCGAAATCAATGGTTTCAACCAAGAGATGCAATATGGAGGGCAGGATAGGGAATTGGGAGAAAGGCTTTTCAATAAGGGGCTAAAATCAAAGCAGATACGCTACAGTGCCGTGTGCATCCATTTGGACCATGCACGCGGTTATGTAAACGAAGCCACCTGGAAAAAGAATTTTGCCATCAGGGAATATACTCAAAAGTATAAGGTAGTACGGACACCTGTCGGGATCGACCTTAATTTAAATATGCAGTCAGAATAGGCAGGATAAAGTTGGGAGTGAAATGCTGGTAGAGCTCAAGGGACTGCTTCTTCATTTCCTTTTCAGATTTAGCACCGTACAGTTCCGGTTTGAAATCCCTCACGTGAACGGATACATTCGTCTTGCCGTCCTCAAAAGCATTCCACGCTTCTTTCCTGATCCAGGGCGAGAAGATCGTAAAGGTAGGGATGTTCATCGCCTTTGCCATATTTACAGCGCCTCCTTCATTGCCTATCAAGGCATCACAATGATGGGTAATCGAAAGAAACTCCCGAATGCTTCCCGGAATCACATCAATCCTGATGTTTCCCTGTGTCTTTGGTTCGCACAAATCAAAAAGTTCCTGAGCTTCCTTTCGTTGCGAAGGCATGTAATTGAAGAGCAGTGTGGCTCCGGTTTTTTCCACAATAAAATCCAACACCTTTGCCATAAACGGAAAAGGGTAGGTCTTTATAGTGCCGCTTCCTAACGCACCAATCATAAAAAGCTTCTTGGAAAAGTCAATATTGTTTTGTTCGAGGATGTGCTTTCCGTTCTCAATTTCCTGATCGGTCAAGAAAATACGGGGCTTTATATCAAGGGAAATATTTTTCGGATTAAGGGAATGCAATAGGTTGAGCCTATTTTCGAGCGCTATCCCTGCATTGGTTACCGCCTTTACACCATCGCAAACCGTCTCGGTATACAGAAAACGCGTGTAGGATTTGTCAACCCCAATTTTAGTCTTTGCTTTCGAAATTCCTACGACGAGATTACTTTCAAGCTTGCCATAAGCATCGATTACTATATCGTATTTGGCCCTTCTGATGCTTAATAAAAACCCCAGAAGGGCCTTCTTACTTTTCCTGTATTCGTCCTTGAATAGGATAATGTTGTCAATATTAGGATTGTTTTCCACCACAGGTTTTGTGAAAGGATAAATGAGATAATCCACCTGCGCATCGGGATAAAGCAACTTCAGATTGTTGCAGATGATCGTACTTGCCAATACATCGCCAATCATTTTCTGCTGAATCACTAATACTTTCATATTTTATAATCATGAGTTATGAGTTATGAATTATGAGTTACTGCTGTGCAACTTATAATTCATAACTCATAATTAAATTAAACCGCCACGTCGTATTCGCGCAAAGCGTCGTTCAAGCTGGTCTTCAAATCAGTCGAAGGCTTGCGCTTTCCAATAATCAACGCACAAGGCACTTGAAATTCTCCTGCTGCAAATTTCTTGGTATAGCTTCCCGGAATCACTACCGAACGTGCCGGAACAACCCCTTTCATTTCAACCGGAGTATCTCCCGTAACATCTATAATTTTAGTAGAAGCCGTAAGGCAAACATTCGCTCCCAAAACCGCTTCGGTCTCTACGCGAACACCTTCCACAACAATACATCTCGAACCGATAAAAGCACCATCTTCAATGATAACCGGAGCTGCTTGCAATGGTTCCAATACACCACCAATTCCAACACCACCACTCAAGTGAACGTTCTTTCCAATCTGCGCACAGCTACCAACCGTTGCCCAAGTATCCACCATCGTACCTTCGTCCACAAACGCACCAATGTTCACATAGCTCGGCATCAAGATCACACCCTTTGAAATATAGGCGCCATAACGTGCCACAGCCGGAGGCACCACACGGATTCCTTTTTCGGCATAATCACGCTTCAAAAGCATCTTGTCGTGGTACTCAAAAATACCCGCTTCCCATGTCTCCATTTTTTGAATCGGAAAATACATTACCACGGCCTTCTTTACCCATTCGTTCACCTGCCAGCCACCTTCAATTGGTTCGGCAACACGCAAAGTTCCGGCATCCAAAAGGTCAATCACCTCACGGATGGCATTGGTTGTAGTTTCTTCCTGTAGCAAGGCGCGGTTTTCCCAAGCCTGTTCAATTATGGTTTGTAACGTCTTCATTTGTTTTGATTTTCCAGCAAAGATAAGCGTTTTGCAGATAGTTCAAAAAGCAAATACCCCACTAAATTTAGGTTTTTTGTGAATTGATTTACACCTTAGAAAGTGCATTTCAAACAGCAAATTATCGGAGTGCCTTCGGTATTATCCCTCCACAATATCCTTCAATTGCTGAACAAGTTCGTCAATAATCACATTGCACCGCTGTGCCTCATCGGCAGAGGAAACAATCCCGCTCTTGATGACAATCAGCTCGCTCCTAAAGTCGTCATACACCGTGTCCATATACCCGCTTTCGAGCATCTGCTGGCGCAAATTCGGTACAGGAAGCCTGTTTTTCTTGTAGTGGTAGAACAGCTGTTCGGCCTGGTCTTTAAATTCTTCCATAGAAGTGGTGTAAGGTTATGGGTTCAGGGTTATGGGTTCAAGGTCTTGGGTCTCCTAGTCTTTTTTCTTTTTTCTTTCTTCATAAAGGAATCAGTTCAAGACCTACTCAAAGATAGCAAACCTTGTGTTGCTGGCATACGGTTTAACTTATTTTATACAATTTTCCTAATATTAAAAAAACATTGATGGTTTGATGTTTTTTATTTAATACTTATTTTAAATAATTTTTAAAATAAGTATTAATTGTATGAGTATATTTTATAAATTTATCATAATTAATCAGTTGGGCTTTTTTGTGGCTTTCCTGATAGGGTAGTTTCAAGAGGCTATCCAAAACGATAAGAGCATTGGATTGAGAAATATAAATTGCAATGATGCTCGTTCTTAGTATGTGCCGAATTTTTTTATTTTTTTTAACCATAAAAGCTGATTTATGAAACACAGTCAATTTGACATTATGAAGGCCTTAATGGCGGACAAGAGCATTGAATCAATTTATCTGGACACTGCTCAAATGAAGATTCTTTTTAAAGTGGAAGACCGAACGCTCTACCGCTGGCGAAAGAAAAAACTCGTGTTTTCCAGAAAGATTGGAGGAAAACACTTTTACCCGCTCCACATGGTGATGAATATGATGGAAGCGCCTCCCTCTCCTTAAAAAAAATACCCCTACCTGCAGTATTCCCTGCAGGTTTTTTTTGCCCAATTTTGAGCAATTTTGACTGTGTTTCAAAAACGTCAATTTAGGTACAAAAACGCTGTTTGTAATTATCTAAAATCCCTTTATACATAAGGCTTTTAGGAGCTTTCTACCACCTTTGTTCGAGGATTGTTCGACGGAGGGTCTATTTTGACACCATCGAGTCGAACAATCCTCGAACAATCTTCGAACAAACCTGCTTCCATTTTGGGTACATCGGACAGTGTCGGACATTTGGTGTTCTTTTCTACGTTAAGATAGTCGTAATTTAGAAGAATTATCTCCCGTTCGGACAACTGCAGACAGGCTCATTGCGGGCTCAAAAAACCATCCTACATTCGCTTTAGAAATCGGCAGTAAGTGTCAAGATTAAGTATTAACTAACCAAAAATTATTGAATTATGGGTACGTATGAACAGGGAATCCTTGGAGCATTTTCAGGATTGGTAGGTCCGGTAGTGGGATCGAGTTTTAGGGGCAAAAGCGTAATGCGCGGTAGGCCTAGAAAAAGCAAGAAATTGCCAACGCCAGCTCAGCTGGCACAACGCGAGCGTTTTTCGGCAGTAACAAGGTTTATGACCCCGGCAAGAGAAATCTTGTCGCAGTTTTTCGGGATGCCTTCGGGCTCAAGGTCGCGCTACAACATGGCAACTTCCTATTATTTGCAGGAAGCGGTAGCAACAGTAGGAGCAGAGGCGGTAATCCTTTACCACAAGGCACTTTTCTCCAAGGGCACCCTCCTGCAACCGCAGAATTTGGAGGCGGAAGCTGTTGGCTCAAAGCGATTGGAACTGAAATGGCAGGACAATTCGGAACAGGGCAATGCCAAAATAGACGACCGATTGCTGGTGGTTCTTTTTGAACCCGAAACAGAACTGTATGAGTTTTTTCTGGGTGCAGGAACACGTGCAAGAGGGGAAGCTGTATTGAACTTGCCGGGCTATCTGGTAGGGCAAAATGTAGAATGCTGGGCGTTTATGGTTTCAAACGATAATGTGCTGAAATCAACAAGCCAGTATCTGGGCAAGCATCTGATTTCTTAAACGAAAGCGGTGTATTTTTAAAAGCCTTGGGGATCCCTAAGGCTTTTTTACTTTTTTTGTGGCTTTACGGGAAACCGTAATTTGGATTGATTTTTCTGACTTTTATTTGTGAATGGTTTTTTTGTGTATATTTCGGGGAATTTATTATACTTATACAGCTAATTTGGGTGGATATGTATCATAAAACCATACATATATATAAGTTAGCTGTCAGCTTCAAAAACCACGAAACTAAATAAGAAATATGGAATTAAATTGGGTTAGAGAATATAACAAACTTTTTGAAGCAATCAACCAGCAAGGATTGCCAACATATTTTTCGGGCAATAGATTTATTGGAATAATTAGAGAATTTGATAATAATTTTGCGGACTATAATCAATACATTAGTTACCGACAAGAAAAAGGTTTAAGTACTAGTAGAAAAAATTATTACTATGACATTTTAATGTTATTTAAAGAAGATGTCAGAAACCAAATAATTGCAAGGATTTGGGAAGAAGTAGAAAATTCTAAAGAAGAAGAAAAAGAAAAGCATTCTCAAAAAGAGACGCTAAAACCACAAGTAATAGATATTTGGTTTGAAGACAAAATTTCAATCGTCGAAAAAGAAGAGCCATTAGCAACAACCGAAACAATCGAAAGTCCAACTGTTTTTATTTCATATTCTTGGGATGACGAAGATCACAAAAATTGGATTCTTGGATTAGCTACTAAACTAATTGAAAATGGTGTAACAGTTATTTTGGATCGTTATGATTTAAAACCAGGTAAAAATATGTTACATTTTATGGATGAAGCGGTTAAAAAATCTGATAAAGTTTTAATGATTTTTACCGAAAACTATAAACTAAAAGCTGAAAAAAGAGATGGTGGAGTCGGTTACGAATACTCTATTTTTAATGTTGAACTTTATAAAAAAATCACATCAAATGAAAAGTACATTCCTATTTTAAAAAATGGGACATTTGAAACATCAATTCCTGATTTTATTCAACAATTTATTGCGATTAATATGACCGACAATTTTAGATTTGATGAGAAATTTAATGAATTACTGTTAGCAATATACGATAAGCCACAAATTGAAAAACCACAACTAGGAAAAAGACCAAGTTTTATGGATAAAAAGCCGAACAGCTAACACACGCTACAAGCAATTTGGGCATTTGGCTTAATGGAAAAATTGGTTTGTATTTGGAAGATTTGGCAAATCCGAAGAATGGGCTTAATTTAATCCCAAACTGCGTGTAGCGCGAGAACGCTATAAACAATTATATGAACTTTTCTGCTAAAAAAGAAACAACATCAATTATGAAAAAAAATATTTTGTCTTTAATTCTAATCCTTGTTTTAAACTTATCTTACGGTCAACATAAATTTGGCGTCTTTACAGGAATCAATTACAATTATTTAACTGAAGGTAATTTTAAAGGACTACTTACAGAAAGTTCTATATCTTTTCATCTTGGAGTTTTATATGAAATACGACTAAATGATAAAATTTGCTTTAGACCAAAATTAGTTTTTTCACAACAAGGAGACAGAACCGAAACAAAACAATCTTCAGATTTTAATCTTACTCAACTTGATTACAAATTATCGTATTTAAATGTTCCGTTAGAATTCAAGTTTGGTAATAAAATTTACTTTATTACAGGGCCACAAATTGGATATCTAATTCAAACAGAAAAAATGAGTAATGATTTAGGTGATGTAAAATCAGATATTGATTATGGATTTAATGTTGGAGGAGGATTTAAAATTGATAATTATTTTGTAGAATTAAGTACTTATAAAGGCTTTTCTAAAGTTTATGAATATGAAGATATGTACAATAATAAACTTAGTTTGACTAATACATTGTTTAGATTATCAGTTGGTTACAATTTTTAAAACTGTTTATAACAGCGGTTTTGCGCAACTGCTAGTTTGTGATAGAATTTCGTTACTTTTCCATAACTTCGTTTGGTCCAGCCCCCGCTACCGAGCGAATCCCTTCCCATGGCAAAGCCCCGAAACGTTGGCAGTAATTTTAACCAACAGCACGATGTAAAGACGGTTTATGAAAGAAAGCCTACAATTGAGTAATTAATATTTTAGTATCATTTCGATTGACAATACTTTTAAACCATAATAATCAACGTAATATACAATGAAGAAAATTTTAAAAATCATTAAGTTCACATTTATTACTATTTTAAGTGTTTGTTTACTATTTATCCTGTACTTTTTTGTCAGCAATAAATTATTTTTAGAATCTAAGAATGAAGTCAATATAAGTTATTTGACAAAAAATAAGATTGAAATTACAAACTCAATTAATGAAAAATTATTTGATGATGACTTTTACAAATCAAAGGTTTTCCTTTTGGGAGAGATTCACGGCTACGCTGACAATCAAAAATTGGACAAGGAGATGCTCTTTTTTCTAAATAAAAAATTGGGTGTTAAATATTACATCGCAGAAATGGATAGCATAACTGCTAAAAAACTTAATGTTTTTTTGAAAGATAGTTCAAAAAACCAACAAACTTTAAAAGAGGTAGTTGTAGCAATTAAAGAAAGAATTCCGCAACAATCGAGTCAGGAACTATTTAATAAATGGAACGACATTTATGATTATAACCAAAAACTAACAGATTCATTAAAAATTACCGTCATTGGAATAGACAAAAATTTTAATGATGATTCTAATGTAGCAAGAGATTCAGCAATGGTAATTAATTTTAAAAATTCAATCAAAAAGATGAGCCTTGAAAACGAAAAATTCTATGGTCTTTTTGGTTATTTTCACGTCCTGCAAAATAGGACTGAGAATGGAAGCGAGACTTTCGCTTCCGAACTAAAAAAATCAGGCATTAAAACAACCAGTTTTGTTAGTTATACTTTAGACAGCGAAATGTACCTTCCTAAAAATCCTCAATTTCCTACGCCAGAAAATGAAAAAGTAGATTGGATTAATGCAGACGGCCCATTGCAACTTGTTAAGGGTATTAATGATTTAAAAGAATTAAGTGAACCTAATTCTATTACTCTTTTCAAGTTAAATGCAAAGAATTCACCGTTTCTAAAATCTCAACATTTAATTAATGTAAAATCGAGGGTTTTTGGAGACAATATTATTCCTCAAAAAGGTACCTTTACTACAGATTATTTTCAATATGTTTTTCTGTTGAGGAATTCAAAAGCATTAACAAAAATAAAATAATAAAACTACCGATAAGGAAAGGTTTGGGAGTAGTGGGTCGAATTCCGATGTATCGGGACAAGATAGGCAAAGTTCAATGGCAGTTCTTCGATTAAACTTTTGTGCAAAATTGAAGATTTCCCGATGTAAAATCGGGACAAGTTGTGCTTCGATTGCCTCACCATCGCAAAGTCCCGAAACGTTAGCCAACATTTTATATGAACATCTATCTTGACAACAACATTTTTATCTACTTAGAGGAAGGGAAAATTTCAATAAGCGATTTAGAAACTTTAATCGAAAATAAAATTGATAAGATTTTCTTTTCAGCTTCTCATATTCAAGAAACTTTGGAAATAAAAGGTAATGATGAAAATCAGAGGAATGAAAGAATTAACCAACGGCTAAAAACTATAGCAAATTTTTCAAAAAATTGCTATATGAATGAAAATTTACAAAATGAAGTCTATGAATATGAGGAAAGTCCTTTTACAGTAATCGAAACCATTACTGAAGTATCATTTGCTCAAAATGCAATAAAGGGAATGACAAATTTCGTTTCTGAAGAACAAAAATTAGAGAGCCAGAAAATACTTGGTATTGATCCGCAAAAACTAAATAATTATAGCCCATCAGAAGTAATTCAACAATTAACAAAAATGTTAACTCAATTCGGTGAAGATTATACGTTTCTAAATATGATTGAAATTGGCATTTCACATCATCCCGATGGTAAGACATTTGGTAGAAGTAACAGAATTGCAGCGATTTTTGAACTTTTGGATATGCTAGGTTATTGGAAAGATAAAGCTAATGACAAGTCAAATTATGCTCGTCTTTGGGATAGTAGTCATACGTTTTACGCTTCTCATTGCGATTATTTTATAAGTAATGACAAACGAACTGTCAACAAAGCAAAAGTTGTTTACGATGTTTACGGAATTAAAACAAAAATCTTAATGCCAAAAAACGTCGGCTAACTCCCCGCTACCGAGCGAATCCCTTCACGTGGTCACTATGAGTTTTATAAACCTTCAACCTCAAATCTATAAGCAATGAAAACCTATTATTCCATCTTTCTATTATTAATTTTCAATTACTCTTTTGCCTGCAGTTGCATCCCTACACCATCGATGGAAAAAGCGCTTGATGAAACTGATGTGGTGGTAACGGGAAAAGTCTTGTCGAAGGAAAGTTTTGGTAAAAAAGACGGCAGGTTGCCCAGGTATTTCGCCAGCAATGTCAAATACAAGGTTGAGGTGACGAAAATCCATAAGGGAAAAATCAAAAAAGGAATCATCACGATTGTTACCGGACCAGCAATGGGTGGCGATTGTGGGGTGTTCTTCCAGATTGGAAAGTCCTACACCATCTATGCCGAGGTTACGTTGATTGACACAGGTGGAAAAAAAGTAGAATTTCTGGAAACCACTATTTGTACAAGAACGGCTAAGGCTGATAAAACGGAATCTGCCAAAATTGAAAAGTATTGTAAGCTGAAAGGATATAGTTAGGATTATTGTAAATATCGAAAAACCAATCAAGAGACTGTTTTTGTGAATGATAGGAGTAAAAAAAGTATAAACTTCACTTTTCTTTAAACAGCTTTTTCACTGTTTTTCTTTAAATTTGAGTAACAAATGTTTAAAAACAGCTATCATGGAAAAGAACAAAGTAACACTACACAGAGTCTTATCGGCCAGTCCCGAAAAAGTTTTCAAGGCATTTTCAGATGCCGATGCAATGGCGTCGTGGTTTCCTCCCTACGGTTTTGTCTGCAAGGTACACAGTCTGGATTTTAAGGTTGGAGGGCATTACAGAATGTCGTTTACCAATTTCGGTACGGGCAACAGCCATTCTTTTGGCGGACAATATTTGGAAATTATCCCTAACGAATTATTAAAATTTTCAGACCAGTTTGACGATCCTAATTTGCCAGGACAGATCACCACAACAATAACTTTAAAGGAAGTTATAGGAGGTGCTGAGCTTGTTGTAGTACAGGAAGGCATTCCGGATGCAATACCGGTGGAGATGTGCTATTTGGGCTGGCAGGAATGTCTGGACAAGTTAAAACGTTTGGTAGAACCCAACATCTCTGATGCCTAAATATAACAACAAAAAGCAAAAGCCATAGAAATTTGCCGGCAAGTTAGGTTTTAAGCAGAAACAAAGCTAGGCGCTTTAATTAAAAGGAAATGGGAACAAAACAAAAAGCAATGAAAAACGCTCTAGCAAATTTACTAGAGCGTTTTTGATATTTAAGAAGCAATAGGCATGCGGTATAACAAGTCCAAAAGTGGCTCATGGATGTCGTTGTTGCGTTCTTTCCAAACCTCCATTTTAAGGTTGGAGATAATTTGTTGTCTTTTGGTAGTGTCTTCCAGATTTTTAAGACGTGTTCTTAGAAAGTTAACCGTTGGATATTGGTAACGAGTTGATTTCAATCTGTTGATGATGTAATTTGAGTCCATAGCGAATTGTATTTAAAGGTTGTTGTTAGTTTTAATTTCTTTAGCCAAATTAGCAATCAAATATTAAGTAGGTGTTATACTATAAATGACAGATGTTATGAAATTT